>JBMOJB010000134.1:0-10773 GCA_049316985.1 Saprospiraceae bacterium | reverse complement strand
TGTTCGGCATACACCGGATATCCGCCGGCCAGGATAAAATGAACGGGAACATCGGGCAAGGGATTCCGGTTGCAGATCGCGAAGCCTGTCTTGCTGAATTCGCGTTGTGCTTTCATCTCTTCAACAACGAACTTTGGCCCCTGAGCCATATATTCATCCGCCGATTTGTCATATTCAGCATAGAGTGAGTCGATCTGAAAATCGCTTAATCCGATTAGCCGGTAGGGGAGTCTGCCCCCGCCCTCATTCTTGACAAAATCGTGTGGATCGACGAAGACCAGACCTGCAATCTCATCCGGATAGATGGAAGTATAGTATCTGATGATGGCCCCGCCCCACGAATGACCAACGAGAATATAGGGTGGCTCGAATCCTTTCGCGAGCAGCAATTGCCGGAGTATTTCGGTGATATGATCCACTGTCGGGATTTGCTGATCATCCTCCGAGCCTCCGATCCTGGGGCGGTTGTAGGCGATCGTGGTGTTTTCCTTCGACATTTCCTGAATGATCGGAAGCCAGTATTCAAAATCGGTTCCCCTGCCGTTTTCAAAAACAATGACCGGCTTCCCTTTTTGCCTGTTTTCGATGCCATTGGTAATCGTTTCGAGCTTGTAGCCATTCACCTCTACCAATTCCAGCGTGGGGAAGGCTTTCTTTTTGTTGTTCAACACCTTCTCCAGCAATGGATTCCACCTTTTGTCAGACTGAAGGGACAGCAGATCGGGATCTGATTGCAGATGTCCGTAATTGGTGTAGTTCATATGTGCCGACACATATTCCAACTGGTAAAAAGCACTGTCGGTGCCAAGGGCGAGTGCCCACGAACAGGCGGCATTGTAACGGTGATTGACGCTGATCTTCGCGTCAGGCAAATGAAAGGCCGCCGAGAAGGCAAGGGCTGATTTGCCGAATTCTTTTTGCTGATACAGCGAGTCGGCCTGAATGATCAGGGAATCAAATTTGCTGAGACTGTTCTGGCTGAATAAGGAGGCAGCGCAAAGGAGCAGACCGATTATAAGGGTTGAGGTTTTCATATGCGATGAATCTGAAATATTTTCTATTCATGAAAAGTCCTGAATTTCATGGGTTCCGACATGAGGATGTCCATTGTTAAGGTCGTGTCACGAGCCCCGGAGATAAAAACTACCCGCAATTCGCTTTGCGGAGGCAGTGTTTCAATACAGGAAATGCATGCAATCCTTGCTGAGTCAACACAAGTCATGGCTTCCATCCAGTCTTTCAGTTTGATCAGCTGTTCTTCCTGACTCCCATTATCGAGACTGGCTAGAAATGCATCAATCAGCTGCCCTGTGCCTTCGTAATTCTGATCGCCCACAAAGGCGCAGAATGCCGCCTCATCAGCCTTCGTTTCTTTGTCTTTTTTGCAGGAACTGATGGATAAACAGATCAGAAGGATGAACAGGCTGAGTAAGATTGTTTTGGATTTCATGGTTATGCAGCTTCTTCGGCTTTGTGTTTTGTTATGCGATTTAGGCATGTATCCTATCCTTCGCGGAAACTCCAGGGATTATTTTATTCCTTTTCTTCCTTTTTCATGGTAATGATCACCACCCCGTCATAATCCTCCGTCGTATAGGCACGCACTTTGTCTTTGTCCTTGATCACATTGATGAACTCAATATCATTGGGGTTGATCTTTTCGGCTTCTTCCTGACTGATACGCCAGTCGCCGATGAAAAACAGGATTTTTATATCGTCTGATTTTGCGGTAGTGATCAGCAAGACGCCCTTTTTGCCGCTTTCACCATAGATGTTGGTGGCTCCCTCACCATCTTTCGGCAGGCAGTCGATCTGTTTGATATCTGCCTTGCTGAGGGTGATCGGCTGTTCTTTCAGGGTTTTGTAATCATACACCTTGCCATCAATCACCAGCAGGGGATGCTGCTTCACTTTTCCTTCCTTTTCCAATGCACTGATGCGCTCGATCAGATACTTGCTGTCATTGCCTGTATCCGTCAGCAGATAGCGGCCCGAACTGCAACCGAGCAGCAGGCTGAAAAGGAGGATGATGAAGAGCTTTTTCATGAGGAGTGAGAATTGGTAGGATAGGTGTTGGAAGTACAACCAATGTGAAATATTGAGATTAATTTTGTTTACTTCTTACAAAAGACACAAAACTTTCAAGTGTAAGAATTGAATGACGATGTTCTTTTGGAAATGTCGTCAGATAAGCACTTGGCACTACCAATTTTACATTATAATTATTCATTTCAACCAGCTGATTTGCTGAAATCCCCTGCTGGAGCGTAAATAAGTGTTTTTCAGGGATTCTGTCTGCCTCATTTAATATTTGACGCCATCTGTCTTTACATGTGGTTTTTGATGCCAGGAAGATAAGCTTATCAGTATTAAATTTTATGTCTCGGTAACAATTGGAATCTGGGAAAATGAAATCAGGCCTTTTATTATCTTCAGTCACAACCTGAGACTCATATTGTAGTGAAGACTTAGTAAATACTTCTGCAAGATGGTGTTCCAATGATTTTCCAGCCCGACTCTTCCTTCGATTAAGAATTGTATTAGCACAATTTACTAACTCCTCAACTGTAGTGAAAGGGGTATTAATTCTGGCTTGGTAACGGCTATTCTCAAATACTTTAAATAGTTGATATTCAGTATCAATCCAGTGCAATAAAAATTGATCAGGGTTAGCCTTGATTTGGAAATCCTGTACCCCAAATGAATAATTGAAGCAGTTTCTTGCTTTACTTGCTAATTCAACAGAAGTAGGGAAGTCTTTTTTTACTGAGGACAAATATTCATTAAAACAATTTATAAGTTTTGATTCCGCACTTACAACATTGCTCTTGTTAATCAAACGATTTGTTTCAGTCGAAGATAGATTAAATGCAGCAAAAAATTCCTCAATTTCATCATCTGATTGAAGAACAAATCCTTCATAATAATCCCCGCTAAATTTGCTAAGTATAAACAAATCTCCAACACTTTCTTCGTTTAATAGCGGAAATCCACGTCCAAATCTTGTAAGTCGGTATTCATTCCTTGTCCCCTGACCATAATAAATAAATCTACTTTCGGTTTCAAAATCACTTTGCCATCTGATTGTAATAAATCTTTCTTTGTTCTCACCCTTAATACCAGGTGAATCAAAAATTAAGGGAATTGAATTTTTAGGAATATAAAAACCTTCCTGATGACCGCCGGTTTTACCTGCATCATTGGCCGAGATAAATTTGCAAAAAGATAGTTCGCTATTATTTACCGATTCTATCGCTTGGTTTACAAGGTTTTTCATTATATGATGGCTTTAACAAGTTCTTTTGCAACAGCTTCCATTAATGGTACAATAACTGAGTTTCCAAATTGTCTGTATGCCTGATTATCGGATACGGGTATTATAAAACTATCCGGATATCCCATTAGCCTTGCACATTCTCTCGGTGTTAATCGTCTTGGATTTTGTCCTTCTTGAGGGATAAGAATTTCAGATCCATCCTTGTAATATCTTGCGCTTAATGTTCTTGAGATTCCGTTTAGATCTGTCATTCCAAAGCCAAAGCCGTTACCTTTAGCCCGATGCTTATCAGCATAAGTTTGAAGATATTCCCAGAGTTTGTTAGACAGTGTATATTTTCCTTCCGGATTGGAATCTAAAATTTGTTCAATAGTTTTATTTGGTTCAGGAAGCTCGGGAAAATTAAATTTTTCCTGACCTTTATAAACATTTTTATCAAAACCTATTATGATTATGCGCTCACGGTGTTGAGGAACAAAATGTTTACCGTCTAAAATTTTGTAATAGACAGAATAATCAAGTTCATTTAGAGCATTATGTATTACCTGGAATGTACGTTTTTTGTCATGCGATAACAAATTCTTAACATTTTCCAGCATAAAGGCCTTTGGTCGTTTATGTTTGATAATACGTGCAACATCAAAAAATAAAGTTCCCTGAGTTTCATCCAGAAATCCATGATTTTTACCTAAACTATTCTTTTTTGAGACTCCGGCAATTGAGAATGGTTGACATGGAAAACCGGCGAGCAATAAATCATGGTCAGGGATATCATGTTCTCTAATTTTGGTAATATCTCCAAATGGAACTTCGCCAAAGTTTATTTCATAGGTTTTTTTTGCAAATTTGTCCCATTCTGAGGTAAACACACATTTTCCTCCCTGATTTTGGTATGCAAGTCTAATCCCGCCTATTCCGGCAAACAGATCAATAAATTTAAATTTTGGGTTCTCTGCAGAATTAAATGGTATATCCCATTCGATCGGTAAATGAAGCTGGAAATCTTTGTCAATTGAATTGATCGGGTTATTTTTAATAACATTTAGATATTCAAAAGCGCATTCCCTATAATAATTCGAAGTTTCAGAATCAGTATTTTGGATATAATGTGTTACAAACGCCTGTCCATTATCACTGTCCTTTTCAGGCAAAATGTTAAGCTTTGACCTTATTGTGCTGTATTTCAGTTTTTCTTTTTTCAATTTCATTTAGAATAGAATCAGCACAAAAGTCAGTATTTTTCTTGATGTCCTCTCCCCAGAATCTAATTACTTTCCACCCGCTTTTAAACAATGTATCATTAACAATTTTATCTCTGTTAATATTGCCCTGAATTTTTCTTTGCCAAAACTCAGTGTTAGTTTTGATCCTTTGTTTATTAATCTCCCAATCTTTTCCATGAAAATACTCACTATCACAAAATACAGCGATTTTGAGACTTCGAAAAGTAAAATCAGGTTTACCGAAAATCAGAGCATTATTCCGGCGGTATCTCAACCCCTTTTTTGTGAGTGCTTTTGCGAGCAGGATTTCAATTTTAGTGTTTTTATTTTTTATTGCCCGCATGTTTCTCTTCCGTTGCTCCGGTGTTAAAACATCCATGATTTATTTTTCCATTACTTTAAATTCATAGTCAAGAAAAATCGAGAAACGGGCTAAATAGTCAACTGTAATACTAAACTTACCATTCTCGATTTTTGAAATTGTCGAACGGTTAATTTTCATCATTTCAGATAATTGTTCCTGACTGTACCCTCTTTCTTCACGGGCAAATCTAATTCTTTCTCCAAGTTTGAGCCGATAATCCCGCACCTGAGTTTCTATTGAACTATCATCAATAATCATAGAGTTGATTGTAAATTAACGAATAGGTTTCCTTCATGTTCGTAGCCATTTTCATCCTGTACGATCAGCCAAACATTTGTATCGATACCTTTATCTTTTTTTGTCAGATCAAGCATTATTTTCTCCTCAATTACTTCTTTAACTATTCCAGATATCAGTGAACAATCTGCTTTTCTGATTATTACCTTTTGTGTAATAAGATCACAAGTTTCAACTTCAACAACTTTAAGGTCGTCAAGTAATACAGTATTTATTGGTGGGAAAGTATGGTCCGTTTCTAAGGCTTTTATGTAAGCTCTTGTTCTTTCAATTCCTTCGTTGATTTCTAAAACAACATAAAGTTGATTAGGATTTTCGTCAGGCAGAGGTGTGTGGAACTTTGTTACTTGTCCAATTTTGTTTGGTTTCATGTCCTTTTTGCAGTGTTTTAAGCGTTGCCCCCGCTGTTAATTATTTATAAGTTCAAAGGTAATAAAATGAATCCGAAATAGTGCAATATATTGAACATTATTTTAAAATTCTTGTTAAGATAGTTGATATTATTTTCCGAAATTGTAGCAGCATAGCATATGCTGGTTTTGCGAAGCTAAGGCATAGTTATCAGGTAAACCGAATTGTATTTCAATACCAGATATAATTCACGAAATGAAATTGTATAATTTAAAATTGTACTAAAATTGGGGAGCCTACACAAACTCTCTTTATGCAGTATTACTTTGTGAGTGGATATAAGTGGATGCTTAAATTGTGTCTTAATACAAGTGTATTTTTGTGGTTAGTTTTTTAAAAAAATGTCCTAACTTCGCTGCATAATTCCGTTTTTTTTTGTATGGCAAAAAATGTAATAAGAAATTCGTTTGTTGACTTCTCTGTGGTAGATTTATTCTGCGGTGTTGGAGGTTTAACGCATGGATTTGTAAAGCAAAAGTTCAAAGTTGATGCGGGGGTTGACTTTGACAAAAGCTGTGAATATGCATTTGAAAAAAATAATAAGTCAAAATTTTTTCACCGTGATATAACTGAATTTTCTTCTGATGATCTTTCTGCAATGTTTAGCCCAAATAAGCGGAAAATTTTGGTTGGTTGTGCCCCTTGTCAGCCGTTTTCAATTTATAATCACAGAGGTTCAATCGAAACAAAGTCAACCGATGAAAAGTGGAAACTGCTTTATTCATTTGCTGAACTAATTGAAGAAGTAGGACCTGAAATTGTGTCAATGGAAAATGTACCGTTGCTAATGAAATTTGACGGGGGCAAAGTTTTCAAAGATTTTGTAACAAGGTTAGAAGCAAATGGATATTTTGTTAGTTACTATGTTGTCAATGCACAGGATTATGGAGTGCCACAAAGAAGAAAAAGACTTGTGTTGTTTGGTTCAAAGCATGGTAAAATAGATTTGATTAAAAAAACGATCAAGGATAACAAGTATATTACAGTCAAAGATGCAATCGGGAATTTGCCACCTGTTGAGGATGGTGTTTCGCACCCTTCTGATGCATTACACAAAGCAAGAAAACTTACAGACTTAAACAAGCGAAGGATACAAGCAACAAAGGAAGGTGGGTTTTGGAGAGATTGGGATGAAAGTTTGTGGCTTGAATGTCATAAAAAAGAATCAGGAAAAACTTTTCGTAGTGTCTACGGCAGAATGAAATGGAATGAAGTTGCACCAACTATGACAACCTATTGTACTGGTCTTGGTAATGGTCGTTTTGGTCATCCCGAACAAGATAGAGCAATTACTTTAAGAGAGGCTGCATTGATACAAAGCTTTCCAAAGAACTATAAATTTTTTGACCCTAAAGGAACATTTTCCGCTCCAACGATTGCTCGTCATATAGGAAATGCCGTTCCAGTGGGTTTGGGTGTTGCGATTGCAAAAAGCATAAAAAATCATATCAGGGAAATTGGAAGCAAAAACTAAACCGAATTTAGATGATGATAAAAATTTGCGTTGGCGTTTTGATGTCAACACTTTTAGGCTGCTTGGTCGTGAACTCATTACTGATAGGATTACTGCAGTATTTGAGTTGGTGAAAAATTGTTACGATGCAAATGCAACAACTGTAACAGTCGATTTAGTAAATGTTGCCTCAAAGAAAAAAGAAGATAGGAAAATTATCATTACTGATAATGGAATAGGGATGTCGTTTATTGATATTCGAGATAAGTGGATGGTTGTAGGCACAAATAGTAAAAGAGCAAAGCCATATTCTGACCCACCATTCAATAGAAAATTAGTCGGTGAAAAGGGTATTGGTCGCTTTGCAGTCGATAAACTTGGTGAACGATTGGTTATTCATACGAAGCAAGTCAATGAAATGAATTGGTTAGATGTAACCATAAATTGGGATGAATACGAAAGTCAATCAGTTGCATCAACAAAAGTCAATCAGTTGACCTTGTTTACTGAAATTGATAATGTTTATTCCTATACAATTGCTGATGCAAAGGAACATGGAACTTCACTAATAATTTCTAATGTAAGTGAGAGATGGACTGATTTAGATATAGACCGTCTATATAAAGAGCTTTCAAAACTCGTGTCTCCTTTTTATCCACTTAATCCTCCGTTTGATATATTCTTGAATTCAAATGAGATTGAAACTTTCACAAATAGACCTGTTAAACCTGATCCCATAAAGTTCTTCTCCCATTTTCAGGAAATTGATTTTGATGGTATAAATAAACAACAGCAATCATTGGAGTTTGATGCAATCAAAGGCATTATTAGTAAGGTTTGGATACCAATGAAAAAATTCGGACCCATCAAGTTTAAAATCTTCTTTTTTAATGAATCTGCAAAAGCAAAATATAGAAACGCCTATAAGGGAGATCAAAGAATTGACGGTGTTAAAATTTATAGAGATGGGGTTATAGCAACACCATTTGCAGAATATAATTCTAAACCTGACCAAAAGAAAGATATATTAGGAATTGACAAGCGACTTTGGAGGGACATTTTCAACAAGGTTGGAACAAGAGAGGTAATTGGGGTTCTCGATATAACAAAAGAGAATAACCCTAATATAATTGATGCAACAAACCGTCAAGATTTTGTTGACAATGAGGCTTATAATGAACTCAAAGAATTTATTCTTGAGCAGTTAGATGTTTTTGGTGCTATAAAAAAACACGATAGAGATGCAAAAAGGTCGGTTGTTGAAAAAGAACTAATCAAAGCTGGGCTTGAAGTAAATCAATACTCCACAACTTTGAACAAAGTTGAACAATTGATGTCTAAACAAAAGCCTGAAGTAAAAGTAGCTTTTGATTCGCTGAAAACACAAGCTGCTCAACTAAAAAAAACAATTACACAAAGTGTTAGTGAGCAAAAAAAGTTCCAAAAGGATGTTGAACGGAAAGAGAATATTCTCCGATCATTAGTTTCAATGCAAGAGTTCGCCTCCATGATTGCTCATGCCGTAAGAACTTCAATAGCTAAGGTAAAACACTTAGGAGAGTTCTTTAAATTGAATTATCCGAAAAAGGAATTCGAAAACCTTTATCATGTGTATGCAACTCAAATTTATGATGAGATGAATACTCTTTTGAAAGTAACCGACTTTATGTTGAGTTATGCAAGTGCTGATAAGCACTACGAAGATTTCAATGTTAAGGAATTGCTCAATGAACTTTTAATAAAGGAATACGAGACAGTTTTCAAAAATGAAAGCATAGAATTACAAATTGATATTAAGAATGATTTCGTTATTAATACTAACAAGCAAATTTTTCAAGATGTTTTTCAAAATTTAGTTTCAAACTCGATCAAGGCTCTGCGAAATAATAAGGAAAAGAAAATAAAATGCTCGGGATATTTAGATTCAGAAAATTTTACAATCTATTTTTCTGACAATGGTGTAGGTATTGCAAAAGGTGATGAAGAATGGATTTTCGGATTGTTCAATACGCGAACTGCAGATATTGGCGGTGCAGGTTTAGGATTGTATATTTCTGAGATGCAAATAAAATCACTGAATGGAACAATTAAAGTTGTTGAAAGTGAATTCGAGCCAGGAGCTACTTTTAAAATCACTTTGCCGTTCACTAAAAATTAAAAAATGAATAATTCACCTGTTAAAATAGTTGTCATCCATGATGACATCTCAGAAGGTTCACCAATAATGGTGATGCTTGAACTAAAGTATGGTAAGGAGAATGTTATTCTTCATAAGCATTCTCAACTTGGACTTGATTATGTATTAAATAATTTGGGACAGAAGATAGTAGTTTTACTGGATAAAAATTTTTATGAAGGTAAAGAAAAGTCAGGTATAAAAGTTTTCTCAGAAATTAGGGAGCAAACTTCTTTAGTGTCTGTTATTCTAACTTCTGTCAGCAATATTTCAGATATAGGAGAAGAAAGTTTGAAACAGCTAATCAATAATGAGCTTTTTGCTTTTGAAAGTTTTACTTCTGATTACACGCAAATTCTGGATTTAGTTGATAAAGCTGTTGAAAATATGCAGTTGAGAATTGATTGCGTTATTGAAGAATGGATAATGAGACATCCGCCTGAAAAGAGAAATCAACCTTTAGTTAAGCTAAAGGATGGCAGAAGCTACTCCATGAACCAAGTCCTCGAAAGCATCAGGAAACAAACTCTAGTAGGAATTGACTTTGAGAAAAGTTTATTGAGATTATCTATCGAACTTTTCAGCCGCCAAAAATTGAAGATTAATGATTAGAATAGTTGTAGCATACGATGATAATGACTCGGAATTAGCTGAATATTTTGAAGAAAGTTATGATGATTTTCTTCAATCTATGCAGTTGGCACAAGAAACAGCAACAGTTGTTTTAAGAGGTTTGGAATGCACAGAACAAAATGTAAATACTGCAGTTGTTCCAATTAATTCAAACCCTTTTTTATTTGTTGGACTATCACATGGTGATAATACTGGAACATATTTGTTGACAGAGAATGATACTTATGTCAGTCCAACTAATGCTGTAAATTTTTCCAACTCTTTTTTCTACACTACGGGATGCAAAGTAGGGTTAGTTTTAAGAGAAAATTTATTGCATCACGGCTGTAAAGTTTTTGTCGGCTATATAGATAATTCTAAAGTACCTCTTAACGAATTCTACAACTACTTGTTTATAGATTGTGAGTTGTTTGCTCTTAAAAAGTTTCTAAACACGGATAGCTCGATTGGAGAGTTG
This sequence comes from Saprospiraceae bacterium, assembly GCA_049316985.1. GTDB lineage: Bacteria > Bacteroidota > Bacteroidia > Chitinophagales > Saprospiraceae > CANHEE01. The sequence goes on along the minus strand of JBMOJB010000134.1, from coordinate 482 downwards.
TATAATGAAATGCTGTCTCACACACAAATACAAATTGATTGGCTAATTGCCATCGATGAAATTGTAGAAGCAATGGATTTGCAAAGCAATAAGGATTGTCTGATGCTTTTTGGTGATTCTTCAGTTTGCAGGCAAGATTTTCAAGCGTATTGAAAAAAATAGCAATTTTACCTCTTGTGGATTAGCTTTTCGATGGTTTTATAGGGTTGCTTACAAACATAAATGTGTTATATAATTTTGTCTTTGAATTGTTGAGTGTAGGCATTCTTATTTTGTTTCTTTCGTCAGTCTTTAGGAGCGTTGTCGGTTGATGTTAGTTATAAAAAAAATCAATCAAAACCGTAATATCTACTGATAGTGCTACAATATTAAAGATGTAAGTAAGTCTCATATATATTCATAAAAGCTGCAGATACATTCCATTATGGTGTAATCGGTAAATAACAATGCACAGTTTTCGGTAAATAAGAATACACAGAAAT
>JBMOJB010000133.1:0-10874 GCA_049316985.1 Saprospiraceae bacterium | reverse complement strand
ATACAACTTCTAACCAATTGAATATGTGGGAGTTGTGAACCGGACACTAGTGATTCACAGTCCTAAGTCGGAGTAGGTATATTCCTTCCGTCAACGAGCTAATGTTCACCTGAACATTTTTATCGGTAACCATTTGTCGCGCAATTTCTCGCCCGGTAACATCTGCAATTGACAATTCAGCATTATTTATTTCGAGATTTCCAAGATTAACATTCAGGACTTCACTGGCTGGATTGGGATAGATATTGATTTCATTATGCTCGCTAATTGTATTTGTATTTGTGCTCGCACCTACTGTAAGAGTGACAGATATCCTACAACCAACAGAATCGCTGACGAACCCTTTGTAAGTCCCAGGCGATAAATCAACTAGCGTAGCGCCTACCTTAACCGGCACAGTCCATCTGTAAAAATATGGCGGAACTCCCCCTGTGGCTATCATCGTTGCGCTTCCATTCTTAAATATCGGATTAGCATCTTTGACTACAGTACTAACTTGAAATAATGGAGGGTCGATGAGGGTTACCGATAAAACCCTTACTTCTTTTGTACTTGAAGTAACTGTCACCGTATATTGCCCAGGTCCAAGCATAGTAATATTCTCCGTAGTCAATCCGTTACTCCAGAGAAACCGATACGGAGCATTACCTCCTCCTGCAAAGGCGCTTAAGTTTCCGTTGCTATTTCCTTTGCATTTAATATAACTATTGACGACCAGATTTGCTCGAAACTCACCAAGAGGCCCATAAGCCCAAAGCTCATAACCTACATCGTCTTTTTTTGCTCGCATAAAGATTGTCGAGTCCATTACATAACAATAAGAAATTATGAGCGCTTCTGCACTTACATTGTTTCCGTTTGTGATTGGTTTAATAGTAGATCCCTCAGATAGAAACAATTCAGTACCGCGATCTTTTACGTATCCAACCAAGAGCAACGAATCTTTATAAACATAAATTTGATCTCGTATAAATTTGATATTTCCAAGATTTACTTCACTAATCGAATTATCAGGTTTCACTTTCCACAACTTTTTATTGGTTAAAGTTGGATCAAAGGCTACAATGTAGAAATTACCCTTATAATTTCTAAAATCAACCGGATCTCCAATTTTTACGCCTAAGAAATCTTTGTAAGTCTTTGTACCACTAGCAGTTCCATCTGACACGTAGAGTTCGGTATCCGAACCATTAAATCCATTAAAAAAGAACCTATTATTATACGTATCACCAAGCTTGCCAACAATATCAAAACCATAATTTAGCGGTAAATTATTCCGCAACAATATTGTGCCGACTTCTGTACCATCACTAACCCACATCGAATTAATTAAATTTGTATTATCTGATAAGAAAAACAATTTATTATCACTCCAAGTCATGCGATTATTACCGAATCCGTCTTTAAAATAACCACTAAGGTCTTTAATTCTCTTAACCGCTCCATGGATTCCATTCATTACAGCCAATTGATCTTTTCCGAGTGAATCCCTGCAGATTAAATATATGGCAGTATCGCGTACAGTAATTTCTTCCAAACCTCCTGTTCCACTATAGAATTTTTTCACGTGAGTAACATTGTTATTTGAAGAATTGATGTGACTGAGATAATAACTACCTCCGGTTTGTTCAGCAAATACGATGTCATTTTTCCATTTTTTCAAGTGCCGCATTCTTTTCGTTTCCTGCAACATTCTGGTTCCTAATTCAGTGCCGTCACTAACCCAAAGCTTTGCGGTGGTGGAGAGCAATGTGACAAAATAGGCTCGATTGTTTTGAACAACAAAGTCAATTACTTTCGCTTTGTCTTCCAAAATTTGAATAACAGTTTCAGCACGACCTGAAATTGAAGTCGTTTTTAAAATCAGATTGTAATTTTCATTGTTAGCAATATAAAAAATTTTATCATTGAGCTCGCCAAGAAATTTGCCATAAAAGAAAACTTCAGGCGATCCTGGAAGCGAATCCACTTTCCTCAGCACAGATCCCTGAGCGGACAATGCTGACAAGGTGGACAAGAATAATAAGTAAAATAAGAGTGTTCTCTTCATGTTTAATGAATTTTTAATGGTTGATGAATGTGATGGAAAAGATAAATCTGGAATTCTGAATGAATTAAAATTACATAGAAGTACTAAACGATTAGACCTTCTCGCTCAAAAACATGTAAGGTCTGTTCTGCATCTAAAACGTACAGCCGATTATTTAAGTAATCAATTTGTCGCAAACCTCGAAAAATTCCTTCGTCACCCATTTCCCTACTAGTCCATGTAATTTGCTTTGATTTACGGTTGAAAATGCCGACATAGGAAGGATAAGTTCCAAATTCCTGTTGGCCAAAGATAATTTCATCATCCTGCCATTTAGCGTAATAACCAGCCATATTAGCGGAAATATTATTTGCTGTGCAAGTTTCCGAAATGTCATAATATAGATAAGTGTTTTCTGGATCATTTAGATTACATTCCCAGTAAGTTTTGTTATCTAAGCCGAATAAAATACCACTATTTTGATCAATTACTCCTTTAACCGCAGACATGAATATTTCCCAAGTTCCCCAAGATGCCGGTGTATTAACAGGCACAGTCAAGTAATGAACTACAATTCCATTTTGAATTGATAGTCCAATTAAGTGACCTAGATTAGTTACTATCCAAACTAAACCATTGTATTCACCAATTATCCGTTCAATTCTATCGGTTTGAGCTATCCCGTACTCACCCATAGCATATGAATTGAGCGGCAATAAGTATTTCCAAATTTCTTGACCGCTTGCTGCGATTACCGCCAACTCAATTTGATTTTTTACATAGTAAAAGAAACCACCTATTAGAAAAATAAAGAACTTTTCAGGCACGTGCCATAAGACTAAGCCATCATTATCAACTTTTGCACCATTTTGAGCCAAGCTACAGAAAAGATTATGTTCAGAATCGATCCCCTTTATAAAAAAAGGTTTTCTTGCCAATACGTGACCTTCAACTGTTATTCCTAATCCATCGATTAATGTGTTAACCCATACAATATCATTATTTAAATGAATTTCTTGCAGATCAAATTCAGTGTTTTCTTTAAATTGTAAACACAGATTCTTAAAGACCACAATAACAGTTCTTTCCCGGACAATCGCTAACAAATTTCCTTCTATTGCGAATGATAAAGTTCCAGTATAGTTAATAATTTTTTTCATATGTTTATTTTACGAGAATTATGTTATCTACAATTTGCTGAATTTTTGATTCAGTAAGTGATGCAAGGTCTTCAAGTCCCAATTGTGATTTCAGCATTTGTCCGCTGGCGCCAAGTCTTCCCCTTCCCCCACAAAAAAACCACGCGCTAGGTTAAATTTCTAATTTAACTTTCGTGTTGGGCGTATATTTACGCAGCGAAGCAGCGCAAAACTACTCATAATAAAGCTCCCAAAACTAATGAATACCTACATACCCAATCCAACTTACAGGAAACTCAATCAAAGTAACCGCCAAAACACCTCCATCAGTAGCATAGTTCGAAGCACTACTATAAGTGTATTCTTCTGCTTTCGTTACCCAGCCTTCCTTCACAGGGTTGAAATGAATGTAATCTACTTTTTGTGCGGCCACTGGTAAGCTATACAAAACGATCGGATGATTGTCTGACTGCCAAAATTGATATTGCCGGTTGCTTTGTTCCTTGCCTCGGAAGGCAAACCGATGTAGGAGCCATTCGCAGCGGCTTTCATAGCCCCCTTTCTCTATCTCATTCAAAATGCGTCGGGCTGTGAATTTTTTGAAGTCACGATGAATATCAGATAATCGAAGACCTTCTTCAGTTTTGACGATAAGGTGCATGTGACTACTCATAATAACGTACGCAAACACAGTCAACCCTTTTTCACGCTGGCAATAATCCAGGCTTTCTATGATAATATCCTTGTATCTCTTGCGAATGAATATGTCCACCCAATCCACAATTGTTAACGTGACAAAATATACGCCTTCTTGGTTTTGTATCTTATATCGACTCATTTGTTTTACATGGTTTTGTTTGTAGGATAGGCTTAAAGCAAGATTTCAGCTGCTTCGCTGCGTAAGTATACGCCCAACACTAAAGTTAAATTAGAAATTTAACCTAGCGCAGTAGTTTATTTTAGGTGAAAAGGAAGATGCATCACTAGCGGGGCCAGAAATGGAAGTTGTTTTGATAACGGGATGGTAATTATCATTGTTGGCGAAGTAAAAAAGTTTGTCATTTAGCTCGCCTAGAAACTTCCCTTTGTAAAAAACTTCCTGAGTGCCTGGAATTGAATCTAATTTTCTCAGAACTGACCCCTGAGCCGAAAGTGCTGACAAGCTGGACAAGAATAATAAGTAAAATAAGAGTGTTCTCTTCATGTTTGATGAATTTTTTATGGTTAACGAATGATAACATGGTTCTACACAATAAAAGAAACACATTTAATTAAAATTTTGAAAAGCAATCCGTTGAAATGGCTATTTTGCAAAAACATCCTTAAATCTATTAACGTACTTACCTTATTTTACTTTAATGCGAAATCTCTAGTTTTTTTATCTAATCCTGCATAACAAGGTCGATACTTTTCCCTATTCAAAATAAATGTTTCATTATCACCTAATATTCCAAGGCCTTTTGCAAGTTCTTCCCCGTTTAATTTATTATTTTCAACAATTAACCAGATTGGCATTAATTCCGCACTTAAAATCCCCTCATACATTAAATGTCTAATCTTTGGGTAATCAATTTCTCCCATAACTTCTTTGCCAGACTTGCCCGAAAAAAAATGCAAATATAACCATTTCTCATAGTCAAGTTCATTCGGATAATATGCAAACGGAGGCCAACCCTTTTTCGTATCTGGTATCAATTTGTCTTCTTCAAAAATTTCTTCATTTAAAAATATTTCCCAGCCCAATCTCTTAACCACAGTATGTGTAACGACTGTCGTAGGAGGTATTAACACTTCTCTGCTTAGTTGATCCAAATTACTAATTTTTTCAGGATAAATTCCAACATAGAATTTCATGAAGTTTGAATACGAAGATTCAATATTGAAGATTTCATCCACATTGATGTATTTGCCGTATGCAAAGCCCAAATCTTTTATTGGAATGCATACAACGTCGCCGTTTCTAAGATTTTTGCGGTTTATTAATTTCTCTTTTTTCATTTGACGGGAGCAGTATAATCCTTAAGAAGATTATAATAATTTTGATAATCTTTATTAGGGTGATTTTTTAGATAATTTAGTGCTTTTGTTATCCGCATATTCCAAATTTCTACTCTTGCAGGGTTAATGCTGTTTATCTGATCGGTTATGGTTTTTGTTGATCGACCCCAATTTATGAATAATTGCTCAATTCCACGTGCTATATCTTTATCAGGGATATCTTTTATAAAACCCAGATCATCAATATTTCCGAATACTGATTTGCCTCTATTAATATGCTCTGCAATCCTTATTGCCACTTTTCTAAAGGTTATTCCATAATAACTCTTCCTAGCTGTTGTTACAAAAGTATAAACTGACCACGCTTTTTTTGCCTGACCAAGCAAAACAACTGCTCTTCCAAATTTAATACAGGTGGTGGCACCTCCAGACAGAAGAGGTGTTCCATCAATGATACAATCACTTAAATCTTCTTCCCAGAATATTATTTGACCATCTGAGTCATAATAATTGTTGAAGGGCACTTCCCAAGTGTCGTTGCAGTATAAGTTAAATCTGTACCAAACACAATTAGGATCATTAATATTTATTCCGCTTTTGCTTTGACGAAAAATACTCTTGTTTTCAAGAATTGTGTTGCCATTATTATCTCGCACGATTCTATGAACTAAAACTTGACTGCGTTCTCCACTACAACTTGGAAATCTACTTTCAAAACTAGTATAATGAAAATCTTTCTTTGGAATTTGAAACTTAACAGCATAATCAGTTGCACGAATTACATGACTGTGGCCGATAAACCAATACCAACTTTCCATAGCGAAACTTAGTGGGACAACAACACCATCTTCGTTATCGCCGACATTTTCACTCATGCAATTGGTATTGCAAAAAACGGCATATTTGTTGTTGTTTTCAACAAATATATAATGAAATATTTTCTCTCCGTCGATTATTTTTTGTAAAATCTCATTATTTTCATCACTACAGCCATCGGAGATATAGACTTTATAGTCACCCAACCCATTGCTTTCCAGATCTTTTTTGCATTTCTTGCCAAGTTCCAGTGAAACTTTGATTCCATTTATTGTAATATTCGCATAATCAAAAATTCCCGTTGCATTAACTGCAGCATTAACAGAAATATCTGATTCAACGCTCAAAAGCCCGCTAAGAGATATGTAACCTCTACGTTTGATAATATCTGACTTTTCTTTAAATGTGCCGCATTCGATTGTACAAGACCCATCTCGATTTCTGTTTGTACAACAATCAATAGTATTTTTCACTTGTAATCTAAGAAATTCAATACCTTTTTGTTCAGATGAATAAGCGGAATTTTCATTTGTAATATTTTCATTTACAACATTTTGAACTCTTATCAATATTAGATCTCTTTGCATTTTACTCAAACACCCAAATCGTCCATTAGTCGGCAAATTAACATCTACCCAAATCTTTATACATTTCCCTGCAGCATCTACCTGTCTCGCAAATATTAAATAAAAGTTCGCCTGCGTATGCGCTTCAGATTTCATCGCCATAAAATCCTCCGTATAGTTCCCCTTCTTGTATTCGCTCATCGGAGAAAAACCATAATCAAATACTTTAAATGAATTGCAATATTCCTCCGGGAAGGCATGCAATAATTCTAACGAAATTGCCTGAAGGGTTTCCAATTTATTACCCGTGTAAGGTTCTTCGCCTGTCCCATCCTGTTTTTGCACATAGACGGGTGTAGTTGGTTGGCAGTTGTTGGTTGTCTGCGCATATACCGCAGCATCTACCAACAAAAAAACCAACCAAAAAATAATTGTTATTCTTTTCATTGTCTAATATTTTTATTGCTGATCACCGCCATGAGCGGTGATCAGTCGTTTACAATAGCTTTAATAATGAGTTTTTTAGTATGCTACTTCAATATTCTCCGCTACAGTAGTGCTACTTCCACTAGCCGCTACAAAATACAAGGAGTAATAATAGGTACCATCGAGTTCTACTTCGATATCATTTTCCGGAAGTCGGCAATCGCCGTTCGGCACATTAGGTGCAGATACTTTCCACCGCTTAACTGGGCTGCCATTTTTTGATGTAGCCTTAGTCACCATATAATAAGCACCAGGTGGAATAATATCAATTGCCCACTGAAGCTGCACATAGTTGGGCAGGTAGTTTTGGATGACGCTGAATTGATTCTTCGGATAAAACTGAACAAAAGTCTCCATCTCTGACCACCGACAAAGGTTAGAATTGGTTTCACATACCTTGAAGTCGTACAGGTAATCTTCTCTTGCTGCTACTGACTTGTCCTGCCAGAACCATTTGGTTTGCGTATTGTCTAATCGATTCAAAAGCAGCGGTGCTGAGTACAGTGGACTCCGGTAAACTTCGAGGTTCTTATCCTCCCCAATTTCAGTGCCCATGTCAAAATGAACTAAGGCTTCACTATAAGGAAATATCGCTCTATTGGTCAGATTTGTATGCAATGTAGAACTAAATCCGCCTGTCGCGTTTTTGTTTCCACCTTTTGGCCTGAACAATATCGACTGCATCTCACCATATGCCTGACATCCTGTACCGTCCACACACAGCATGACATCGTAGATGTATAACTTACCTCTCACTACTGTCGCATCTTCGTAGTAATAATGGAACATGGCATCATTGGCCGTAAATTCTGCCAACAATTTCCGAGGATTTCCATGAGGACCAGAGCGATAAATCTTAAATTTCTCCGTTGTTGATCCTTGATGATAAGTCCAATTGAGCGTTACCTTGTCCGAATTGAATCGCTTTTGAATATCGACGTTTTCTTTTTCGAGCGTCAAAGGAGTCCGCACTTCTGCATTGCCTACTGCCTGTGTAACTCCATCGTAGACCGGTTGAACAGTAAGAATATCAGAACTAGAAACATTGCCGTCATCGTCATAAGCAAGTACTCGATAATCGTAGTAGAAATTTCTACTAACAGCGATGTCGCTGTAGTCCGATATTCCTGTGTTATTCAGCACATCCCAGCTGACATCAAAGCTTATTTTGCGCTGAAGTTCATGCCTGATCACATCTCTGCTCGAGCTTTTATTCCATTTTAATTTTACTCCGGCATACGTTGGTAATGCCTGATACAAAACGGGCGGCGAAGGAGGAATAATATCCGGCCTTTTCATGATACACACATCCGAATAATCAGAATTGTTTTCATGATAATCTAATGCGAAAACCTTGTAGAACATAGTATCTGTCAGTACATTTAGTTCAATATCATATTGGAATTTGTTCTCTTCCGCTGGCGAAGTGGTGATTTGGGCATATCCCTTATTGACATCGTTTGAGTAAAATACCCGGTATCCTTTCAGATCTTCTTCGGTATTCTTATCCCATGAAATTGTTGCTACTCCATCTTTTGTTGCAGAACATTTTATATGCAGCGGCTTCGCAGGTGGTGTTTCATCATGCAGTTGACCGAGAACGGTTGATGATGAGATTTCATAAAGATTTGCATCAATTGTGACGACTTTGTAATAGGCTGAGCCTACAAGTGTAGGATCCTGAAAATATACAGTGCTCGGGCTAAGTCGTGTACTATTGATTTTAGTAAAAAGGCCATCAACAGATTCACTTCGATATATGTCAAACCCAGTAATTTGTGAAACAATATTTGAAGGCAATGTCCAAGTCAACCGCAGTACACCGGGAGTCGGCTCTGTGATACTTGTGATGAACACCTGCGCATTTTCAAGCGGAGGTTCTTTTCCAATCACTTCTACCGGAGCAGAAGGACTACTCAAAATACCGAATGGTGACCTGCCAGTTATCCTATAAAAGTAGGATTTGTTATTTTGAGCAAGCACATCATTAAAGTACATATAAGGATCGGAAGCATTACTGCTCATCGATACTAAGTTCGGCCCATCTATCTGGGAATATGGTCCGGCTAAGTGCTCTGCTTTCTGTACTATGAAGCTGGAATAGCTCTTTTCAGCACCATCTCGATCCCATCGCAAAATAGCAGTTTTGTTACCTCCCTCTCCGTAAAGGTTTGCAATCTCGGGTAGTTCACTTAGTACAGCAGGCGATACTATAGCAACACCTTTGTCAATTGCGATTGGACCCTCACTAGGGTCGATGTAAATCTCTACAATGTACATGTATTTATCCTCGGCCTTTGCATCGGTATCAACCAGCGTTAATGCTAATGCTCTGGCTACTTCAGAGCTTTGATCTGCGGCATAGAGGCAAAAATTATAGCGATTTTCATTTTCTAACTCGCGATTTTTTGCTTTGATCCAACCTGTGTCTACAATCGAAGTGTTCAGGTTGAAATCAGTACTATAAATTGCTGCCCCTGCAATACCTGCCATTGGGTTATTCAGTGCCATTGATTCAAAATTCGCTTCCGGTTCTACAAGGAGTCTATTCTCCAAAATAACTTTAGAATCATATTGATCTGCATCTGATAAGGCAACATCGTTTTTTTCAATGGTATATCGCTCTACATGGTAACCCTGTATGTTTGCTAATTTCCATGTCTCGAAATTTGAAGGAATCCACCGCAAAATGACCTGCCCTTGCTGAACATATGGGGATACCTTGATTCCCTTTTTTACTTGTGCTGAAACTTGTCCTAATAAGAAAACAGTTGAAATGAAAAAGAAAAAAAGAACTGGTATTTTCTTTTTCAGCACCAATGATTTCGTTGATATTGGACAATTCTTTGTTATAATGCTATAAGAATTGAATTTCATATCAAAATGCTTTATTTTGTTATACAAATATTTTGAAAAATTGACACAGCATCAACACAATGTTAATTATGACGCTATAATGATGCTGTATCGTTATTATTTGATTAAAATAAATTTGCCTAATTTTATTTCCCACGATGTCAAAGAACTTTTAAATTATTTACTAAAATGTTAATTTATAAGTGTTTATAAAAGTTATAGCAAATGCCAGCTAATTTTGAAGCAGGTCAAAATCAGAAATAGAAGTTATTACACGAATTGATATAACGTGTTTAATATCAATACATAAGTAGTTCTGCGATAGCAAGAAGCTATTCGAAAACGAGGTACATTTTTAATAATTTTTGTATAGTTCGCAGATTAAGCTACCACGAAAACAAAAAGGAATTTACTTAGCGTTTAATTCTGTCATTGCCATGAATTTGAAAATTCGTTAATAGTGTCGTAAGTCAGCAAAAGACATTTGCTGACTTACGAGATAATTTAGACTACAATTGAGGCGTGTTCATGGCTGCGAGAAGTGACAACTTGAGTGTGGGTGTATTAGAAAAGAAAACTGCAAATCCTGGAAGGCGCTAATTATCGTTAATCAAAAGCAAATTTTATCATTTTGTTTCTACAGCTAACTTAATTTATTAATTCTAGTGTTTATTCATACCTAAATCCGTTTAATTTCTACTTGTTAATATAATGTTGAGTAAATGTAAAAAAAAAATGAAATCACCAAATTATTTTGTAATTTTTATATTAATTTTTTTTTCATAAACAAATTGAGTACACTCTCATTGTAGAAGTACCGCATGAATATAAATTAAGTTCCCGGGAATATAAATTAAGTTCCCGGGAATATAAATTAAGTTCCCGGGAATATAAATTAAGTTCCCGGGAATATTGCAGAAGTACCCAAGGAGAGTCTGTTCAAAAAAGTGTGTCAAAGAAATTATTTAATAAAAAATAATAACT
>JBMOJB010000132.1:0-10915 GCA_049316985.1 Saprospiraceae bacterium | reverse complement strand
TACTTTATTGGCAATATTGCCTAAAATGATGTAAACTTTTTTCAGTACGGGTCATAATTTTGTCATTTGTATAGATATTTGGTGAACGATTAAACAATTAGAAAAAGTAATGAGTGGTGTTTAATTAGTGAAATATTAAATTTTTACTTCACCTTGCAAAGCTAAGTTGGGGCACTTCTGCAACCAAATTTTATGCGTATAATTTTTTGTTAAACTGACATAATATTGTCAAAATGTGAATAATTACGACAATTGGTTAATTTTTTTCTGTTTTAAGCGATATTTGCTTTTTTAGTAATAACCATAAAACATCTAACTAAAATATATTATGTCAGTTAAACTTTCAGTAATACCAATCGAAACACTGCGGTTGGGAAAAAAACAACCACAGCATTATTTTGCTGATTACGTCGCGGTTGAGGAGCCTTTGGAAATAGTGCTGGCTTACGGCCCTGCTTCATGTAGAAAGCATCAAAGTATCAGTGTGACCATGCGGACCCCCGGAATGAATGATTTTGAGCTGGTGCTTGGATTTTTGTTTACAGAAGGAATAGTATTCTCCTACAATGATATCTCTTCGATACGATACAGTGCCAATCCGGATTTTGACGAGTCAGTACAATACAATACGATTCAAGTTGATTTATATGCAGAAAAGCTATTTGATGTTGAAAAATTACAGCGACATTTTTATACCAGTTCCAGTTGCGGAGTCTGCGGGAAAGCTTCCATAGACCTGGTTCGGCAACAAAGTGTTTTTCAAGTAAATGAGGACACACCGACTGTTCCTGCAGAATTACTTTATCATTTACCTGAAGAATTGCGGAAAGCGCAAAGCATGTTTGATGCTACCGGAGGAATTCATGCATCTGCTTTGTTTGATACCGCAGGAAAATTGATTTGTTTAAGAGAAGATGTGGGTCGCCACAATGCTTTGGATAAATTGATTGGTTGGGCGCTAAAAGAAAATATTATTCCACTCTCCAATCACATCCTGATGCTAAGCGGACGCATTAGTTTTGAGCTGGTCCAGAAAGCCAGTATGGCCGGCATACCCATTATTGCCGCAATCGGTGCACCGTCCAGTCTCGCCATAGAACTCGCGAAGGAAAACAATATCACGCTGATTGGATTCCTGCGGGAAGACCGGATGAATGTATACTGTGGAGAGAAAAGAATTAAGAATTAAGAATTACGAATTACGAATTACGAATTACGATTTAAGAATTGAGAATTGAGAATTACGAATTACGAATTACGAATTACGAATTACGAACCTGTCTGCCTTCGGCAGATTACGAACTTGACTACCTTTGGTAGTTTAAGAATTAAGAATTAAGAACCTGTCTGTCTTTGGCAGATTAGGAACTTGACTACCTTTGGTGGTTTGCGAATTAGTGTTTCGGTGCAATTTGTAATTTGGATTAGGTCTAAAATACAACAAAACTTATAAGAACCAGAGGTTCGGCATGGTTTGTAGGGATGGATTTGAATCCATCCAATATTTCGCCTCCCCCCAATTTGAGTGCCGTAGGCACGGTGCAAGTATTTGAATTCAAAATTTTGCAATGTCCACTGCAATTTGATAAAAGAAATATTTTTTTGATAAACTGAAAGTATTTGCCAATAAGTTCATCTTACTTCCTCTACAATGAAACTAATTGCACCGTACCTACGGCACTCAAAATTTATTGTTTTATTAATGGATGGATTGAAATCCATCCCTACAAATTATGTGGAACCTCCGGTTCATTGAAATTAGTTTAATTGAAAGTTGAAAGTTGAAAATTACTTTTTCAATGATCAATGATCAATTTTCAATTTTCACTTCCTGACTGCCGCAAGGCAGGTTCAAATGTCAATTCGTAATTCGTAATTCGTAATTCTAAATTATTAATTGTTAATTGTCAATTGTCAATTATCTTCTTCCCTTTGCTTTTTCTGATATTCACCGCCACTACTTTGTATTCGGGACACATCGCTTCACTGTCGGAAATACTCGAAGTCAAATCGTTCATTTTTATGTCCGGGAAGTGGAAAGTAGATGATAGAATTCCTTGCTTAACTTCTGTCGTAATTTTTGCTTTCACATCAATTTTTCCCCTTGGGCTGATGATACAAACCATGTCTCCTTCTGTGATAAAATGATTTTTTGCATCATCGGGATGAATCAACAAAACATCTTCTTTTAGAATTTTGGCATTATTGGTTCTGCGCGTCATGGTGCCACAATTGTAATGCTCCAATTCGCGGTTGGTGGTCAAAATGTATGGGAATTCCACTTTATTATCGGTCAACTCAGTGGTTTCCTTCCAGGTAGCGATCTGGAACTTGCCTTTTCCTCTTTTAAAGGTATCGATATGCAGGATTTCCGTATCTGATCCATCTTTCAATACCGGCCATTGTTTGCCGTTGTCGCCCAATTCATCCCATTTCACTCCGGCGAAGAAAGGAACAATCTGCGAAATTTCTTCGAGCATGGTTTTTGGATCATAATCAGCCTGAGCATAACCCATTTTGTTCATGATTTCGACAATGATCTGTCCGTCCGGTTTGGTGCCGTGAATTGGCTCTACGACGCGTTGCACTTTTTGAATTCTTCTTTCACCATTGGTGAAAGTGCCGCTTTTTTCCAGAAATGAGGCAGCAGGAAGTACTACATGTGCCATTTTTGCGGTTTCAGTCATGAATATTTCCTGTACGACAAGCAAGTCTAATTCAGAAAGTGCTTTTACAACATGCTGGGTATTCGGATCCGTCTGAACATTGTCTTCACCCATCAGCCAAAGCGCTTTCAGTTTGCCATCAATTGCGGCATCGTACATTTGTGGGATTTTATACCCGACATGCAAAGGAAGTTTAGCGTGATAAAAGTCCTCGTACAGGTTATGGAATTCAGGAATTGTAATATCCATGTAACCCGCGCCCTGGTGTGGCTGACAGCCCATATCTGCAGCACCTTGTACGTTGTTTTGTCCCCGCAAAGGATTAACACCTACACCTCTTCTTCCGATGTTTCCGGTAATCATCGCTAAGTCAGCAATGAGCATTACCGTATACGTTCCTTGTGAATGCTCCGTCACACCAAGTCCGTGAAACGACATGGCATTGGGTGCCTTAGCATAGGCCAAAGCTGCTTTCCTTGCCAGCTCTTTATCAACTCCCGTTATTTTCGACAAATCGTCGATATTCATGCTGAGCACATGTTCTTTGAATTCATCAAATCCTTCTGTGCGGGAGTTGATAAAGTCAGCATCTGCTACACCTTCGGTAATGATATAATACAGCAGCATATTTAACATGGCAACGTTAGTGCCGGGCTTGAGCTGAAGGTGATAAGTTGCATATTTTGCCAGCACAGTACGTCTGGGATCGATGACAATTGAAGTGCCTTTCATGGCAAACTGCTTCAATTTAGCGCCGGTAACCGGATGTGCGTCGGTCGGATTGGCTCCAATCACCATGATGCAGTCGGTATATTTCAGGTCTATGATTGAATTGGTAGCTGCACCTGTTCCAAATGTGCGTTGCATCCCCAAAGCCGTCGGAGAGTGACATACTCTGGCGCAACTGTCGATATTATTCGTGCCGATTACCGCACGGATAAATTTCTGCATCAGATAGTTTTCCTCATTGGTACATCGCGCGGATGAAATTCCTGCGATGTAATCTGGTCCGTGCTGTGTTTTGATTCGGGTCAGTTCTGAAGCGATGTAATCATAGGCTTCATCCCAGCTGCAAGGAACCAGTTCACCATTTTTTCTGATCAATGGCGACTGCAAACGTTCAGGATGATTGTAAAATGAGAATGCATAACGGCCTTTCAGACAGGTATGGCCTCCATTCGCTTCAGCGTCAAATGGAGCTTGGATAGATTTTACTTTGCCATTGGAAACTGCTACTTCCAGATTACAACCCACACCGCAATACGTGCAAATCGTACGAATCTTTTTATCTACCGCAACCGATTTGGACTCAAATATATCCGAAATAGCCGATGTCGGACATGCTTGCGCACATGCACCGCAGCTGACACAATCTGAACCGAAAAAGTTGTCATTGTAACTCTTGATGATATGACTGTCAAAACCACGTCCGGCCATATTCAATACAAATTCTCCCTGCACCTCATCACAAGCGCGTACACAACGGAAACAATTGATGCATTTGGAGAAATCGGAAGTCATGTAAGGGTGACTCAGGTCTTTTTTTCTATCCAGGTGATTTTTTCCTTCAGGATAACGGACATCCCTGATTCCCACACGTGCTGCAACGGTTTGCAACTCGCAATTGTTGTTCACCTCACAGGTGAGACAATCCAGAGGATGGTCGGTCAAAACCAGCTCAACGATGTTTTTGCGGAGCTTTTGAATTCTTTCCGAATCCGGATAAATATAGGAACCGGGCATCACGGGTGTATGACAAGAAGCCTGTGCTTTCACCGGACCATTTTGTTGCAAAGCCACATCCACGCTACACACCCGACAAGAACCAAAAGGGTCTAGGTTGGGCGCATCGCAGAGTGTCGGTACGACATCTTTTCCAAAATTTCTCCTTAAAAAAGAAATAATGGTTTCCCCTTCTTTTATCTCGTATGCCTTGTCATTGATATAGGCAACTTTGGTCTTGGTACCATTTGTACTTGAGCCATTATTTACAACAGCGCCATTGGTTTTTATATTATCGATCGGAAGTATGTTCATTGAAAATATTGTTTTAATTCACTTTCAAAATATTTCAAGGCATTTCGGACAGGCAAAGGAAGCCCTCCACCTAGTGCACACAAAGAGCCTATTTCCAGTGTTGTAATCAAGTCATTGAAAAGTTCAGGATCAATCTTATAGTTTTCTGTCATTGCTTTCTCGAGCATTTCAGCACCACGTGTGGATCCTAATCGGCAAGGAAAACACTTTCCGCAGCTTTCGTGCGCCGTAAATTTGAACAGATGCTCCAGGTATTTAATAATTGGAAAATCCTTTGGTATGCAAACGACTGAAGCGTGGCCCAATAAAAAACCTTCTTTGGCAAAAGAATCAAAATCGACGTTTAGGGATTCTATCTTATGCACCGGAACCAGTCCGCCCAATGGTCCGCCAATGTGCATGGCTTTGATTTCAGTTTTGAAACCCTGGCCAAGTTCGTTGATGACCGTCGATAGGGGAGTGCCCATGTCAGCTTCGTATATGCCCGGTCGATTAAAATGTGAATCCAGTGAAATCAGTTTGGTTCCGGTTGATTTAGCCGTTCCGATAGCAGCGTAGGCAGCACCTCCGTTTTGCATGATAAAGGGCAAATTAGCCAGTGTTTCGACGTTGTTTACCACCGTTGGTTTGTTGAAAAGACCTTTTTGAGTAGGGAAGGGTGGTCGCACCCGCACTTCCGGTCTTTGTCCTTCGATGGATGACAGCAGCGCTGTTTCTTCTCCGCAGATATATGCACCCTGCGCTTTGATGACTTTGAATTCAAAATCGAATCCGCTGCCGAGTATGTCAGTGCCGAGGTATTTTTCTTTTCTGAGCCACTCAATGGCATCGCTGATGATCTGAACCGATTCCGGATATTCTCCGCGGATGTAAACGACACCTCTGGATGCGCCGGCGATATATCCCGCTATCATCATGCCCATCAATAATGCATGTGGACGTTGTTCCATGACATAGCGGTCGGAATAAGCACCGGGATCACCTTCATCCGCATTGCAGACGATGAAGCGCTGTGAAGCAGCTTCTTTCCTGCAGGAATCCAGTTTGAACGACATCGGGAAACCTGCACCACCGCGACCTCTCAGACCTGATGTTTTCAACTCTTCCAGCAAATCATCTGCCGGTGTAGCAAATGCTTTTTTGAGAATATCGTAGTAATCCTGCAGTTCACCGTAAGGTTTCGTCAATATCGGCGTACCGATATGTGCAACATGGTATTTTTCAGTAGTAGGATTAGATCCTTTTTTGATTTGATCCAGCTGTTTGATATCCTGACCGGAGTAATTTTTACCATCGTAATAAAAAGCCGCATTTTCATGGCAGCGACCCAGACAGCACATTTCGCCGATTTCAGCGGCATCGAAATGTTGGTGTAATTCCGCACTCAATGCTTCCTGTGTGCCGGCACACATACAGGCGGTACCATTGCAGATATACACTTTTTTACCCTGATTTTCGGGTTTCAAGAAGTCGTAAAAGGATACCGTCCCAAAAACTGTTGATTTTCCGACTAAAAATTCGTTTCTGATTTTTTCCAACGCTGCCGCATCAGGGGTCCCTGTCTTTTCAGCTGCGATTCCCAGTTCCTCGAATAGATTTTTATCCAACCCTTTTCTGCCGGATAATTCACTTATATTTTTTGACATTCCGCTAGGATTTATGTTTCGGGCACTAAATTAGCGCATAATATTTGTTCAGGCAAGTTTTTAAAAAACTGATGATTGATAATTGACACAATTGTTATTTTTTTCTTGCGGGCATTTTCAGACTATCAGCCGGAAAGCGTGCAACAAGTGAATCTCTGACCGTTTTGGTCCATTTGATGATCGCTGATTTTTGATTGGCATCCAATTTTGCATTTCTATGGATCAGGGTATAGGAGCTCAGCGGCATTTCATCTTCGCTGATCATTTCTTCAATTTCTTCCATCTTGTGGTTTTGCATATAGGCCGGTCGTCCACCCAAAACAGAGAAATTGAGGTGTTTTTTGCCATCATTTACATGATCTTGCAGCCAAAAAGCAATCGGTTGTATGGCTGCATACCAGGGATAATTTGTATGGTTGCTATGGCAATCGTAGCAGGCAACTTCAAGGGAAGATTTTACATCAGCAGGAATATCGAATTTGGTTTCGATGCTTTTAGTGTTATCTCCAGAGTTATTTTTTGAAGGGCGTACAAATTGGGCAGCCAGCAGAATGACCAAAAGGCCGTACATGATGTTGCGAAGTAGGTTCTTTTTCATTTTCAACTATTTTAAGTACCTACAAATGTAAGATACATCAAATGAAAAATAGTATTTTCAGGTAAAAAAGGTTTGCAGCATATTATTTCTAAAGAGAACTAAAATCAAATTTTTGGATTTGCATTAGTTGCTTTGCATTAGTGATACGAGTTTTCTAATGCAATGATGAAGAAAGGCAGGTGGAAGATGGACAAATTGGTATTTCGGTAAAGCTGGACAGTATTTAATATCAATGCTAAATCGTCGATTTTAGTATGGTGCAGCAAAATGAAGCCATATTGTTTACAAAAACGTTAGCCCAATTCTTTTATTAAGCCCAATTTCAAAAATTCTTATCAATGTGGAAAGTTGAATATTTCCTCTTCCATTTTCGATTCTTGAAATATAACTCTTTTTCGTTCCGGTCTTATCCGCCAACTGTTCTTGCGACATATTGGCTTCTTTTCTGGCATTTTTAAGCATTTCCGCAATAATGAACATTTGTGCATTCTCTTCAAATTTATTTCTGCTTTCAGTACCAATTTTACCGTGTTCGACTTCAATAAGTTCATCGAAAGTTTTTATGTTTTTGTAATCTTTCATTCTATTTATTTTTTTTCACTAAAATATTTATTCATTAATATTAGTCCTTTTTCAATTTCATTGGGAGGTGTTTTTTGAGTTTTCTTTTTGTAACCATTAAAAAGTACTACTATTTTTTCTTTATCAAAACAACAAAATATTCGATAGATATTTGATTGATATTCTATTCTAATTTCGTACAAACCTTTAGTTTCAGTCAAGTGCTTAAGAAACCGTTCAGGAACTTTTTCAACTTGTTTAATTAGTTTAAATACAAATTTAATTTTCTCTTTTACCTGTTCGTTTTGAACTTGGTAAAATTCAATAAAATGATGTTCGTAAAAAATTATTTTTCTTGGCATTTTGCAAAGTTATCTTAAAAGTTAACTCAAGCAAAATATTTAACGTTTTTTTATATTATACTTGCCAAAATCAGTAATTGCTTATAGCAAAACGCATATTTTCTCTCCCTTTATCAATTAATTTTTTTGTTTTAATTCATATTCTATCTCATCATCTTCCAGATCTGCCACTTTAACAAAGTTCAGTTTCTCTAGCAATTGTATGGCTTTGCTGTTCTGTCGTGTGGTTATCGCCCGGATTCGCTGAAGTCTGATATCATTTAATCCAAATTCAATCGCTAACAGCAAGGCTGCAGTCATGTAACCTTGTCCGCGGTATTGCGGCAACAAAACACAACCCAGTTCTCCCGCTTCGTTTTCAAATCCACGATAATAACCGCAAGTGCCGACGATTTTATTATTTGATTTGTCGGCAATGCCCCAGTGAACTGAATTGTCTGTGAGGTAGTCGGTATTTATTCTGGCCTGCATTTCTGCAGCTTGTTGCAGCGTAGTGGCTTGAATTCCGTCGTAGTAGGAGATCTCAATGAGCTCACTGAGATCTGATACTTGAATTTCGCGCAAAATTATTTTATCGTCTGAAATACATGGAAATTCGGAGTAGGGTGGAAGTCTCATTTTGTTAGGTATTGTATTTGTAAGTGTTTTATGTATTCATATGAATGCATGGAATACTGCCTATCCATACTCAGCTAAGGACGTGCGTATTTGCATTCGAGTAGGTAGTACATACTACTTTCCAAAGGCAGGTAAACAAAGGCATAAGGCAGGACTTCACTCAACTGCGTTTTCATTGCTGGTTCCTGAGGTACAAGAATGGGTTGGGCACAAGACGACAATATTGTTGTTTTCCGCTTGTGACTCATAGCTTATGATAAACAGCTGATTATATTTTCATCCTTGCGATCTTTATGCTATTTACTGTCATTCCATTCATTGTTTTTTCTATTTACATCAGGCAATACATTTTCGGGATCGAGTATTACTTTATCAATTTTACTTTTAGAAGCATATTTGAAAGTCCATGTTCCACCGCGTTGCCATATTTCAACCGGCAGTTGAATGTTTTGTATTTCACCATTACTTTGAATAACTTTTGCGATAACAGGTAAAATCATTTTTTCTTTGTTTGCTATGGTGATCAATGCGCCTTTGCCAGGGTCATTATCAACATAGGCTACAGTAGTTACCGCCTGGTCAAGTGTCCAGTTGCTAAAGAACCACTCTTTCCAGAACCAGTTTAAATCTTCACCGGCTGCGTTGTTGATGCAATGAAAAAAGTCGTATGGAGTTGGATGTTTAAATGCCCAGGCTTCGGTATATTTCCTGAAAGCATAATCAAACCGCTCTTTTCCTAGTACCACATTGCGAAGCAACTTTAGTCCATAGGCAGTTTTGCTGTAGTATTGGGTTCGTTCGCCTTCCCCTGCGCCCATAGCTTCGGGTACGGTCATTAAGGGATAATGGCGATTAGGTAAAGCATCTATGTCGAGATAAGAGAAATAATCTTTTTGAGAAAATAAGGGGTCTTTTGCGTATTCACCTTTATTGAAAATTTCATTGGCATTCAGATTAATAAAAGTATTGACACCTTCATCCATCCAACCATATTTTCGTTCATCGGATCCTACCATCATTGGATACCAACTATGACCTATTTCATGTGAAATTAAAAACCATAGACCCGCTTTTTTTTCGCGGTAATCATTGAAGGTCATTCCGGGATATTCCATTCCAGCTACCGGCCCTCCAATACTTACTGCACTGTTCCAAGGGTACTCAAAGTAATTATTTGAGTAAATTTCTACACTATTTTTTAGATATTCAGTTGACCTTGACCAGGCAGTATCACCCATACTTGTTGTCGGATAAGCCGACATAGCAATCGCTTTGCGGCCAGAAGGCAGGTTTACTTTTGCCGCATCCCATACTAATGCTGCCGAAGCAGCCCATGCCACATCTCTGGTATTCTTCATTACAAAATGCCAGGTAAGATTTCCTTTTGTTGTTGGTCGCATGGAAGACTTGCCGATTTCATCTGCATTGATAATCATAACTGTTTTATCACTTTTTGCAGCCAGCGCCAGTCTTCTTATTTCTTCTGCTGTTAACACTTGTTCCGGATTTTGTAAATCGCCTGAGCCATATACAATCATTGCTGCAGGTGCTGTAATGTAGTAATCAAAATTGCCATACTCACAGTAAAATTCACCTGCGCCCATATAAGGTAAAGTATTCCATCCTTCCACATCATCATATACGCACATGCGCGGATACCACTGTGCGATTTCATAAACTACTCCTTTTTCAGTGTTCATTCTTCCCATACGGTCGCTACCGTAAACCGGAATTACAAAACTGAAATTTACTTTTACTGATAGCTTATCTCCCTTTGGCATCATCGGACTGTTGAGTCGAAGCTGCATTCTTGTGTCGCTTATTACTGGTTGTACAATGTAGGTTTTTCCATTAGCTGTCACCGTTACCTCGGCTATCTTAAAACCTCCAGGACTAAAACTTTGTCCTTCAAACCGGCTACCTGAAACCGGAGTTGCTGCTGCGCCCCGTGATGACGGGTCAAACAAATTCTGATCCAATTGCAGCCAGATATAATCTAATTTATCAGGGCTGTTGTTGGTATAGGAAATCACAACATCTCCGCTAATACTGTTGTCTATCTCACTCAAAGTTGCACGAATAAGATAGTCGGCACTGTTTTGCCAATACATAGAACCGGGGGTGCCGTTTGCAGAGCGATATTGATTTCCTGCTGTAGGGTTAAATGTCGGCAAAAAGAAATCCTGGGGATTGTAGTTTGAGCTTACATTTGTCAGGTTCTGTGAGAATAAGAAACCTGTATTTAAAAATGTCACACAGAGGAATAAGATCTTCTTCATTTTGTTGTTTTAAGAATGTAATTTATTAAGTTAATGTGTACATTTTTAACGGGTGTATGGCATGACGCGAGGCTGTAAAATAAACTCTGTCTAAATAAAATTTTTTATTAATTTTATACTTTAGACAGTTATTATGGAATCAAAGGAA
>JBMOJB010000131.1:0-10962 GCA_049316985.1 Saprospiraceae bacterium | reverse complement strand
CATATCAGCAGGATCAGAAAGAAGATTATCGAAGGGAATTGATCGAAATCAATTGAGTCCCTCAAATTTCTTGATTGTAGTCAAGTACCTGCACTTCCTTTCTTAATTTGCATCAAGTCATGATATTTTTTTCCGCTATACCTTTGCAAGAAAAAAAAACATGATGAAAGTAAGACAATTTACACTATTCGCAAGCTGCCTATTTGCACTAAATTTTGTTTATGCGCAGCAAATTACGCAAACCATTAAAGGCAGTATTCTGGACAAACAATCAAAAGAAACATTAATCGGTGCAAACGCAGTACTACTTGACACCCAACCGTCTTTATATGGCACAAGCGATGAAAACGGTAATTTCAAAATAGTAAACGTTCCCGTAGGTCGTTACAACATAAAAGTTACTTACATTGGATACAAGGATATCATCATTCCCAATGTCCAGCTGACGGCGGGAAAAGAAGTTTCCCTGGATATTGAGTTAGAAGAAAGTGCTACCAGCTTAAATGAGGTGGTTATCAGCGGCACCAAGAAAAATGAAACCAATAATGAGCTGGCAAGTGTAAGTGGCAGATCATTTAGCATGGAAGAAGTCAATCGTTACGCCGGCGGTCGTTCTGATCCATCACGACTTGCAGCCAACTTCGCCGGCGTCTCTTCACCCGATGATTCCAGAAACGATATCGTCATCAGAGGTAATTCTCCTACAGGTGTTTTGTGGAGAATAGAAGGTCTTAATATACCCAATCCCAATCACTTTTCTACGGTAGGAACAACCGGTGGTCCGGTTAGCGCCATCAATACCAACGTCCTCAAAAATTCTGACTTTTTCACTTCAGCTTTTCCCGCTGAATACGGAAATGCTAATGCAGGTGTATTCGATCTGGGCTTCCGCAATGGTAATGCCGATAAATATGAACACACCATTCAGTTGGGAGCACTTACCGGTGTAGAAGGAACCACCGAGGGCCCAATTAATAAATCCAAAGGTTCCTCTTATTTAATTGCCTATCGCTATTCGTTCACCGGCTTTGCACAACAGATTGGAATTCCTATTGGAACGGCCGCAACCCCTTTCTATCAGGATCTTTCCTTCAAAATAAATAGTGGCTACAGCAAATACGGAAAATTTACTTTGTTTGGTTTAGGCGGTAAAAGTAAAATTGATTTTAAGCACGATGAAATCGATAGTACTGATTTATTCGCCAATCCGACCCGTGATTCTTACTTCAAAAGTGATATTGCAATCGCAGGTCTAAAACATTTTATCAGAATGGGCAAAAAATCATACTTCAAAACTATAATTGGTGTAACCTATTCCAAAAATTCATTTTTACAGGACACAATATCGAAAACCAAAGAAGAATTAGGTTTCCGTATTACAGAAAATGCGGCGACTCAAATTCGCTATTCGGTCAACACCTCGTTCAACTCAAAAATCAGCTCGAAACTCTTCGTTAAAGCAGGAATTATTGAAGAGCTGATCAATCTTGATTTGAATTATCGCGACAGAGAATTTACTGCTGACTGGAATCAGATCTGGGATTACAAAGATCAAACTTCTTTACTTCAAGCCTATGCACACGCCAAAATAACGCCAAGTGATAAGTTAACAATTAACCTGGGTGTTCATTCACAGTACCTTCAATTGAGTGAAAAAGCAAGTATCGAACCACGCGCAGGCATAAAATATCAAATTGATGCTAAAAATAGCCTAAGTGCCGGCTATGGCTTGAACAGTCAGATGCAACCCTTAGATGTGCTTTTCTACAGAGCACAAAATGCTGATGGAACTTATGATCAATCCAACAAAAATCTGGATTTCACCAAAAGCCACCATTTTGTAATCGGGTATGATCTACTGCCTGCAGCCGATTGGAGAATTAAAATGGAAGCTTACTATCAGTACCTATATAATATCCCGGTTACTGCCAATAAAAGTAGTTTCTCTATGCTAAACACAGGATCCACTTTTGGCTATCTGCAGCAGGGCAATTTAGAAAACAAAGGTACGGGCACTAACTACGGCTTAGAACTTACCATTGAAAAATTCTTTACCAGAGGATACTATGGTTTGCTTACAGGTACGCTTTATGACTCAAAATACAAAGGTTCAGATGGGCAGCAAAGAAATACTGCTTTTAATGGCAAGTTTGTGTACAATGTTTTACTCGGTAAAGAGTTTAAAATTGGCAAATCAAAAAGAAATGCCATTACGGCGGATGTTAAAATGACACAAGCCGGTGGTAGATTCTATACCCCGGTAGATATAGCCGCTTCTCAGATGGCAAGACGTGAAATTCTACAAGGAGATGCCGCCGCATTTAGCGAAAGAAACCCTGACTTTTTTAGATTGGATGTTAAGATCGGCGTGACATTTAACAGCAAAACCAAAAAACTATCGCAATCGCTGTTCTTCGATATTCAAAATGTGACCAATAACAAAAATGTTTTTGCTCAACGATACAATCCGGTCACCAATAATGTCAATACAGCCTATCAATTGGGACTATTTCCAAATTTCTTGTATCGTTTACAATTCTAATTTTAAACTGTCAGATTGCAAAATATTTGACATTGCATTAAGAATGGCAGATGATCACCTAGATCAGCTGCCATTTTTCTTTTCTTAGAATTCAAAACTTCGATTTGTTCTATTTTTAATTTCGCATACCTGGTTAAAAAAAGCTAGAAACTGTTTTGTTTGGAAAATTAATTTTTTTAGATCGCTGCATCACAATTTGTTAAATTGTTGATGCCTATAGCCCTTTGGAGTATATTAAATGACAGAAAGCATGATGTTTGAAGCAATTATGGGAAAACTGTAACAAAGGTTACTAACAGACGAGCATCATAATCTTAACTTTGAGAAACAATCGCTATCAAACAATGAAAAAGCTTTTCTCAACCATTTTTGCAGTACTTTACTTAGGAATATCTGTCTTTGCGCAAACTGCACCTTTCGACATTCGTATAGAACCGTTTGAAATTAGCGGTCTTGGCGGACTTCAAGCTTACGCTTTTGGAAAACATGAAGGAAAATGGCTAATTGTTGGAGGCAGATTGGATGGTTTGCACCGCCGTCAGCCTTTTGCATCTTTTGATGTAGCTGGCAACAACAACCAAATAATAGTCATCGACCCCGTGTCCCTTAAAAAATGGACTGCACCGATTAGCTCACTTTCTACTGCTTTGCAAGAACAATTAAGTTCTACCAATATGCAGTTTCATCAGCAAGGAAAGCATCTTTATATCATAGGCGGTTATGGATACCATGCAGCTATTGGGTCGAGAAAAACATTTGGCAGTTTGATTGCTATTGATGTTCCCACCGTGGTCGAAGCGGTGATTGCCGGAACTTCATTCTCCAGGCATTTTCGCCAAATAAATGACAATCAGTTCGCTGTAACCGGCGGTCATTTAAAAAAAATAAACAGTACTTTTTACTTGATTGGTGGAAATAAATTTGACGGAAACTACAATCCGATGGGCAATCCCACCTACACACAAGTTTATACGGATGCCATCCGAAAATTCAATTTATCGGATGATGGAACCAACATCGTTATATCGCATTTGCCAACCATCATCGACGCAGAAAATTTACATCGCCGAGATTACAATGCTGTTCCTCAAATATTGCCAAATGGTGCTGAGGGAATAACCGCTTTCTCCGGTGTATTCCAGCCTGATGTTGATTTGCCTTATCTGAACTGCGTAAACATCGATAGCACGAAATACGAAGTAAACAACAATTTTCAACAATATTACAACCATTATCATTGTGCCGTACTACCCGTGTATTCGGCTTCAAAAAATGAAATGCATAGTGTTTTCTTTGGTGGTATCGCGCAGTACTACGATCGGGCAGGTACCTTGGTGCAAGACAACAATGTGCCGTTTGTAAAAACAATTGCTCGGGTCAGCAGAAACGCTGCAGGCACGATGGCTGAATACAAACTACCGGTCGAAATGCCAAGTTTACTAGGTGCAAGTGCTGAATTCATTCCCTTAGACGATGTTCCGCAATATGCCAATGAAGTGTACAAATTAGACAATTTCTCCGCGGATACGACACTTGTTGGATATATCTATGGAGGGATTAGCAGCAGCGCCGCCAATATTTTCTTCACCAACAACGGTACCCAAAGCACCGCAAGTAGCCAGATATTTAAGGTATTTGTCATCAAAAACCCATTAGTAAGCCTTCACGATTTAAATGAACAAAGTGTAGGCACCTTGAAAATGCAAGCTTTCCCTAATCCCAATGACGGTGACTTTGTGGTTACGTTTCACATTAATAAAATCTCTAAAACAAAAATATCACTGCATAGCCTCGACGGAAAAATAATCGAAGAAAGGGTTCTGGATCAAATCAATTTGGGAGAAAATAGATTTCAAAGTAAAATCGAAAACCTCGAGCAGGGTGGCACTTACATTTTGACCATTGAAACCGAATATGAAAAAGCTACTCAAAAAATAATCATAGAACCATAAAAAGGAGCTACAAAAACGAAATCATTCCGGCCGTTTGCAGATGCTAATTGTATAAGCTAATCAAAGACCGATTCATCCCGGTCTCACCATCCACACCAAATAGATTCCTATTTTTTACGAAAATTCACACTGAGTTTTGGCGAATATATCTTTTCGTACTACTTTTATCCACCAATTAATTTTTAGGATAAAAAACGAAACAGAATATGAAGTTCAAAATTAAAAACACAGTTATGTGGTTGCTTTCAATACTTGCAGTCTATTTGGTTGGTGGACTTATCGTGCACCATTGGATAATACCGGCTAAAGTTCCGGATTATGCTGACTATTTTAAAGTGGGTCAATCTTTCCATTCAAAGTTAGAAGGTCTCACGCAAACAATCGTCAAGGCAGAAAATGGCATACTAACCTGTGATATTGAATTGCAAGCTAAAGCCAATGGACCTGTCACGCACTTCCACGAGAAATTTGACGAGACTTTTACTGTCAGAAGCGGAACGCTCTCGATGCAATACGGCAATGAAATAAAAAAAATCAATGCTGGACAAACTATTGTAATTCCCAAGTACACGCCACATAGACCGTTCAACGAAACCGATTCTATTGTGATAGTCAGCAGCGAAATGCCAATAGATTTTGCGTATTGTCTTTCACAAATATATCCGTTTTGGGACGAGGACTCAGCCAACACCAAACCGCCAAAGATTCTTTTTCAGCTCGCAGTTTTTGGCGACAAATTCGACTCCTACCCCACTGCAGATGCACCTCCGCAACCGGTTTTGAAGACATTGAAATTCTTATTGGCACCTACTGCAAGACTATTGGGTTACAAGTCATATCACGAGGCTTATCGTCCGCGATAATGTACTTAGCTCTTATGTTGATGTGCGTACTAGATTTTATTGCATACTTACACACGAATTTGATGATTTCAAGGTAAACTTGCAGAAATATACATTTTCGTTTTGCTGTATTTTCATTTGTCAGAAAATGAATCGAAAACTTTATTTCACAAAAGAAGTTTACTTATTAAGCCGAATATTGTAAATGTTTCGACTGGCAATTTACGAAATCAAACATTAAAACACAGGGCAATGAAACAGGTGATTGCTTTCCATATCGCTGACAGCATCGATATCAAGAAATTTTGGAAAGAATATGCTGCGGATGAAAATCACATGTCGTCCTCAGATATTTTTTATGCCAACGACCAGGATCAGTATTTGTATCTTTTGGCATATGGTGTCGTCGTATTTTCCGGTTACGATGAAATCAAAATGAGCGAAATGATAAACTTCCTCAAACCATTTTGCAAAAACCTGCTAAGTGAAAAGATCCGGGAAGAATTTATCATCAATACCACCACCAATAAAGATGCATTTGAATACAACGAAATTCACATCACCAAATCCAGCCCTGACGTTATTCGGATAATCATGCTCAACGTCGCACAATCAGTTGCGCTGGATTATTTTTCGAAACTGGCAGAGGATCTAATGCTGGAAACAACCAGCTACATCGAGCAATTGGAAAAATACGGTAAGATCAATATTTCACTCAAAAGTTTGAAAATGTTTATCGGCAAAGTCCTGAATATTAAAAATCGAATTGCCGATAATTTTTACATCCTCGATTCACCGGAAGAAACCTGGGAAGATGAATACCTCGCTAAAATCGACTTTGGCTTGCGAAGAACCTTCGATATAAAAATTCGCTTTCGAGAAATCGATAATCAACTACAGATCATTCGCGACAACCTCAATTTATTCAAAGACCTGGCCCAACATCGAAACAGCAACATTTTAGAATGGGTCATTATAATATTGATCCTGGTAGAAGTGGTCAATTTGATTTTTGAAAAACTATTTTGAAATTTTGAGCTGTGCATGAGATCCGAATGCAAAGGAAACAGCTTACTGACGCGTGCGACTGGACAGCCCAAAATTCAAGGAAGCTGCTCATCAGCTTTACCTTAGTTTTGGTTTTCATGATATTCGGGTTTATCCCGAAGTAGAAATACCCGAAGAATTCAGGCAATACCTCCTGTTTATGAAATTGGAGCTTGTTTGAAAAATACCATCAATAGTAGTCTTTAAAATTTCTTGCATTGCCTGCATTCCATTTAGAAATTTAAGCTTTCTTTTACCAAGCCGCCTATTTTTTACTTACCTTTGCCTGCCTTTTTCAGGCAATCAAAAAGCTTGTAAAAACTATATCATTAATTTCACTTTGCTCGTATATGATAGTAACACAACCATACCAACCCAAAAATAAAATCAGACTGGTTACAGCTGCCAGTCTCTTTGACGGACATGACGCTGCCATCAACATTATGCGTCGCATCATGCAGAGCTCAGGAGCAGAAATCATTCACCTCGGCCACAATCGTTCGGTGCAGGAAATCGTCAATTGCGCCATCCAGGAAGATGTGCAAGGCATCGCTATTACTTCGTATCAAGGCGGACATATCGAGTTTTTCAAGTATATGTACGACCTGTTAAAGGAGAAAGGCGCCGGACAAATCAAAATTTTTGGCGGTGGTGGCGGAACTATTCTACCGGAAGAAATTCAGGAATTACATGCCTATGGCATCACGAGAATATACGCGCCGGATGACGGCCGATCCATGGGACTTCAAGGCATGATCAACGATGTCCTTCAGGCTTGCGACCATCCAACCGGTTTGGAAGTCAGTGCCGAACTGGCCAACTTCAGGGAAAAAGATCCTGCTTCTCTGGGTAGGCTTATATCGGCTGCAGAAAATCAAGTGGATTACTACACTTCAAAGGTGCAACCGCAAATCGCTGAAATCCTTAAAACACAAAGCCGCCATTGCCCGGTACTCGGTATCACGGGAACAGGTGGTGCAGGAAAAAGCAGTCTCGTGGATGAATTGGTACGCCGATTTCTACTGGATTTCCCTGAAAAAAACATAGCCATAGTGTCGGTTGACCCTTCCAAACGCAAAACAGGTGGTGCTTTACTCGGTGACCGCATCAGAATGAATAGCATCAATTCTGACAAAGTCTATATGCGTTCCTTGGCAACACGCCAATCCAATCTGGCCTTATCCAAACACGTACAAGATGCCGTTGATATCCTTAAAGCAGCTGATTTTGATCTGATTATTCTGGAAACATCGGGTATTGGACAATCAGATACCGAAATCACGGATCACTCTGATGTATCACTCTATGTGATGACCCCGGAATACGGTGCGGCAACACAACTCGAAAAAATCGATATGCTGGATTTTGCCGATGTAATCGCCATCAATAAATTCGACAAAAAAGGTGCTCTCGATGCGCTTCGCGACGTTCGCAAACAATACCAGCGCAACCACAATCGCTGGGAAGATGACACCGATACCATGCCGGTATTTGGAACCATGGCCAGCCAGTTCAATGACCCGGGCATGAATACTTTGTATGCACAAATCATCAAAGTAATCAATGAACGCTGCCAACTTGAATTGAATTCTTCTTATTCGCTGACAGAAAAAATGTCGGAGAAGATATACATCATTCCACCAAGTAGAATAAGGTACTTGTCAGAAATTGCAGAAAACAACAGGAATTACGATAAAAAGGTAAATAATCAAGCACAAATCGCCGAAATCGCTTACTCCTTTGCCAATATTAAAAAGTATTACGACGAAAAGAAAGGCACAGACAATACTGCTCAAGAGCTGGAAAAAGAAATGAACAGCCAGTTGCGCAAACTAGATGCCGAAAGTCAGGAGATACTGCAAAACTGGGATGAAAAAATCGCCAGTTACGAAGCAGATGAGTTCGTTTACCAGGTGCGCGGAAAAGATATCAAAGTACCTACCAAAAGAATTTCGCTTTCAGGAAATAAAATATCGAGAGTGAGTGTGCCTCGCTTCAGCTCATGGGCAGATCGGCTGCGTTGGGCGATGCAGGAGAATTTTCCGGGCGAATTTCCTTATACAGCAGGAGTTTTTCCATTCAAAAGAGAAGGAGAAGATCCTACGAGAATGTTTGCAGGTGAAGGCAATCCTGAAAGAACCAACCGCCGCTTCCATTATGTCAGCTTGGATATGCCTGCAACACGCCTATCTACTGCGTTTGACAGCGTGACGCTTTATGGTGAAGACCCGGATTATCGTCCGGATATCTACGGAAAAATCGGAAATTCAGGGGTATCCATCTGTTGTCTGGATGATGCCAAAAAATTGTATTCCGGGTTCGACCTTTGTAGTCCGAAGACATCAGTCTCAATGACCATCAATGGACCCGCCGCAACAATCGCTGCATTTTTCATGAATGCAGCCATCGATCAGCAATGTGAAAAGTACATCCACGAGCATAAACTTGAAAAACTGGTTGATCAAAAATTAAAAGAAAAGTACGAAAACAAAGGCAAAAAACGGCCGCTTTATGCCGGTGAGCTTCCGGAAGGAAATAATGGTCTCGGACTATTGCTGTTGGGCATCACCGGGGAAGAAGTATTGGATCGGGCTGTTTACGAAAAATGTAAAATCGCTGCGTTGACCAATGTGAGAGGTACCGTACAAGCAGATATTCTGAAGGAAGATCAGGCGCAAAATACTTGTATTTTTTCTACAGAATTCAGTCTGCGTCTGATGGGTGATGTGCAGCAGTACTTTATTCAGGAGAAGGTAAGGAATTTTTATTCGGTTTCCATTTCAGGTTACCACATCGCCGAAGCCGGAGCCAATCCGATTTCTCAATTGGCATTTACTTTGTCCAATGGATTTACTTTCGTTGAATATTACCTCAGTCGAGGAATGAATATCGACGATTTTGCGCCCAATCTGTCGTTTTTCTTTAGCAATGGTGTGGATCCCGAATATGCAGTCATCGGACGCGTCGCACGAAGAATCTGGGCTAAAGCCATGAAAATTAAATATGGTGCCAATGAACGCAGCCAACAGCTGAAATATCACATTCAGACTTCTGGTCGTTCCCTGCACGCCCAGGAAATAGATTTCAATGATATTCGCACCACATTGCAGGCACTATATGCGATTTACGACAACTGCAATTCACTGCACACCAATGCCTACGATGAGGCCATCACTACGCCAACGGAAGAAAGTGTTCGCCGTGCAATGGCCATACAATTGATCATCAACCGTGAATTGGGAATGGCTAAAAATGAAAATCCACTCCAAGGTGCATTTATCATTGATGAGCTTACCGAATTAGTAGAGGAAGCAGTATTGAGTGAATTTGATCGCATCAACGAACGAGGCGGTGTGCTGGGAGCGATGGAAACAATGTATCAAAGAGGTAAAATTCAAGAGGAAAGTTTGCATTATGAAATGCAAAAACACACCGGCGAATATCCCATTATTGGTGTAAATACTTTTCTGGCTAAGAACGGAAGTCCTACCGTAACTCCGGGGGAAGTCATTCGCGCAACAGAGGAGGAAAAGCAACTTCAAATCGCTACTCTGGAACGACTAAAAGAAACCAATCCAGAATTGACCACTGCCAATCTGAAGAAATTACAGCAAATAGCTATTCAAAATGGCAATCTATTTGAAGCTTTAATGGAGGCCGTCAAGTATTGTTCGCTTGGGCAGATTACCAACGCGTTGTATGCCGTAGGCGGTCAATATAGACGAAATATGTAGGGAAAATTAACTTAATAAAAAACGCCAATGCAGTTAAGTGCATTGGCGTTTTTTATTGAAATTATCTCACACAGCACTCATCGGCCATCGAAATATAGTCCGGATGATCGGATACATATTTGTGTATATAGCTGCTGATTACTTTTCGGTTATTAAGTACGAATACACCCGGCATTTGAAATCCATCTCCGATTTCGCGGCCCCAAAGATGCCCTTTAATCAAACCCGATTCAATGGTTCTGGCCCAGTTTTTAAGTCCAAACAATTGATTCATTGTACCTTTAACCAATCCAAATTCTTTATAGTAGGTACACATCTGATCAGAAATGTGTTCGGCATTCGGAAATTTGTATTCTTTAAAAAAACTTTCCGCGATATTTTCTTCAGCCATATGCACGAAAATAATCCGAACACCTTTGCTTTCGATTTTCTTTTTATTTTTGGCAAGTTCCGCAATAGCTTCCCGGCAAAAAGTGCAGCCAAAATGTCGTAAAAAAACGAGTAACACAGGCTGTTTTTCAGTAATCAGACCCAACGGCTCACTACGATTGGTGTACATCACATCCAGGTCAAAATCTTCAGCTAAGGTCATTTTCTCAAATTTAATAAACAAACATTTTATCAAACTATATTGTTCGAAATCGTCTCTTCTGAAAAAAATAGTTTATCCTTTTTAAATTTTTCTAAAAGGATCTGCAAAACTATATGATTTATACGAAAATACCATCATCCGAAAATATAATGATTTTAGTATGACAAATCCTTTACCACAAAGCTCATCTAAGAAAGACAATTCTTAATTCCCAATTCTTAATTCCCAATTCTTAATTCCCAATTCTTAATTC
>JBMOJB010000130.1:0-10998 GCA_049316985.1 Saprospiraceae bacterium | reverse complement strand
TAATTCGTAATTCGTAATTCGTAATTCGTAATTCGTAATTCCTAATTCCTAATTCTTAACGAATTGGTATGGCCCCTTTACAGCGCCCCAAACTTGTTTACCTTTACTATCGAAACCCTGGTCCCAGCTTTCCAATATTGTTTTGCTAATTGTAACTTTGGACGTTGCATAAGTTGCACCTCTCAGATTGGACTCACAGCTTGTACCTTCAGTACCGCCTTTAAAGGTTCCATCTTTCTGCAATTCCAATATCACTGCACAACCATTTTTCAAATCTATGTCGTTTTCAGTGAAAAGATCCAGATCTTTAGGATTTCTCCATTTTTCGATCCACTTCTCCTGATTTTTAATGGTGTAGACACTACTGGAAAACCTGGATTTTGAAATTTGTTCGACTTTGTACACTCGCTGCCGATAGGGTTTTAGCGGATTTTTAGTAACTGCTTGCTCAATGTACAGCCAATGGGCATTTTTATCTTTCCATATTTCACACATATGCAGACTAATATCAAAATAGCTGGTATCAGTTTTTGCCTGTGCAGAACTATTAAATGAACCTGACATTAGTTCTACCAAATAGGACAAGTCTTTCGAATTTTTAAATTTGGCTTTGGATGTACTGCAGTTTATAAAGGTTAGTGCGATACCAATCGCAAACAAAAAATAAGTAATTTTTTTCATATTTAACATTATAAATCCTGTTTGGGCAAAATTATCGCTATAAATTACACTTTTCAACTTAGCACATCTGTCATTTGTGCTCGGTAAGAAAATTTTCATAAGCCTTTTGCAGAGTATTTAAAAAAACCTTTGGATCCTGCGCTCCTGACACGCCATATTTACGATTAAAAACAAAAAACGGCACACCGGTTAAACCCAGTTTTTCACCTTCTTTGATATCGTTTTGAATCTGCTCAGAAAATTGAACTGAACGAAAGACCGCTTCGGCATTTGTATTTTGAATCCCCGCTTTTTTTACCAGATCTAAGAGGGTTTCCACATTTGAAATATTTTTACCCTGGGTAAAATAGGCTTTAAACAACAATTCTTCAAGTTCCGAATCTTTCCCTTCCAGTTTTGCGAGCTGAATGAGTTGATGAGCCTTAAAGGAATTGGACATTTGCGCAATGTCGAAATTATATTGGAGTCCGACTTCAGCCGCCATTTGCACCACGTTTTGATGCATTTGTACCGACCATTCCCTACTTTGACCTTTCTTTCGAGCCAGATAATCATAAATATCCGCTTTTATATTGTCGTCAGCATTAGGATCCAATTGAAAACTCCTCCATTGCACTTCTATCTGATCTTTAAATTGGAATTGCTCAAGCGCTTTTTCAAATTTCCTTTTACCAATATAACAAAATGGGCAGACCACATCGGACCAAATTTCAATTTTCATTTTTGGAGCTTGATTAGTAATTAGTGATGTTTGATTGCCTAAAAAAGAGAAATAACCGGATAGAAATAGAGGCAAGAGCATAAATATCATAAGTAGACCTTTTTTCAGCGTAACACTTCGAACTTTAACATCTGCACTTGCATTTCAGTTCTGAGATTGACAAAATAAACGCCATTCTCGAGACCCGACACATCAATTGCGTTGTCTTCGAAGGGCAAAGTTAGCTGCCTGCCATGAATATCAAAAACTTGAAAGTCTGTTTTTTGCCAATCCATTTTTTCCTTGAAGTAAAGAAGGTCAGCAGTCGGGTTGGGAAAGATGTGAATACTATTTCGCCGATCAGCGGTTTCATCAATCGCTGTATTATTGCAAATAATTTTCAGAAGATAAGTCCAAATCTCATTATTATAAGTGGTTGGCACCGGAGAACCATCAGAATTCCCCATTCGCGCAAAAACCAGATTCATACTTGGAACGATATTGATTATTTGCCCATTTTTCCCGAGCGCAGCATACATATCATTTGGAGCTTCTGCTAGTAAACTTCCGTTAAAAACAAGCTGAACAGATGGAAGCATGTAGGATTTTTTGCCATTTAGCCACCAAAGGTAGCCGTATGATTGGTTTAAAGGTTGAGAAGTATTGGTGGCTTCTTTGAAATAAGGCAAAGGCACAATCTGTTCATTTACCCACTTCCCATTGTTGAGCATCAGTAAACCAAAGCGAGCAAAACTTCTCAAGTTACTGTAATTGACGTTGTTGAAATCGCTTTTGATGTATAGGCCATTCATTCCAATTTTATTCCTGATTTTAGCAGAATAGAATTGATTAAAGGTCTGTCCCGTAGATTTTTCGATTACTTTGTCGAGTAAGGTGTAAGGTCCATTATGATAAGCCCAACGGGTACCGGCATCCGCTTTATAAGTAAGACATGAGGGGTTGGTACAGTCCTTATCTGCGCTGTCATCCAGACCGGAAGTCATACTCAATTGGTGGCGGATCGTGATCAAATCCTCCTTAGCGGGAGGCAGCGCTGTCCAGTTTTTACCCAGATACTTTGAAGATGGCTCTGAGATATTGAGTTTCCCCTCCGATTGGGCAATGCCTATCAGAGCAGATGTGAGTGATTTTCCGGCTGATGCCCAATACCACAAACTATCCTTTGTGAAGCTGCCAAAATATTTTTCGATAACTATTTTTCCATCTTTCAAGACAACAAATCCTTTCGAGTTGGTATTTTCGAGGAAACTATACAATGCCGGAATTTCGGCTGTACACCAACCCAATGATTTTGGATTTATTTCTTCCCAAACGTTAGGTGTGTTTGGGGGAAAATAAAGGTTTTGAGCAGTAGCTGCTAACGGAACGAAAATGGCCATCGCCGTTAAAATAAAATTTTTCATAAAATAGCTGATAATAAAACAAACGATTGAAAGGATATTCAGGCAAATTTCTGATTTTTTCAGTAAAGATCTGCGAATAATTTGCATACCCATGAAAAAAGTAATAAATTTGGAGGTTAATTTCGGTTTTCGCAAATTATTTATACAGTAACAGGGTCATTTATTAATCATCGATGAAAATGGCCATCACAAATATGGTTAAAGTATATTTTCTTGTTTTATTTTCCTTTTTGGTTATTAATCAAAAAGGTACCGCTCAGTTAATAGTCAATCAATCGGATGCACAATCCTTGATTGGCTCTTACCTTTTTCCGGCTGCCTGCTATCAATCCAGCAATATCACCTATGAAGGCAATACAGAAGCGCTTGGCTTTTTTGCGAATGGCACCGGTGTACTTGAAATGGACAGGGGTGTAATCATGAGCAATGCCAAGTTAATTCACGTTGGCTGGCCTGCCAGTCACGCTTGTGGACTGCAGCTAAATTATGGTGCTGTATCCAGGCCGGAGCCTAGTCTTGGTTTCATGGTATTTCCAAATATTCTCGAATTTGACGTTGTTTCAAAAGGCAACCAATTGTCCTTTGATTATTTTTTTGGTTCTGAAGAATATTGTGAATATCTGCTTAGTACAAAGTACACGGCATTTGGCCTTTATGTGAGCGGGCCCGGCATCATTGGTGCACCCAATATTGCGATGGTTCCCAGTACAACTAGTGTAATCAATTCGAAAAACATCAACCACAATACCAATTCGAGCTTTTACAATAGCAATGTAACTACGCTTAATACTTCAGGACCTTGTGCAGGACATCCCAACGTGCCAAATTCACCTTATGCGATGGCCGCTTCTACCGGGTTTATGTTTGACGGATTTTCGAAAGTCATCACCTCCAGTATTAATGTCGTCCCTTGCCAGACTTATCACGTAAAAGCAATATTCACCAATATTAACGGAGTAAGCGAACCATCTGCAGTTTTTTTAAAAGAGCGTGATTGCGATTTTCCTGA
Organism: Saprospiraceae bacterium; assembly: GCA_049316985.1. GTDB lineage: Bacteria > Bacteroidota > Bacteroidia > Chitinophagales > Saprospiraceae > CANHEE01. Next base: position 7,184 of record JBMOJB010000130.1, on the reverse strand, counting down.
TGCTGAATTTGTCAATACCACCGACCCAACTTCCTCGCAAGTGATTGAAGGTTGCCATAGTGCCGAGTTGAGGTTTTACCGACCAAGCACATCCAACATTGCCTTGCCTTTCGTAATCAATTACATCGTTGAAAATACAAGTACGGCAACTGCGGGAGCAGACTATGTTGCCAATTTCCCCGGTCAGATTACTATTCCTCCGGGACAAACATCTATTGCAATACCTGTAACAATCATCAACGATGGTATTGCTGAAACAATTGAACAAATAGATGTAACTGTCTTGAATTCTGCCAGTTGTAATGGTATCATACAAACAAGTTTGTTCATTAAAGATCCTACTCCGCTGCTACTAAGTGCAGACGATGTTGTAAACTGTAGTCCCACTGCCACATTAAATGTAAGTGTGACAGGTGGGTCGATGCCTTACTCGTATTTATGGCAAAATGGAGCAAATAGCGCATCTATAACTGTCCCGAAGTCTACGAGTGGTGGAACAAGTACTTACTTCGTCACTGTCACTGATGCTTGTGGAGTTTCAAAATCGATAGGGGTAAATGTACTGGAAACTACATTTACTACAGCAACCATTTCATCGCCTAAGTCTTACATTTGTTCTGCTCTTGACAAGGGCATCGTTCTGGTGAGTTTTACAGGTTCTGCACCTTGGAAATACGAATACACAATCGATGGTGTAGCACAACCGGTTAGAATAACCAGCAAAAATCCGGATACGATCTTTGCAAATAGTGCATCTGCATTTAACCTACTATCGCTCAATGATGGAAATTGTTCCGCATTAGTAGGATCGGTCCAAATAATAGACAATCCCGATTTGGGTGCGACCATGACACCAACTCGTTTAAGGTGTTTCGGTACAAATGACGGTATGCTTAGCGTAAATCTACCGACAAGTGCAAAAGCTCCTATTACTTACAACTGGAGCACAGGCTCGTTAAATGTCAGCTCAATTAATAATCTCAGCCCGGGCTACTACAATGTAACTGTAACCGACAGTAAAGGTTGTTATTCCATTCTTGGCGACAATATTAATCAACCTGATTTGCTGGAGGCCACAACTTTTGTTAACAGTGATGAAACCTGTGTAAAAAAAGGAAGTGCTTCTGCATTTGCAGCCGGTGGAACAAGCCCCTACAGTTTTAGTTGGAGCTCCGGAGCCATGACTGCGGTGCCAAATAATTTGTCCGCCGGGCTTAATCGAGTCACTATAACAGATAAAAACGGTTGTACCGACACTACTTCGGTCATGATCGGAGCGGACAAAATGATTGTGGACGCCGAACTCAAATTCAATAGTTTGATCGTCAATTGCCGAACCCCTTTCGTGAATTTATATGCAGAAGGAGGCGCAATTGGTCCTGCCGGATACACATTCCAATGGGGATCGCCAGCTGTAAATCCATCTCTAGGAACGGGGTGGAGTACAAATGTAACGCAGGCTGGAAGCTACACATTAACTATCACAGACAAAAATAATGGCTGTACGCTTAGCAAAGCGATTGACATTAGTTCAAATCAGGCTAAACCTGTAGCGAAAGTTAAGCTACCCGACTTTTTAATTTGTGATTTTGTTCCGGTACTTAAACTCGACGTTAGCGGCACTTCAACAGGACCGAATTATACCTATTTGTGGTCTGGCCCGTTTGGTTTCAATAGTAAAGAGCTAACTCCAAGTATTTTTATACCCGGGACCTATTCATTGGTTGTCACTGATACAACCAATGGTTGTACTAACTCAGCACAGGTAATGATGAGCAATACAAACACTCCGACCATTGCCAATACAGGTCCCGACCAAACTCTGAATTGCCTGACTAGAAATATAACTGTCGGGCAGTATTCCAGTGCCGGCCCTAATTTCCAGTATCAGTGGTCCAATGGCAATACCCAGCGCGAACAAGTCCTTGATAAACCGGGAGTTTATTACCTAACTGTAACGAATACCGCCAATAATTGTGTCAAATACGATACGATTGTTGTAAATGAAGATATTTTATTGCCAACTGCAGTAGCATCGAGCAGCGGATATCTGAACTGTTACAACAACAGTTTAATCATCAATGGCAGTGGTTCGGGCGGGACCGCACTTGACTTCAAATGGTCAAATTCAGCATCAGGAACAAGCACTGTGGTTTCTCAACCCGGAATATACACGCTTAGTATAACAAATATGGAGAATGGCTGTGTCGCCACTGACACCGTACAAGTCAGAGGTGATAAAAGTATTCCAGCCATTGATATTTTAAAATCCAATGAAATTGATTGCCTGCACAGCGATGCTATTTTAGACGGCACCGTCAACCTAAGTGCTAATTTCAAAGCGCAATGGACAAGTTTTGAAGGCTATCAAACCTTAAGTGGAATGCGGATCAAAACGTCCAATCCCGGAGCTTATACCTTAAAAATCACCAACAACATCAATGGATGCAGTAATGAATTGACCGCAATAGTCAGCAACAATACACAGCTGCCTGAAATTGATTTTCCACTTGAAAAGACGCTCAATTGTGCATTCCCAAATATTGGGCTCGGAAACGACAAAAATATTGCAGGTTATAACTATTCTTGGAGTACGCAAAACGGTAAAATAGTTGGAGGGCAGGATACACGCAATGCCGTTGCGGACAAGGCTGGAACATACCAGCTTATAATCACAAATACGACAACAGGGTGTACGAAGATCGCAACGGTTACTGTTGGAGAAAATTTTGATACCCCAAAAGCAGTCGTTGATTTACCTGAAAGTATAACGTGCAGTAAAGCACTGATAAATATTGATGCCGGTGCTTCTGCCGGTTCCAATTTACAATATGAGTGGTCAACAACAAACGGCACTATTGTCGGTTCCCGTTTTTCACCGCTCATCAGTGTAAGCAAAGGCGGCCTTTTTACATTGAAATTAACTGATGCAAAAAGTCTGTGTAGTGTCAATTATCAAGTTAGCGTTGAAGATATTCGTTTATTTCCAATAGCTAAAATAACAAATCCACCACTAATTACCTGCAAGAATCTGGAAATCGCCTTAGATGGCCAAGCCTCTTCATTGGGAAGCAGCTATATTTACAATTGGTCTGCGAAAAGTGGAGGAAACATAGTTTCAGGGCAAAACACCTTGAATCCTATCGTCAACAAAACAGGAACTTATAGCTTAAAAGTAACAAATCTCAGCAATAATTGCTCTGCTGAGAGCAGCATTAGTGTGCAGCAAGATAAAGTAAGTCCGACCGCTAATGCAGGACCTAACAAAACCCTCACCTGTGCGGTATCCAATGTAGCGCTTTCCGGTTCGGGGAGTACCGGTCCCAACTTTTCTTATCTGTGGACTACGACAAACGGTGCGGTACTGAGCGGCGCCACCTCTCTGATTGCATCAGTGAATCAAGCCGGAACTTATACTTTGGTGGTCACCAATAAAACCAATGGTTGTACTGCTTCTTCGCAAATGTTGGTTAAGAAAGACCCATTGGTTCCTAATGCCAATGCTGGTCAGAATGCGATGCTTAATTGCAGTAATAGCACCGTTCAACTCGATGCACGCGCCTCCAGTTCAGGTCCTAATTATACTTTTTTGTGGGCGACCAGTAATGGGAATTTTGTTTCTGGTCAAAAAACTTTACAACCTGTTGTGGACAAAGCAGGTGTGTACCGGCTTATCGTCACTGACAATTCGAGCAATTGTAAAGCATTTGCTAACGTGCAGGTTACGTTGGACCGTACAGTTCCCGTAATTAAAATTGCTAAACCTGATCTACTTAATTGCGCCAAGCCGACGATTACTTTAAATACCTTTGGATCAAGCTCCGGAGCGTCAATAAAGCATTATTGGAAAACTGTAGATGGAAAAATCGAAGGGAAAGATTCTATTCCACAACCTGAAATCAGTAAAAGCGGCAATTATCAATTAAGAATATACAACACCATCAATACCTGCTATCGCGATACCAGTGTTTTTGTTGCAGAAAACAAAAATAAACCAGCTGCTTTGATCAGCAGCCCTGATTCACTTAATTGTGGTGCGAATGAAATAAAACTGGATGCGAGCAACTCGCAAAATATAGCCTCGTCGAGAATCAGCTGGAAAACAGTCGACGGAAAAATAACTGCCAATCCGAGAAGCCTAAATCCCACAGTTAATCAAGCCGGAACCTACACGATGGTTGTTGTAGATACACTTAGCTTCTGCATTGATTCGGCTTCAGTAATTGTCAAAAAGAGCACATCTTCCTTATTAGCGAATGTAACTAGCCCTATTTTGAATTGCAATCGACCAACGGATAGAATCATCAGCCAAGTCAGTGCAACAGGACCAGTTGATTATTGGTGGAGTACCAATAACGGAGAAATTATCAATGGCGACAGCACCGCCAATCCCGAAATCAGTAAAGCCGGCCAATATAATTTGGTGATTAAAGACAAAGATGGTTGTACTGCTACTTACACAACAACAGTTTCCACAGATTTCGAGAAGCCAGCTTTTGAAATCGCAGTTCCCGATACCATCAATTGCCTACGTGATACAATATCCATCAATGCTAAACTTCTACAAAATGCAACTGACCTTAGCTATGAATGGAAAGGAAATTTCATCAGCAGCTTAGGAACGAAAGCAATAGTGAATCAACAAGGCACATTTACTTTGAACATCAAAAACAATGCTAATGGATGTTCTTTTGTCGATTCGGTTAAAGTGATCGAAAATAAGATTTTACCTGATGTCACACTCCTCGGAGTTGACACACTAACCTGTGCCAAAAAACAAATATTACTAAGTGCTCAGATTCAAAATGCGGGAAAATACATTGCAATCTGGAGTACCTTAAATGGCAATATCTTAAGCGGCAATACTTTTGATACTATCGCGGTAAATCAGAAAGGAGATTATAAATTATTGGTTACAAATCCTGTAAATGGTTGTTCAAGTATTCAGAATGCAGCGGTCTATGAAAACAAAGAACTGCCTCAATTTACTATTCAAGGGCTAACGAAACTCAATTGCCGGGATACGACCGGTACGCTTTCCATCATTGCAAACGGTAAAAAATACAATTACCTGTGGGAAAATGGCAGTATCGATATAATGCGCGACATCAACAAAGCCGGAATGTATTCAGTAACAGCAGTTGACGTTTCAAATGCTTGCGAAACAAAGCAAATTATAGAAGTACTGGAAGACAAGAACAAGCCTTTCCTTGTTGTTCCTAACCCAAAAGTACTGACTTGTGATAGAAAACAGGTGGAATTATCCATTACAAACCCAGCTGCTGACTGGCAGATAAACTGGACAATACCAAGTGGAAGCTTCATAAAGGATTCTACAAAAATACATGTCGATTCAAGTGGAATATATCGTGTTGTTGTAACTAATCCTACTAATTTTTGTAGCACTGAAGAAAGTATAGAGGTTTTGTCTAATACATTAAAACCCAATGCGAACGCTGGTCCTGACAAAATTTTGGACTGTAAATCCAGCAGCATTCCTCTTGAAGGCAGTGTTTCCGGTAGCGGTAATATTGTCGTGTGGAGCGGCCCAAGTATATTGGGTCCCAATTTTACCTTAAATCCACAAATTCAAAAGCCGGGGCTGTATATTCTTAAAGTAACAAGAACCGATAATGGTTGTGTTGCACTGGATAGTGTAAACGTTGTAACTCCGGGACTTCCGATTATTCAAATGGCAAAACCACAAGTACTAACTTGTATTCAAAAAAATGTAGTTTTGGATGCTAGTGGTTCGACAAATGGTGCAGGAATTGAACAAAGCTGGACTAATCAAAGCGGACTGTTAATAGGTAACAACAGCACGACCACTGTTGACATTGCCGGAAAATACTACTTTACCGTAAAGGACAAAAATTCTGGTTGTATTAAGGATACTGTTATTGAAGTTATAGAGAATGTGTTGAAACCAGTAGCCAATGCAGGCACTACACAAACCATCTCTTGTCAAACCAAGATTGCGATCCTGGATGCAAACACATCTTCTAAAGGCCCTGATTATGTTTATGAATGGTTTGGACGGATAATCAGTGCCGGAGCAACTACTCTAAGTCCTTCCGTAGGCGAAGCGGGGATCTACCGTTTGAAGGTAACTGACCTTCGGAATGGTTGCACGGATACATCTTCCGTCCTTGTACATTCACTCCTGCCAGAAGCAGAAATAATTGTGAAGCAGCCCGCCTGTTTTGGAGAAACGGGGAAAATCGAATTTTCAGCAGTGCGCAATGGCACAGCCCCCTATTTGTTTTCGATTGATGCCGCCGGCAGCTTCTCAATTAATCAGATTTACAATGCCTTGCCCAAAGGAATATACAACACCATTGTAAAAGATGCCAATGGTTGTGAATTTAAAAAAGAAATTTCCATTATCGAAGCAAAACCATTTTCAATAGAGATAGAAGCAGGCAACTTATTGAAACCGGGAGAAAGTTTCCAGCCAACCGTCAGGATATTACCGTACAGTAGCGCAGTAGCGAAAATCCGCTGGGTCCCGAGTACATTCCTGAGCTGTTCGGATTGTATTTCTCCTACTATAGTAAATGCTGTCCACCCGGTCACTTACAATATTAGCGCCTGGAATTCCGATGGTTGCGAAGCGAACGCAATTTTCCTGTTGAAAGTCAAGAAATCAATCGAAGTATATGCACCCAATATCTTTTCACCAAATAATGACAATAACAACGACAGATTCACATTATTCGGAAATGCAAATGTGGTATTGAAAATTAATTCCTTACAAATCTACAATAGATGGGGAGATTTGCTTTTCAATGGAATAGACCTTCGTCCGAATGAGGTTCAAGACGGCTGGGATGGCAAATTCAGGGGCGAAATGCAAAATCAAGGAGTATACATCTGGAGAGCAGAAATAACGCTATACGATGGAAAAACGGAACAATTGAGTGGGGAAGTGGTAATTAATTGAAAAGTGAAAATTGAAAATTGAAAATTGAAAATTTTAGGCTCAATGTTGTTTTTATTGGTAAATGAAAAACAACAATAGAACAAAAAAATGCTGACCTGGATTGATCCGGATCAGCATTTTATTTTTTTTGGCAATATAATATTCGACCCCATAGGGATCGCACAACAACGATCAATTGCTATAAATATTGAATCCCTTCCGGATTAATTTTATTGCAAAGTTTTGTTAGTTTGATTCCTAA
>JBMOJB010000129.1:0-11019 GCA_049316985.1 Saprospiraceae bacterium | reverse complement strand
GGTGCACAAAGCCGTAGAATACTTCATCTGCGGCCCGAATGGAATGATGGAAATCGCAGAAAATTACCTGCACAAAAAAGAAGTAGACAAGAAAAATATTCATTCCGAGCATTTCAGTGCAGCAGTTACAGAAAAAAGTGAAAACTTGGTCGGTTCTTCAATTTTGGTGCATTTAAGAGGCGACGATGTGAAATTGACGGCTGTTCCCGGAAAGACGATTCTGGATATGTTGATTGAAGAAAAAGTAGATCCGCCCTATTCCTGTACATCAGGTGCTTGTTCGACCTGCATGGCAAAAGTCATCAAAGGGTCGGTACGAATGGACGCTTGTTTTGCCTTGGACGAAGATGAGATAAAAGCAGGTTATATCCTGACCTGTCAGTCGCATCCGACTTCTACGGAAGTAGAGATTGTTTTTGAGTAGTAGAGATGCGATTTATCGCGTCTCCTGTTGAGCGATTGCAGAAGTTTGCAAAAAAAAGGATTATAGCATATCTTTGCTTAAAAATAGAATTATGCAAGTTACGGTTGAATTATTAAATGAACATGCATTGAATTTACTTCAGGAGCTAGAGCACATGAAGGTCATCCGTTTTTTAAATCCTGATAAAAATTCAACGGCGAATCCACTACCCTTTAGCAAAAGTAAATTTGCTGGCCGATTATCAAAAGAGAGTGCGGAAAAAATGCACCTTCAACTTAATGAAATGCGTGGCGAATGGGAGAAAAAAAGTATTTAATTGATTCGAATGTAGCGATTGATTATTTAGCTAAACTATTGCCAACACAAGCACTTGAATGGCTTGATAAATTAATTGAAGTTGATGTCAACTTATCAGTTATCAATAAAATTGAGATTCTCAGTTTTCAGACAGATAGCGCTGAGGAGATGGCTTTGCTAATTGAATTTACAGGTGCATTAGAACTGCTTGGGATTAATGACGAAATCGTAAATCAAACCATTGAAATACGAAGAAAATATAAAGTAAAGCTGCCTGATGCTATAATTGCTGCTACAGCCATAGTTTACGGACTTACGCTATTAAGTCGAAATGAAAAAGATTTCAAGAAAATCGATGGTCTACAATTTCAGAACCCCTATGAAATAACTGAATGATTTGTTTTTTTTGAAAGGGATCAGAGTTTTAGAATTTGCAGGACGATCGTATAGATGCGATTTATCTCGTCTCCTGTTGGGCGATTGCAGAAGTTTGCAAAATTAATTGTACATCAACATTACAACAGATATTAAATCGTAATTTTATTTTCAATTGAGAATGCAAGTATGATTTTCCGAAAGTATATTTGTAGTAAATTTCATATTTATGACCTATAAAGTAATTTGTTCTGTAAAAGATAATCAGGTGACTCTTACACTACCGCCTGATTTTAAAGATACAAATTACGTAACAGTTTATATTTACGATCATATCGATTCTAAATCAGCGAAACTTGAATTGTTGAAATTGGCCTCGCATGACCCCTTGTTTCTGGCTGATGTCAAAGAAATAAGTGAAGAATTTGACCTCATAGATAATGAACAATATGAAAGTTGAAAGATGGTCAATTTTTCGGGCAAGTCTTGACCCTGTTGTTGGTTCAGAACAGGGAAAATCGAGACCTGTACTTATCATAAGTGAAAATGAAATTAACGAACTACTCAATATTGTAAATGTAATTCCAATCACTACAAGAAAACCAGGAAGAAAAATCTATCCGAATGAAGTCTTAATCCCGGCAAATAATTACGGGCTAGTTAACGAATCAATTTTGCTTTGTCATCAAATACGGACACTTGATAAACTAAGACTTTCAAGTTTATTTGGAAATGTTTCGGACATAAAGACCCAAGATGAAGTACTAGATTCACTTTGTTTTCAACTTGGCATTGAACGCAAGATTTAAATCCGTGAATTCTGTTAATTCCTTATTGTTGACATATTCTCCTCGAAGTTCATTTGCCGCCCATTCCATTTGGCTTCCTATTTCACCATTCTTAATCGATTTGATCGTCTCTTCCACGATATAGAACCTTTCAGCTAATGGCAATAGCTTTATTTCCTGTAGTAAATCAGTAGTTTTCATGATACCGCGTCTAGAAATTAAAAAAAAGATTATTTTTGAGGCAATACAAAGTTGCCAATTTATGAATTCCCGCGCAAATAAATTCCTAAAAGACTATCCTAAGTAAAGGAGTGCGATTCTGAGCATTCAAATGATAGAACAACCGGTCTAGGAGATCACACAGATTTCACTGATTGTTCGATTCTAGAGGATTCAATATCTTCCCTACTACTTTTTTTTGCTTAAGACCAAAAAAATCCTTTTTCAACTTCTATTTTATTTTTATTCGATTCTCAACACATCATTCTTAAGAGACTTAAATATCAGCCTTCCGATCAACACCCCCTAAAAATAAGTCCTAACCGCAAATTCAAACTGGCTGATAAAGATGTTTTTGAAAGCGGTGATATTGTTTTGCTCATAGAAAATGAGCATTGCTTTTTGTAATCAACAGAGTCGATAGTGCTGAATGAGCTGGGACAACATTTGTAGCTTATAAATATATCATTTGTGGCTCAGAATTACAAATATTTGAGCTACAAATGGATCTGATTTGAGCTGCAAATCTTCGCATATTTAAGGAAACATCGTGTAAGAATAGGCAAAGCAGTAATGTCGGCAATTTAGATTCAATTTTTAATGACAAGACAAAATTGCCTCCGCCAGTTGTATTTCTAATTGTACCGAATTCGGTATAATTAAAACTGGGGTTATAGGGCTTCCCTTTCACCAAGATATTCTGCTGTATTCTACAAACTCAACCACTTGATAATAAATACGTCTCCTGATTGGCTTCATGGCAAATCAAAATCAGTTTTTTACAGGTATGATATTTTGTCAAAAAAAATCCTTATTCAACTCTCAACTTGAATAAGGATCTTTCTTTCTACGCAATCCGCAACACATCATTCAGCAACGATTCGAAAATTAGTCTGCCATCTGTATTGCCCAAAATTCCTTCCGCAGCGCGCTCGGGATGTGGCATCATTCCAAAGACATTTCTTTTCTCGTTGCAGATTCCGGCGATGTTGAGGCTTGTCCCGTTAGGATTTGCTGCATTGGTTACTTTGCCATCCTCATCACAATACTTGAAGAGAATCTGGTCATTTTTTACAAGTTTCTTCAAGGTCTTTTCATCAGCATGAAATCTTCCCTCGGCATGAGCGATTGGAATTTTCAAAGGCTGATTCAAATCAAGGTGTTCGGTCAGACGGGTATTGCACGTGACCGTTTTCAAGTAAGTATTTTTACATATGAACTTTTGGTTGGAGTTCGCCAATAATACTCCTGGCAACAAATGCGATTCACACAAGATTTGAAATCCGTTGCAAATCCCAAAAACATATCCACCATTGTTGGCAAAATCAATCACCGCTTGCATAATATGTGAAAATCGTGCAATTGCACCACATCTTAAGTAATCGCCGTATGAAAATCCACCCGGAAGAATGATACAATCATCTTTGGTGAATCCGTCAAGATTATAATCCTTATGCCATAATTTTACCACTTCTGCGTTCATCACATTGCCTAATACATGCATCATGTCATCGTCACAATTAGACCCGGGAAATAAAACAACTCCAAATTTCATAAGTATTGAATTTTGCACAAAAGTAGCAACTTTAGCTTTATTAATGCTTTTTTTAGTGCTTTAAAATGAAATACTTACAATTTTCCGTTCAAAAACTGCGCGGTTATACTTTCTTCACAATTGAGCAGATCTTCAGGAATACCTTGAAAAACAAGGTTGCCGCCGTGTTTTCCGGCTTCAGGACCTAAATCAACTACCCAATCTGCACATTTTATCACGTCAACATTGTGCTCTACCACAACCACACTGTGGCCTTTTTCAACCAGCGCATTCAGCGCATTCATTAATTTCTGTATATCGTGAAAATGTAGTCCGGTTGTCGGCTCGTCAAAGATAAAAAGCACTTTTTCCGTATTCTTTTCCTGATTGAGAAATGATGCCAGTTTTACCCTTTGCGCTTCTCCTCCTGAAAGGGTGCTGGAGGATTGTCCCAATTGCACATAGCCCAATCCCACATCATTTAGGGGTTTAATCTTTTCAATAATTTTTTTGTTGCCTTTGAAAAAATCCAACGCTTCTTCAACAGTAAGCGAAAGTATCTCAAAAATATTTTTGCCATTGAATTGTACATCCAATACTTCTTGTCTGAAGCGTTTCCCTTTGCATTCTTCACATTCAAGATGCACATCTGCTAAAAATTGCATCTCAATCACCTGTTCTCCTTCACCTTTACAGGTTTCGCAGCGCCCACCTTCCACATTAAAAGAAAAATGCTTGGGCTTAAATCCTCGAATGCTGGACAATTGCTGCTCACACATCAAATCCCGGATATAGTCAAATGCTTTTGCATAAGTGACGGGATTGGAGCGGCTGGATTTGCCGATCGGCGCCTGATTGACCAGCTCTACCTGAGATATAGACTTTAAATCGCCTTCCAGACCATCAAAACTCCCGATACCACTCGGCTGTGGTTCGCCCAGGTGCTCTTTCAATGCCGGATATAAAATCCCTTTCACCAAACTTGTTTTCCCTGAACCACTCACTCCGGTAATGACACTTAAAGCTTGCAGCGGTATTTTTACATCAATATTCTTCAAGTTGTGCATCCTGGCACCTTTGATCAAAATATGGTTGCCGCCTTTTCTTCTTATAACAGGAACGAGTATGGCCATTTTACCGGTCATATATTTTGTGGTCAGGCTTTCTGACGCATCTTCATAGATTTTATCATATGCACCGGCGAAAATCAGGTGCCCTCCATGTACTCCGGCTTCAGGGCCGATATCTATCAGGTAGTCGGCATTTTTGATTACTTCTTCCTCGTGCTCAACAACAATAACTGTATTGCCCAAATCGCGAAGCTGCATCAGTACTTTAACGAGTCTGCCGGTATCCCGTGGATGCAGCCCAACGCTGGGTTCATCCAAAATATACATCGATGCAGTCAGATTACTTCCTAAGGTTCGCGTAAGGTTGATTCGTTGGGTTTCCCCACCGCTTAAAGTGGAAGAAATTCTATCCAAGGTTAGATATCCAAGGCCCAGATCGCATAGATTTCGCAATCGGTTGTTAATTTCCAGGAGCAGCCTTTTCGCTACTTGCTGGTCGTATTCACTAAGCGCAAGTTCCTTGAAAAACAGCATCAACTCATCCATTGGGAGCAGAATGAGCTCCGGCAAGGAAACAGTTTCGATTTTCACATAAGACGCTTCTTTGCGCAATCGTCCGCCTTCACATTCGTGGCAGGTGGTTTTTCCCCGATAACGCGCGAGCATGATACGATTCTGGATTTTGTAAGTCTGAGATTCCAGGTCTTTAAAAAAGCGATCAATACCATCAAAAAATTTATTCCCTTTCCACAATAGTTTTTTCTCTGCTACACTCAAATCTTTATAAGGCTTGTGAAGTGGAAAATCAAACTTATGTGCATTTTTAAGTAAACTCTGTAAGTAATCGTGTCCTTTTTCTCCTTTCCAGGGAGCAATACATCCGTCAAAAACTGATTTATATTTATCCGGAATTACTTTATCATCATCGATTCCGATAACCTTCCCATAACCTTCGCAAACCGGGCAAGCCCCATACGGATTGTTGTAATTAAACAATTGCTGTGATGGCTCCAGAAATTCAATGCCGTCGAGTTCAAAACGATTGTTGAATACAATGGCATGATTAACACTTAGATCTTCGCTGACTATTGCTTCTCCATCGCTTTCCTGAAAGGCAGTTTGTACGGAGTCGCCCATCCGCTTGATATTCTCCTCACCCTCTGCCTTTACTACAAAACGGTCGATCAGGATCCACAGATTTTGCTCTCTGAATGTATAGGCCAACTGCGAGATATCAATCGATTTTTCGCTGATAACATCCTCGATTTGCATCAATTTCCCCCCAAAAGCAACTCTGGTGTAGCCTTTTTTCAAAAGTACATTCAATTCCTGCTCCAGCGTACGATCTTTCCACTTGGCATTCATGGGCGTGAACAAATGCAAACGACTATCGTCCTTAAGCGACATCATATAATCTACCACATCACGTACTTCATGCTTCTTAACAATATCACCGGATACAGGAGAGATCGTCTTGCCAATTCGAGCATACAAAAGACGCAGATAATCGTAGATTTCGGTCATTGAACCCACGGTCGATCGCTGATTCCCTGTGGTTACTTTCTGTTCAATCGCTATTGCCGGACAAATGCCCTTAATATAATCTACTTCGGGCTTTTTCATTCTACCCAAAAACTGGCGCGCATAACTGGATAGGCTCTCCACATAACACCTTTGACCTTCTGCAAAAAGCGTATCCATGGTGATTGAAGATTTCCCTGAACCGGAAACACCGGTTACGACCACTAGCTGGTTCTTGGGTATATGTACATCGATATTTTTCAGGTTGTTGCTGCGCGCACCTTTGATAAATATCTCATGTTTGAATTGATCCACGTTCACGCGATCAGCTTTTTTCACTTTTTTACTCGACGTATCTGATTTCATTGCAAAATTCTGTTCAGCACTTTAAAAACAAATGTAGCATTCTCCTCTCTAATAATAAAATTATTTGTTTTAAATATTTACTATTTTGAGCTATGATGCGTACGACGATAAAACATCGTGAACCTACGCATGTTGTATATAAAGACGAAAATAAACATGATTCCATTAAAATAAGTTAAACCGAAAGCTAGAATCCGCCAAATCCTTTACAAATCGCATCATTTAGCCTTTCAATTACGTTAATGTTTGCCGGGGTACACCTATCTTTGCACTCGAATTTAAAATTTGTTGTTCAAATTTAACTTTCGACCTTATTTAACAAAAAATGTATTAAAAAATTTTAACCTTAAACGGACAATAACAATTACAAATATGGCAATTTCACAAGACGATCTATTTAAGAAACTCGTAGCTCATTCAAAAGAATATGGTTTTATTTTCCCTTCCTCAGAAATATATGAAAATGGACTGGCAGCTGTTTACGATTACGGTCCTTATGGAGTGGAATTGAAAAATAATATCAAAGAGTACTGGTGGAAAGCCATGACCCAGATGCATGAGAATATCGTGGGTATCGATGCGGCCATCTTTATGCACCCGACTACCTGGAAAGCATCCGGACATGTAGACGCATTCAACGACCCTTTGGTAGATAACAAGGATAGCAAAAAACGCTACCGTGCCGATGTTTTGATTGAAGAAGCTTTGGCTAAAATTGAAGATAAAATCAAGAAAGAAGTGGAAAAAGCAGCAAAACGCTTTGAAAACTTCGATGAAACCATGTTTCGCAGTACCAATACCCGCGTCGTAGAATACCAGCAAAAAATTGATACTTACGAAGCCAGACTCGGCACCGCAATGAAAAACAGCGACATGCCGGATCTGAAAGCCATGATCGAAGAACTGGAATGCGCCTGCGATGTAAGCGGTTCGCGCAATTGGACCGAAGTCCGTCAATTTAATCTGATGTTCAATACCCAGTTGGGTAACATCGCCGGAGAAGAAGGCAAGCTATACCTTCGTCCGGAAACAGCACAGGGAATTTTTGTCAACTTCTTGAATGTACAAAAATCAACCAGACAAAAAATTCCATTTGGTATCGCTCAGATAGGCAAAGCTTTCAGAAATGAAATCGTTGCGCGTCAGTTTATCTTCAGAATGCGCGAATTCGAACAGATGGAAATGCAATTCTTCGTACGCCCGGGCACACAGGTTGAATGGTACAACTATTGGAAAGATGCCCGAATCAAATGGCATAAAGTGGTAAACCCAAGCAATAAATTAAAATTCAAAGACCACGACAATTTGGCGCATTATGCTGATGCCGCTGTCGATATTCAATTTGAATTTCCTTTTGGGTTCAAAGAACTGGAAGGAATTCACTCGAGAACCGACTTCGATTTGAGCAGCCATCAGAAATTTTCCGGCAAAAAATTGCAGTATTTTGATCCGGAATTGAATGAAAGTTATGTTCCTTATGTAGTAGAAACGTCAGTTGGATGTGATCGTATGTTTCTGGCCACTTTAAGCAATGCATTCCAGGAAGAAACTGTTCCCGATGCAAATGGCGAAGACGCGACAAGAACAGTTCTTAAATTGCACCCTGCTTTGGCGCCAATCAAATGTGCTATTCTTCCACTTTTGAAAAACAAAGAAGAACTTACGGCAAAAGCTTATGAGGTTTTCAATCAATTGAAAGTTCATGTGAAGTGCCAATACGATGAAAAAGATGCCATCGGTCGCAGATATCGCCGTCAGGATGCGATCGGTACTCCTTATTGTGTAGCAATCGATTTCGAGACGCTGGAAAACAACACCGTGACCATCAGAGACAGAGATACAATGCTTCAAGAAAGAGTAAAAATTGAAGATTTGCCTGCGATTATGGTCGCCAAAACAAATATGGCACAATTGCTATAATGATTTAGCCCTAATCTGATGAAAAAGTTGACGCTATTTATATTGATAATTATTGTTGGTCTTCAAAAATCATCAGCTCAAAACTATTCTGCACTGAATAAGGCAATTTCAGCATTTGTCAGTGATCAAAGTCTTTCTCATGCCGGCATCAGTATTTGTGTTATTGATGCCGGTACGGGACTGGTCGTCGCCAGTCACAATCCCGAATTAAGTCTTACCCCCGCCTCTTCGATGAAAGTAGTTACCACCGGTGCTGCACTCGGTATGATGGGGCCCGATTATACTTTCAAAACGGAATTGCAATACGACGGTCAAATCGATCCCGAAGAGGGAATACTTTATGGGAATCTCTACATAAAGGGTTTCGGAGACCCAACCTTGGGTACTGACCACATTCCCGGTATACTTCAAACACAGGAAGTGATGGACACTTTTGGCAAAGAAGTAGAAAAGCAAAACATCTGTTCAATCAACGGCAGAATAATAGGCGATGGTACATTTTTCAGCGCAGATGAGGCTATAGGATCCAATTGGCAATGGGATGATATTGGAAATTCCTATGGAGCAGGTGCATACGGCTTGAACATCAACGAAAATCAGTACAGTCTGCTTTTGCAACAAAATACGGTTATCGGTTCTGCTCCAAAAATTATTGGTTCTGTTCCTTTTATCCCGGAAATCAGTTTCGTCAACCAACTAATTACAGGCCCTGCCAATTCCCCGGAAAAAACGAATATCTATACGGCACCGTATAATGATGAAGTAATCGTTCGAGGAACTATACCCGCAGGTACTAATATCATAAAAATTGAAGGCGCAATGCCCGACCCGCCCTATGCAGCTGCTTATTATTTCAATGAAATGCTAAAGAATAGGTTCCATGTTCAGATTAAAAGGAAACCTTTAAGTATTACTGATTTAAAACTAGCGCCTAAAGGAAGCCGTAAAACTTTCTTTACCTTTTCTTCTCCAAAATTGACGAAAATTGTCGAAGAGGCCAATCAGGAAAGCAATAACATGTTTGTCGAGGCATTGCTTAGGGCAATAGCTAAATTTCAAAATGAAGAAGGTACACCAACGAAAGGCTGCGAAGTTGTCATGAACTACTGGAAAAGTAAAGGAATTGACCTGAACGGATTCTTTATGGAAGACGGAAGTGGTCTTTCTTCAAGGAGCGCAGTAAGCAGTCACCAACTGGCGTCCATCCTACAACAATTAAATAGTGACCCAATAATTGGTCCTGCTTTCTACGAATCACTACCTAAGGCTGGTGAAAGCGGCACGCTAAAAAGTATGTTTAAAAAATCAGCAGCCCTCGGCAAACTCCGCGCAAAAAGCGGTAGCATGACGCGGGTGAGATCCTACACCGGCTATATCGATAAAAAGGACGGAACACGCTTGTGCTTCAGCATGATTGTCAACAATTTTACCTGCAACAACTATGAAATGAAAGCCAAAATGGAGCAACTAATGATTCGCTTCTGTGAATAAATATGATCAAAACCCTTTGACTAATTTTCTCGTAAATACTCCTCCTTCTGTTAGTATTTGCAGCAGATAAATGCCATCCGCATTTTTTGAAAGGTCAATTTGAGAACCGCTTCCTTGTTGAATTAATCTTCCATTTAGATCAATAATACGATAACTTGCAAACTGCTCTTGGGTTTCGATTCGGAAAAAGCCATCTAAAGCAGGATTTGGCGAAATTACGTACCCATTGTAATCGTGTAAATCTTTCGATGCAACTGTCACCTGATTTTCTTTCGAAATTAACCATAGATCGGGATCAAATTCGATCTTCTGTACCGAAAACGGGACATTAAGCACATAGGATTGTCCGGAAAAGTCGTTTTTTAATCTAAAATCAATTTGCTCTCCTGCTTTGCCAATTACCCGAATAGGCAGTTCCATTTCGAAAAAAGAAACAACAGGACTGGATTGTGTCTGCCCGACTACCACAGCCAGATTATTTCCAGTTTGACTCCATTTCAAATTATAGGTCGGATAACCCTGACCATAATACCAATCTTTAAAAAACTCATCTAAATTTCTTCCGGATACTTTTTCAAAATGTCCTTTCAAGTGTTTGGTCTGTGCAAATGCATAACTTCTATCCGGATCGTTAAGGTAATTTCTAATCGCCTGAAAAAAGACCTGATCACCCAGCTCCCATCTTAACATATGTAAAACCATGGCTCCCTTTGCATAAGACAAACGACCATTGAAAATTCGATTTACTTGCGTCGTATCGTCTACCCACACCGAACCATCCGGAGCGCTGACTACCGAATTGATTCTTCCTGCTTTGAATTGCCCCCAATAGGTATTTTTAAAAAAACGTTCGTAACACAATCCGCTTAAATAGGTAGCGAATCCTTCATTAAGCCAGATGTCTTCCCAGGTTCCACAGGTTACCGCGTCACCAAACCACTGGTGCGCCAATTCATGCGCCATAAGTTCGTAGCCGAAATTTACCATAAAACTCATCGTCTGGTGCTCCATTCC
>JBMOJB010000128.1:0-11075 GCA_049316985.1 Saprospiraceae bacterium | reverse complement strand
ACTGGAAAAGAGATGAACTGAAAAAATGGTCGGAAAAATATTTCCAAAAAGATTCTGCCTGGGACTTCAAACCACTAAACCGAACCGTCTATTTTACAGAAAATGGTCAACATGCCTGGTTTGATGAGTTGCTGGATACCTGGATGGGGAAATGCCGAGGTTCAGGTGTACTGAAAAAAACCTCCGAAGGCTGGAAAATCAAACAATATGTACTTTCAATGGCGGTATTAAATGACCTCACCAAACCCTACCTTGAATTATTGAAAAAACAATAGTAAACTCTTACCACTTTCTTCTGTTTAGCTAATTGTTACTGACTATGAAAATGATAGGTCAGAAAGTCATATCTTCGCCCGCCCATTTTTTCTATAGAAAACACAATTATGAAAATACTTTTATCCTATTTAAAACAATACAAAGGACTCATTTTTTTAACATTCGTTCTGGCTGCCATCAACCAGATCTTCTCTTTGTTAGACCCTTATATTTTTGGTCGAATCATCGACACTTTTGCTAAAAACCCGAAAGACTATTCCGAGCCAGAATTTGTACGTGGTGTAGGAATGTTGATTTTGGCAAGTATCAGTGTTGCAATGGTGAGCAGAATCGCAAAGGCTTTTCAAGACTATACGATGAATGTGGTTATCCAGAAATTCGGAGCCAAAGTATATACCGACGGACTGAAGCACTCGATGCAATTGCCTTTTCAGGCATTTGAGGACAAAAGAAGTGGTGAGACGCTCAATGTGCTTCAAAAAGTCAGATCAGATACTGAGAAGTTCATTATGTATTTCATCAATGTATTTTTCATTTCCATCGTCGGAATTGGTTTTGTCATGGTGTATGCGGCGCAGGTCTACCAAGGTCTCCTTCCCGTGTATATCATCGCATCACTTATTCTTGCTTTGGTAATCAACAAATTATCTAAGAAAGTAAAGGCCACCCAAACTGCTATTGTAAAGGAAACTAACCTACTGGCTGGCTCTACAACCGAGAGTCTGAGAAATATTGAACTCATCAAAAGTCTCGGATTGGCTGACCAAGAGATTAAGCGATTGAACAATACGACTTTAAAAATACTGGGATTAGAATTGAAAAAAGTGAGGACAATCAGAAGTCTTGCATTTATACAAGGCACCTTGGTCAACTTTCTCAGACAAACCATCTTGTTTATCCTACTCTACCTGATCTTTAAAGATCATGCGACAATCGGACAATTAATGACTTTGCAGTTTTACAGTTTCTTCATTTTCAATCCACTTCAGGAAATGGGCAATGTAATCCTCAGTTATAGGGAAGCCGAAGCTTCACTGGGAAATTTCGAAAAGATTATCAATACGCCATTGGAGAAAAAACCTGAAAACCCGGTGTCATTGGGAAGTATCGTATCGCTCACTTTCGACAAGGTCAGTTTTCAGCACAAAACTGCCAAGACAAAAGCACTGGACAATATCAGTTTTGATGTGAAAATTGGAGAAACAGTCGCATTCGTAGGCCCATCTGGTGCCGGAAAAACTACTTTGGTCAAATTACTAGTTGGTTTGTACAGTGTCGATGATGGCCACATTCTCTACAATGGAACAGACAGCCATGAAATAGATGTCGACCTATTGCGCAATCAAATTGGATTTGTCACCCAGGATACGCAGCTTTTCTCCGGAACGATAAAGGAAAATCTCCTCTTTGTGAATCCTTCCGCATCCGAGGAAATGATTCTTGCTGTACTTGAAAAAGCATCTTGCCAGAACCTACTCGCAAGATCCGAAAACGGACTTGACACCATTATTGGAGAAGGAGGAATGAAAATTTCCGGAGGGGAAAAACAAAGACTTTCTATTGCACGTGCACTCCTGAGAGAGCCCAATTTACTCGTATTCGATGAAGCAACGTCTTCACTGGACAGTATCACTGAAGACGATATCACCCAAACGGTAAAGGCCTTGGCTGCCAAAAGAGAAAACATCACAGTGATGATCGCTCACCGCTTGTCAACTATTATGCATGCCGACAGAATTTTCGTACTTGAAAAAGGAATCATTATCGAAACGGGAAGCCATGATAATCTACTGGCTGAAAAAGGCCTTTACTATGCCATGTGGCGCCAACAAATCGGGGAAAGATAAATGAAATTGAAAATTGAAAGTTGAAAAGTGAAAATGTCATTTTCACTTTTCAACTTTCAATTTTCAACTAAAAAAAGGCCACTCCGCCGTGAAGCGAAGTGGCCAAATCAAAACAAAACGAAAAATATCTTGAAATTGGTCGATTAATCTAAGCCGACCAACTTGCGGTAACTTCTGGAAATTTTTGGCTTAGCCTTACCAACGATCATCAACATCGCTGGTACCACAATTAAAGTCAGGAAGGTTGCAAATATCAATCCGAATATCATTGTCCATGACAATGGTCCCCAGAAGGCAACTGAATCTCCACCAAAGAAAATGTGCGGATTCAACTCACTAAACAAAGTATAAAAGTCAATATTAAGCCCCACAGCAAGGGGAATCAAACCC
The DNA here is from genome assembly GCA_049316985.1 of Saprospiraceae bacterium. Taxonomy (GTDB): domain Bacteria; phylum Bacteroidota; class Bacteroidia; order Chitinophagales; family Saprospiraceae; genus CANHEE01. The sequence continues at coordinate 8,562 of JBMOJB010000128.1, read as the reverse complement.
AGGGTGGTTGCACTTGCGGTCAAAAGTACAGGTGTCATCCTGGCTCGACCCGCTTCCACAATTGCTTCGCGAAGACTAAGTCCCCGCTCGAGCAGTATATCAGTGAACTCGACGAGCAATATACCATTTCGAACCACAATTCCAGCCAATGCGATGATACCAATACCTGTCATTACAATGGAAATCTGCATTCTGAAAATAACAAATCCAAGTAAAACTCCAATTACGGAAAAAATAATCTCAGATAGAATGATAATCGGCTTACTTACCGAGTTGAATTGTATAACCAGAATCAAAATAATCAACAATATCGATGTCAACATAGCCCCACTTAAGAATCCCATAGTTTCAGCCTGATCTTCTTGCTCGCCACCGAATTTGATACGTATAGTGGACGGCGATTTGAATTCCTTCAAAGCTGCCTGCGTTTGAGCCACGACTTCGTTTGGATTAAAAGCGGTAAGTACATTTGAACTTACCGTCACTACCCTTTCTTCATTTTTGCGTTTAATACCACCCACTGCATTACCAAATTCAACATCTGCAACAGAAGATATTGGCACTGAACGCATCATACCTCCCATATTCATATCGCGGTAAGAAATCTCAGCATTCATTAATATATTAAGGTTATTTCTTTGCTCTGGTTTGAAACGAAGCATAATCGGATAATCATCATTCCCATCACGGAATTTGCTGACTTCCTTTCCAAAAACTGCATTGTTGATTTGTCCACCAATCTGAGCAGTCGAAATACCCTCGCGGCGCGCCCTTTCACGGTCTATTTTTATAGCTGCATCGGGCTTATTGAGTACGAGGTCAGATTTCAATTCTTCGATTCCCCCAATTTTCTTATTGTTCAGGAATCTGATCAATTCTTGCGAGGTATTGGATAATTCCTTAAAATCTTCCCCATACATTTCAATTGAAATTGGTTTACCGGTCGGCGGACCACCCTTCTCTTGTTCTACAACTACCTGAGTACCAGGAATATCTTTTACTGCCTCTCTGATTTTATCCAAATATGGAACAGTCGACTCTCCATTCCTTTGTGCAAATTCGACAAAAGCCACTGTCACTTTTCCTTTGTGAGAAGCGACAGACATATCAAAAGCCTGCGGATCGCCTGCGCCAACTGCGACATTGGTAATCATACTTTCCACAAGAGGATTATTGTCACCAACAACGCCTTTTACCCGCTTTTCGACAATCTTTGTTATCGAATCGGTATAGTTTTGATGCGTTCCAATAGGTAATTCTACGTACGTATATACATAATTCGGATCACCTGACGGGAAAAATATCACTTTAGGTGGAAACAATCCAACCAAAACAAATGACAAGATCAACAATCCGATTACCGCACTAAATACACCGACCGGACGACGTCCTTCCATACACCAGTTCAAGAAACGCGCATACTTGTCTTGAATAGAAGGCCAGGTCTTTTCCTGGAATTTCTGAATAATGCTATGTAAAACAAACTTATTCAGCAAAAAGAACAAATAAATAAAAATGGCTAAATTCCCAAGAAAGTGATTTCCTCCCAGGTGACTCATAATGATTACTACTGCAAAAATGATAGAAGTAACCAAAAATCCTCTCGTAATTTTATTGGGTTTCTCATGAATGTACTCACCCGTTTTGTGATCCACGTCGTCCATAAAGTCTACCGCAAAAACGGGATTCATGATATAGGCCACGACCAATGATGCACTTAATGTCACGATCATCGTCACCGGCATATAATACATGAACTTGCCAATCACTCCTTGCCAGAATGCAAGTGGTATAAAAGGAGCAAGCGTCGTAAGCGTACCGGATAAAACGGGAATAAAAACTTCACCTGCAGCTAACTTAGCAGATTTTACAATACCCAACGAAGGGTTCTCATGATTGATACGATGCGTATTCTCGATGACCACAATCGCATCATCAACGACAATTCCCAGCGCCAGCAAAAAACCAAACAATACCACAAAATTCAAGGTAAATCCTATGCCCGGCATGATCAGGAAGGCTATACACATGGAAATTGGTACTGATGCCGCCACAAAAATGGCATTGGTAGTGCCCATGAAAAACATCAATATCAAAGTCACCAGAATGAATCCAATGATAATCGTATTGATCAAATCATGTAATGTCACCCTTGTTTTGCTACTTTGATCTCCCGTAATTGTAATCTTCAGGTCTTTGGGGAATGTAGTATTCTTACGACCATCGATAGTAGTCCGAATTTTATCCGCCGCATTAATTAAGTTAGCTCCTGTACGTTTGATTACGTTTAAGGTAATAACGTTCTTGCCATCCATTCTGGCGAAACTTTCCTTTTCTTTGAATCCGTCTTTTACTGTTGCAACATCTTTTAGATATGCTACAGCGCCTGTTCCACCTTTTACAATGATGTTCTCAATTTCCGATACATTTTTCACTTCTCCGGATATCGAAATCGAGCGTTTCATATTGCCCATATCTACTTGTCCTCCGGGAATGGTCATATTCTCGTACTTAACAGCCATTTCGATGTCAGAGAGGGTAATATTGGCCAAGGCGGCTTTATACATATCCACGTCGATCTGAATTTCGCGATCAAGTGCTCCAATCAGATCTACACGGGTGATTTCCTTCATGCCTTCGATATCATCTTTCAATTCATCGCAATATCCCTTCAATTTACTTAGATCGTAATCTCCGGAAACATTGATGTTCATGATGGGCACTTGTGAAATGTCGATATCCATTACATCCGGATCCTTAGGCAAATCGCTTGGAAGATCTGCCTTTGCTTTATCCACCGCATCTTTTACCTTTTGTTTGGCCAGTGTCACGTTGACATCGGTACCAAACTCTACATTGATGGATGAGAAGTTCTGGATTGAATTGGAAGTAACTTTTTTCACTCCCGATATCCCCTTCACTTGCTTCTCAATCTGTTTGGTCACCAAATTTTCCATATCAATCGGAGAAGTTCCGGGATACAGTGTATTTACCAATATCTGGGGAAATACCACCTCGGGAAACTGCTCTTTTGGGAGACTTTGATAACTCAGAATACCTGCCATAGTAATGATAATGGTCAGGATATATATGCTCGTCTTATTGTCTATCGACCAAGAAGACGGAAAAAATTCTTTAATTTTATCTAACATTTAGTAGAGAGATTAATATTGTACAAAAAAAATACCTTAATTTGAAAATTTGATGATTTGATGATTGTGGTATGCCTCCTTCGTCGGCATGTCCTATTTTTAGAAGGATGCCTGACGGCATCTTTGTGGACTTTCCTGTCGGAAAGTCAAACAAATCAAATTTGAAAATCTGCTGCAATTTTTCCTATTTCACTAACTATAAATCGGTATCACTTCTCTCCTTTTAGACTCTTATTTGCAAAAAACGAAGAAACAGCCTAAAATAAGGATCGTTAGCGAAATGAAAAAAAGCGTTAGTGATATAAAAGCGTTAGCGATATAAAAGCGTTAGCGATATAAGGAGCCTGCGACGTTCAATCATATCATCAAATTTTCAAATCTTCAAATCTTCAAATTAGATCTTTATTTTATCTCCGTTATTCAATGATTGAAATCCAACGGTGATCAGGTTGTTTCCAGCTTTCAAACCGCTGAGTACCTCTGCTTTGTCGCCATAAGTTTGTCCAACAGTAATCGGCACTTTTTTAGCTGCCCCATTTTCAGCAATCAGTACATAATCGCCTTCTTCGCTTTTCTGAATAAGATTAATTGGAATTACAATACTATTCTCTTTTTTGTAATCAATTACACGTATGGTAGTGATCATATTGGGAATCAGGTCGGCTCCATTTACCGGTATATCTACGCGATAAGTGCGATTTAATGCGTTGATTGTCTGACTGACATATCCGATTTTCGCTTTCGTTTCCTTCTTCAAATCAGGAAAATTCAGAATCACATCATTGCCCTGGCGGATTCTGCCAGAATACCCTTCAGCAATATCAGCCACAACTTTCAGACCCGAACGCGTCACTAATTTTGCCATTGGCACTCCGGGAGACGCCGGCATTCCTACTTTAGTGTACAATTCGTCAATAGTTCCGGATCGTGGCGCACGCACCACATTGCTGCTATTTTGCTCGTTCATGGTTGCGATTTGCTTTTCAAGTCCTTGCACTTGAGTTTTTGCACCCAAAACCTGTACTTCCGTACCGATGTTTTGTTTCCACAAACGATCCAGTTTTTCATAATTCTGGCGAGCAAAATCCAGTTGTGTTTGAACTTGAGCAATGCTTTGTCTCATTACTGCATCATCCATGTAGGCAATGACCTGCCCCGCATTTACTTTGTCACCGATTTTAATCAAGACTTTAGTGACATTGCCAGGCATTTTAGGAGAAAGCATCATCTCATCGTCTGACTTTACAGAACCCTGAAGATCGATAGAGTGTACAAAAGTCTGCGGAATTACCGTTTCGGTGACCACCGCAGTGACCTTTTCTCTGGAGGAAGCGGGATCCAAAGCAGCCACCTCTATTTCCAAAGTTGCAATCTCGCCGGTGATCTTGGCCATTTCCGTTTGCAATTCCGCCAACCGTGTTTTTTTTCCGTCAAGAGTGGTGGTATCTGCTGTTTTTTTACCACATCCGCTCACCAGCAGAAACATTGCAATAGACAACATTGCGAGTGTATAATTAAATTTGCTGTTTGTTTTCATTTGAAAAAAGTTATTTTTTTTCATAAAATTTTGATTAAGATCTAGTATATTTATTTTGGTATATCGAAATTAGTTATTGGTTCTAAATTAGCGGTTACCCAACGCCTTATCCAGTTCCATCTTCGCCTTGAGCAGATCGTATTTCGCTTGAATTACATTCTGCTGATTTTGATAGAGCGTACTTTCAGCCTGAATTATTTCTACGCTGGATCCTACGCCTTCTTTGTATTTTGTTTTTGAAATATTGAATATCTTTTCAGCTAGGTTTAGATTTTTCTCCTGGCTGGCAAGGTTTATCTTCGCATTGTTGTAAGCGATTCGCGAATTTGAAACCTGCAAGTTGACTGCATTTTCAAATTCAATTCTTTGGTTTCGAACCTGCTCCAATGCCAGCACGGCGCGCTGCTTGGTATGGGCAGTTCCGCCACCGTTCCAGATAGGCACAGTGACTTTAGCTCCCACTACTCCTGTAGGTATGAAAAAATAATTATTAGCTTTAAAGCTGTTTCCTTGAAAACCATTGGAATAGCTGGCAAAACCCGCCACAGTCGGTAATACTGACGATTTAGCCAGGTCCAGTTGTAGGGATTGCATTTTTTCACCTTGTTTAATTAAGATGTACTCCGGACGCTTATTGAAATCTACTGTTCCTTCCAGATCCGTCGCGGCTACTTCAGTCAGTAAGGTGACCACATTATCAGTCAACTCAAAATTTTCACCAGGACCAGCGCCCATGACAAATTTCAGTGCATTAATAACCAGTTCCTTATTTCTTTCGATGTTCGCTTTTTGTGTTTTGATATTTTCTAATGACAAAGTAAGACGATCAACATCAAGACTCTCAATAAAACCCTGTTGATTCAAGGCAGATGTTTCTCTAAGTAATTTCTCCAGATTTGCGATATTCTTATCCAGCGTTTTGACCGACTCTGTGATTAACAATGCAGGCAAATAAGCGTCAATCACCTGATTCCTGATTTCATTTTGTTTTGAAGACAATTGTTTCTGCACAAGGTCGCGGTATTCTCGCGCAGCTCTTTTCGCTACGTTGTAACTTCCGGAATAAAACAATTGGCTGACTGACAAACTTGGAGTAATAGCATGTCTCTGTTGAATGGCAACTTTGACCGGTTCGGTAGAGGCATTGGGATCGATTGGAGGGGTGCTGGGAATCTCAACACCATTTCTGTCTTTCACGCCATATCCACCCAAAATTCCAAACACAGCATTAGAAGTACCATTAGTAAAGCTGGCTGGAAAAACAATTTTCGGTATTAGAAAAAAAGACTGCCAATCTAGTGATGCATTGACTTGTGGCAAACCCGTTGCTTTGTTTTCAGCTATTCGTTCTTCGGCATCTGCAATATTAATCTGAGCATTGCGAATACTGATATTGTTTTTCATCGCATATTGAATTGCCTCTTCGAGGGTCAATGTCTTTTGTGCATTCATGCCAAAAGCACCAAACATAATTAAGATAAATAATTGTAATTTTGACATCTAAACAATAGTTTTATTGGTTATTGAAGTAAGAAAGCAAGCAATAATATTGTGCTTCTCCCACTGTTTTGTAATCAGTTTAATTCTTCTTTCATTAATTGTAAGAGACTGAGCCCTTTTTCAGATACAATTCCGTGTAAATGGTACAAGATATTCATTTTCAATATTTCGTGCATTTTGTAGTCTTTGGGTGAAAAAACATCAGGCCTGGTGCCCAATAAAGAGGTATTAACATAAATTTTTGCGATTATATCAATATCAAAATCCGTTCTGTACAACCCTTCTCTCACCCCTCTTTCCAAATTGGCATAAATTTCTTTATAAACATCTTCATTGTGCATTTTATTCATCTTGTCCCAGGCTTCGCGGTGGTATTTCTGCACATCAAATATCAAAGTTGGCGAAACCTGTTTAAGCATCTGATCCAAATAATTTGCGATCCGAATCATTTCATCAATCGCATTGGTAGCTAAACCTTGTATTTCATATAGCTGTGCTTTTTGCTGCTGATCATGTAAATCCATGCAAGCCATCAGCAAATCGTTTTTATTTTCGAAATATTGGTACAATGTTTTTTTCGACATCCCAAGGTCTCGGGCAATATCTTCCATGGTAATACTTTTTATACCATAGCGAAAAAACATTTCCATTGATTCACATATAATCTTATCTTTCATTTTATCATTTTCAACTAGTCCGATTATTTGAATAAGCGCAAAAATTGCTGTTCCTACCTTCAGACATTTAAACACTTAAAATATTGTATGTTACTTCAAGAATTCGTCAGTGAAATGACGAACCCCTTTTTCCTCACTAAATTTTTCCTGATTGTATTGATTGGAATCTCCTTTCGCAATGGAAAGCGAAATCCAATTATCACCACTAGTCATTTTTGCCAGAAAAACAATCTGACCAATATGATAAGGATAATGCGCCAATTGTCGATTAATTGCTTCCATCACCGTATGGCCCATATTTCGGATATAAACAATTGTTTCCAGGTCCTTTTCCTCCAGTTGATTAAGTGCATTGAAAAAACAATTCCATCCATTCTCCCAAAGCTCCAAAAGTTGTGTTCGATCATAAATAGTGTTTTCAAATTCATCATCACGATTGCGCCAGGACTTTTCACCATCACTGTTCAAAAAGTCGGTCCAACGCGAAAGCATATTGCCATGCAGATGTTTGATAATGGTGGCTACGCTGTTACTTTCTTCATTGTACTGGTAGAAAAGCGCCTCGTCGGACATTTGTTCCACTGCTTTTTCGCCCAATCGGCGATAGTACTCAAATTGCTTTTTGACGCTGCTCAGATAACTATTCATCAATGCTAATACACTTTTAAAATTGGAGCACAAAAGTAACTATTTTCCCATAGGAAACTTTAAACACACTCAAAGTTTCCTTCGTTTTTATATCAAAGTGCAATTATTGCCGACTAAAATTAAAATTATATGTGGTGAAGCATTCAAATTGACAATCACATCGACATTAAATTTGGATGCAGAATTGAAATTTGCATAGTAAATGTGATCTATTTGATGTTCCTCCGATTAATTTTACTCCTATAAATCAAGTGAAAAACAAAAACCTACTCGGATTTGATAAAATATACTACTTTTGGATGGCTTTATAAGAATCCCCTAAATTAGGATATCAATATTTGGAATCAATGAGAAATTTTATTATTTTACTTGCAATTATCTCTTTTGTTTTACGCGCAAATGCTCAAAAACAAGCATTGTCCTACTATCTTCCCAACCAGAATTTCGATAAAAACATTCCAAGTCCGGAACAATTTTTAGGCTGGCAAATTGGTGAATGGCATGTCAGCCACGATCAGGTTATCGCTTATATGCGAGAATTGGATCGATTGTCAGATCGAATTACCATTCAGGAATACGGTAAAACATACGAACAAAGGCCATTGATGGTATTGTTTATAACTCATCCTGACAATCAATTAAGGATGACAGAAATAAAAGAAGCTCACCAAAGGCTTAGTGATGCCTCTCATTCAGATGAACTGAAAACTGCGGACATGCCTATTGTACTTTATCAAGGCTATTCGATTCACGGTAACGAACCAAGTGGTACCAACGCAGCCATGTTGATGGCTTATTACTATGCATCAGTCCAAAGCGCGGAAATGGAACGAACATTGCGAAATTCTGTTATATTGTTCGATCCTTCTTTTAATCCTGATGGATTGCAACGCTTTTCTACATGGGTGAACCAACACAAAAGCAAAAACATGAATGGCGATAACGCCGGCAGAGAATACAACGAAGTGTGGCCTGGCGGGCGCACGAATCACTACTATTTTGACTTGAATCGCGATTGGCTGGTATCACAAATGCCCGAATCACAAGG
>JBMOJB010000127.1:0-11099 GCA_049316985.1 Saprospiraceae bacterium | reverse complement strand
CAATTGCAATACGCATGTTTTATTTTTTTTCATGTGTTATAAAATATTGAAAATTTTTAACTGAGCGCAATAGTTTTTTATTGGGGGAATTCTTTACGCTAGCAAGGAACAGTCGACAAATTATCAGCAGCTTATATCTATTTTTATTGCAAATATATCAAAATCGCACTTACAACCTCGTCAAGTTCATTTAGTATATCTTCGTTCTTGAAGCGAATTACCTTAATACCTGTTTCCTCGATAAATTTCGTTCTACAATTGTCTAATTCTACTTGTTTGGGATTGAAATGATAATCACCATCTACTTCGATGGACAACATTGCCGAATGACAATAAAAATCAAGCACGAAATGACCAAAGGCATGTTGTCTGCGGAATTTTGCACCCGCTAATTTTTTATTTCGAAGCACTTCCCAGAGTTTTTCTTCTGCTTCTGTAGCAGAACATCTGTTTTTATATGCATATTGGAATATTCGAGGTGGAGCTCCTCTATGCATTGTGGCTTTCTTTTCTGTTTGTTTTTTCATGGTTAAAGATTTTGATAAGGAAAATATTTGTAAGAAAATTGACATGCAATCTTCTGATTGTCAACCCCCTACCCCAAAAGGGGAGCACATTTCAAGATGAATTGGGTAATGATTGCAAAATGAGAAAATTGCTATCAATGATGTATTTTTTATTTCTAATCGTCAAAGTTTTACAATCAATTTTTGCAAGCTAGCCTATGGTCAGCCTTATACCCAAAAAGGAGTGTACAGTTCAAGATGAATTGAATAACGATTGCAAATTGAGAAAATTGCTATCAATGATGTATTCTTTATGTCTAATCATCAAAGTTATAAAATCAATTTTTTATATACCTGATTATAGTCTGAACCTCCAACCTGAAAGGAGAAATCTATTTAAAATTAACTGATAAAAGGTAGAATACTTAATCGTTTTTGCAGCAAAAGCAATAGATGCACAAGGTGCTCCCCTTTTGGGGTAGGGGGCTGATTATCAGCAGCTTGCAATCCAATCCTATCGCTCAAAACAAAATCTATCTTTTCAAAAATTGATATATCTCAAATTGGAAGGGCTTCTACGACCAAAATCAAATGAAGTAATTATGTAAGAATTCAGTGCAAAGGAGAAGTTAAATGGGTTAAAATAGAACACCTTTTTACACTCATTATCTGTAATGTCAATTACACAATTTCCTTTAGCATATATTTCCTGAGCGCAAACACTGTTGCCTCCTTTGCATATATTTCTTTGACTTCTCTACAGTTTCTTGCAGATGAAAACAACTTCAGTGTCATCAATAATACTTTCAAATCCTTCCATTCGTACGGTTTTCGCCAGTCAAAATGATTGTCTACGAGCGTTTCATATAACTTATAACACAAGCATCTTAGTTCCTCATTTTCTATACTTAGGCTGTGCTTAATCATCCTGATCATGAACCTGACATTCTGCCTGCCAATTGAGGTATTATCAGATTTTTCGTTGTATGCTTTGAATGCTTCAGTATTTTTCCTGGCGAACGGATATCGCTCCGGAAATAAAAAATGGTCTAAATCTGCCAAAATAATGTCCATTGCTCACTGTTTTCCTTCTACTGTTCTAATTTCCTCCTCTGTCAGGTCGTAAAGTTGGTAGACCAATTGTTCGATCTTCGCTTCTATGCTTGATGTATCCGAATTGGCTTGTTTACCAGTTATTATTTGATCAACTAAATTCTCCATTTTGTCCGTGAGTTCATTTTTTACATTTGGAACAGCAAATTGTTGAATATCTCTAATCATAATTTGAGGAAACGTATCGGTACTACTTATTTGAAATTTCTTTCTGAAATACCAGCCAATGAATTTTGAGTTAAGTATAGACAATAATGCCTTGTATCTTATTTGCGCTTCATTTGGTTTGAGCTTTAGTACAAATAAAAGTGTATTACAATATGAAGTATCGGACACGTAAGTAGCAAGAAGTGTCTTACCGGTTATCTTTCGGATTAAGATCTTTTCACCTTCAAATACAGATGGTTTTCTAGGCTCTGCAAGCCAATTTCCATAATTAATCCAATTATTACTGGTCCAAAGCAACTCATAACGCCCGATGTGCTTGCCATCGTAAAACGGAAGCCAGCTTTTTTCCTTTCTAATTTCAGAAGTGAATGGCTTTTCGTTTCGTATTTTATCAGTTTGAGCAGGTTTACCTTTGCCAACTTGATAAGCTTTTATTCCGTAATACATTTCAGATATTTCATCAACAGCGGTAAATTGTTTATCTATTCGTTCTATTATACCTACATCATTTGAATTGCTTTGAAGGTTAAAGCTTTTAGTATTATGCCAAATATTGCTTGAAATTGTAAAATTTCTTTCAGGATAGCTAAAGTCGGCAACTACGCTCTTTTTCTCAAATACTTTTACAATGATATTACTCTCATTAATTTCTTTCGTTGCCATCATTTTTTCAAAAAATAGAAGAATCGTGTCCACAGATGCATCTGTGAACACATTGGAAGGAAGTAAATCTACTTCGAAAATTTTTGTATTTTTTAGAATGAACTTTCGAGCTGCTTCAGTAAATCCAAGATTCAATAATGTATCGGGAATAATAAAACTAAATTGGCCTTCATTTTTTAAGATTGTTATTGCTCGCTCGATAAACAAAGTATAGCTTTCACCTCGCCAATTAAAAGTATCATAAATTGCCTCGTATGATTTTCCGTTTTCTTTATTAAAATTAACACCATACGGCGGATTTCCAATCACCACATCAAAGCCCACAAAATCACCCTCATCATTCAGCACTTCCGGAAATTCAAAGCGCCATTCAAATGCATTTTCGTAGATCTTGTTGGCTTTGATTTCTTCTATTTTGCTATTAAGTTCTTCGATCTCCTTTTCTAATTTGTGTTGCTCAGCTTTTCGTTTTAATTCTATGTTTTTGTCCTCCTTACCGTATGGGCTTTCAGGTTCAAATAGAAAAGTGCCTGTAAATCTGTGATAAAGTTCACTAGCAAGTTTATCAATGCGCTTTTTAATAGGGTCGTTCATTCGTATTTCTGAAGATAATGTTTGTTTGATCGAAAGAATTAGTCTTTCCATTTCTCTTTTTTCTTCCTTACTTTTAGCATTTCGATAGGTACTAACTGCAATTCGATAACTATTTACCGTCCATTTACTTTTCTTCAGCGCCTGTTTAAGATCGGCGTCAATCGCAAATCGACTCACCAATGAATTACCGCATTTGATATTGATGTCGATATTTGGGAGGGTCTCTAATTCCGTCGCGTTTTTATAGTAGGCATTTTTAAGTAGCTCAATCCACAAGCGCAGTCGGCATATTTTAACCGAGTTGGCATTGATATCGACACCGAAAAGGCAATTCTCTATAATGGTCTGCTTTTCATGAAACAGCGTTTCTTGAATTCTCTGCCGTTCTTTGTTGCCCGGTATGTATTCAAACAACTCAGCGTCCTCGTCGGTAACAATCAATTCATCGTTGACCACTTCAACCTGGTACTCCTTCAAGCGTTTGCCTTCTCGATCTTGCAATATTTTAAGGTCGTTCTTGACAGCGATCATTTCGTTCAATGCCGACACCAGGAAATGCCCGGAACCCACTGCCGGATCGCAGATTTTGATGCTATTCACGATGTCGTTGGCTTCTGTTCGGTCTTCTATTTTGTCGTACAATTCTTCAATGCTATGACAAGTCCAGTGCTTGGATTCATTGAATTTCTGTACCACAGCTTTACGGATGGTCTCGCGGCACATATACATCGTTATGAAGCCCGGTGTAAAAAAGGAACCATCTTTGTAGCCATTTATTTTCTCGAATATCAAACCGAGTACTGAAGCATTGATCAGGGTTTTGTTGTCTTCCTGTATGTCTTCCGATCCTTCGCCGCTAAAATCGTAGGCATTCAAAAATTCGAACAAGTACTCCAATGTAGTCAACTTACCTGTTCTTTTTTTGCCTTGCTGGTCTTTCAGCACTGTCGAAGAAATGATGGGTACTGTTTTGTCATCTTTCAGGTTGCTGATAAATAGAGTGACCTGTTCCATATCAGTAGGCTCAAAAAGTGAACTGTTCAAGTAAGGAACTTTTTCGAATGCTTTTTTTACATCGTCATTCCTTTCATCGTGTTTGCGAGCCAGCACTTGAAAAAACAAACTATTCAGATCGTCAAAATTTTTGATCTTGTCGTAGTTGAGAAATGCGTATGCTTTGTCGCCCTTGTGGTAGCTAATCAGCTGTGCTTCAAGGAGCTTCAAGAACAATATCCGATTGATCCAGATAATGGAAAGTTCAAGTGCCACATTGAATAGTCGCTCCTGCGGATTGCTCCCAAATTGATAGGGTTTTTCCAGCCGATTTAATTTGTCAAGACTATCCAGTTGAATAATGGCATCTTCGAGGATGCTGCCGGAATGTCGTTCGCCTTCCTTATTGCGTTGAATGAGCTTTTTGCTGCCTTCTTTGGTTTCAGTCAAGCCAATGATATGCAGTAGCTCGCTGTAAAATCGTTTATCGAGACTATTGCTGTCGTTAGTGAAGGGAAGTTTGAGCAGATGCTGCGGAGACAGCAATTTGAATAATGCAATTAGCGTATTATCGTCTTCTTTGTCTGCATTTCGAAGCGGCTTTTGGTAATCCTGAATATTGAAGTAGGTAAATTCAATTTCGGTTTTGATGTCAGCGATAAAAGGTTCTGCTATTTGTTTGTAGAAAAAGTCAGTTTTCGTGTCAGCAAGTCGTCCGTTTTCGAAATCGTTGAATTGGTTGACCAAACTCTTATTTTGGGCAAAAAGACGATCGAAGAGTATGGCATCAAAAATGAACCATTCGTTGATATTGGTCGCCACAAGGTACTTAACCTCCAGGTTTTTGTGTGTAATCCGTTCCCTTAAATAATACAGTACCAATTCTTGAAATGCTTTCACATTCATTTTTTTAGTACTGATCATTTCGGTCTTGTTGGTGGGCTTTTTGGCTTCTATTATTACCGCAACCGGGCTGCCGGCTTCTTTACCACTGTGAATAACCAGATCATTTCTCCCCTTGGTGTTGATAAAATGATCTTGATGATAATAAGTAACTTTGAGAAAATCCGAAATCAAGTTTTTATGAAACTCTTCCGACTCCGTATCATTGGTTCTGTCGAGTAAGGTAATTAGATTGGTTTTGAACGTTTCAATTTCTGATCTTATTGGTTTAACCTTTAGAAAAGCCTTATTTAGCGCTTTTTTGGGTTCTTGTTGTTTTAATTCCATAACAGTATATTTTTTTAAAAGCCAAAGCTTAGCAGCACCTGTTTATCATTTTATCTGTTCAGGCAGCAAATACACTGTAAAAGTAAAACAAAATTTAAACATAGGCGGAAAATCCATAAAATGAGCAACTTTAATGTAAAATCTGCTTTTATCGAATGATTAGCATTTCTTGGTTGTATTTGGACTTCTGCTCTATACAAGAATTGAGTTGCTATGCTGCGTTTGAAATGCTCAACCGGTGGGCTGGAAAAGATACATTGCAAATTTAAGCTAGTGATGGTGGTTTTGAGGTTTTGATGCGGAGAAGAAAATTTGACATAAGTGAAACTAAACGATAGTCAACCGTTAATGACAATAGCGACTTCGAAAAAAAATATGGCACGAGAGGGATTGTTACGACAAATATGATAACTTTGCTTGTTTATGGTCGTCAACTACTTCTAATTCTTAAAATTTTCGCTCCAATGAGAAATTACATTACTTTAATAAACATTCTAATTATAGTTTTTTGTTTTTTGTTTTTCATACAATGTAAGAAAATAGATGAGAAAATCGAGCAATCTATAGATTTAACAAATCCAGTCAAATCTGCTATTAACCGTTCTAAGATTTACTATAATTCAAAAATACTATTTGATAAAACCAAAGCAAATTCAAGAAACGATGAAGATATTTTGCGACTTCAATGGGACTCGGCTTCTGTAGTCTTGTCTTTTACAGGAGACACTTCGATGATATTTGTTCCAGCAATTACATTCACTGAAAACAAAGGATTTAGAAAAGTTGTTTTTCTAAATGAAACTTCAACTACAAGGTCATTTTTAATGTCAGTTTTTCCGACGCCCGAATATATTAATCTAAACAATACAACAATTTCTCAGAAAGATTTTGAAGGTTCAGTTTACTTTGATGGTGACGACGGCAAATCAAATGGAAAGATAATATTTACAAAAGATTCTGTTTTTTCATTTTTTCCAATTGAAAATGATATGTTTGCTACTAATCGCTGTAGAACATGCTTTTTTAGTTTTATGAACCTTGTTAACATGGTGCCTGACCATGGCGGAGGATTAGATGACTGTATATGGGATCCTAAATGTCCTAAATTTGGAAAAACCGCAGGTCAGAAAATTGCAAATTATTTTGAAGATATTTTTGACAACATTTATAAACAATTAAGCAAAAGGAAAAATTCAGAATCAAATTTAGGTGGCAGTATTCCCGTATGGATATTTTACGGTAGTGGTAATGGAAACACTACGGGCGGAATTGGGTCCGGAGGAGGTTCAAGTGGTGGTAATGGATCGGGGGGTAAAATAAAATCAAATATGCCTCTAGATGGAATTATTGGAAAGCTTGAATTATTATTCGAAAGAGAGGAAGATGTCTATTGTGTTGCAGAAATGTGCTCTAAATTAAAATTGACAATTGGAGAAGTCAACTGGCTTGCTAAAATGCAAAACTCTCTGATATTAAATCAAATATGCGGCTCATTAACAACTTCTGAACAAAAAATTAAAGCTATTGAAAAAATTCGCAAGGCTGAGAAAATTCAAAAATTACTTGATCTAACTCCCGATCAATTAAGAAAAATAATTGCAGATGATGAATTACTCGATTACATAGAAGAATTGTTAGATAATGGCAACTTACTAGACGCATGCGACAATAAAATAACAACGAATGAAATTGTCAAAAAAGTTATAACTAATTTGTCAAATAATCCGACAAAAAATGATTTTAGTAATAAAGCAAATACCGACTATAATATTATTCAGATCGCACCAAGTTTGCATAGTAATTGCCCATTCTTAGATTGTCTTTATAAAAAAGCAATAAAAGACGGATTTGACTCTGACTTATTATGCCAATTAACTTCGCAATCCAAATCTCATGGAAAAATAAAATTATTCATTGTGGCACAAAAATTCACTGGTGCTGAAGCTATTGTTTATGCTAAAACAACACCTTTTTTAGGAGGTCCAACTGATAATGTAATTTATTTGTATATAAATTCAACTTATTGTGGTGGAATAAATAAGATAGACCAATTGGAAACGCTTCAACATGAGTTAATTCACGCTAAAATCAAAAAAATACTCTTTGAAGAATATGACTGGAATGGAGGCGCAAACGAATCTTTTGTTGAATCATTTAAAAAATTAGTTCAATCCAAATATGGTTATAGCGCTAGTGTTTCGGAACATGATCTAATGTTAAGGGTTTTTTTAGATCCAATGGTGAATAGCCTGCTTAAAATAAATAATAACATTGGAACTTATGATGATTATTTAGCTTTAGTATTAGGTGGCCTTGGAAAAGATGTCCTTATTTCTTGTGGCTATAACATACCTGCTGTTACAGCACAATATGAAAATTCATTAGCATTTTTCAGTATTCCGTCAAACATAAACTCCAAGTTAAATGAATGTCCGTAATCCAATCGCAGCTTTTTGCTTTTTTATTTTTCTATCCAATTGTAAAAGTCAAGTTCTAAATTACAAATTATCGCAAAAAGATATTAATTTTATCTATAGCGAAGCAATAAGTACTTTACTAATTAAAAATAGCGCAAACTTGGATTTATGTTGCCTAGATGATTTTCTGAAAAAATACGATGAAGTTGAAGTTGATATACTAGACACACTTTTCGAAATAAATTTTAAATCATTTGGAATCACTGACAATCAATACAGATACTTAGAACCAAATAATCAACTAATCAACAAGGCAAAATTTAAAAAAATAACATACAATATCCAAAATCCGTTTCAAATAGTTGTAAAGCGATTTGACAAGAAAAATATTGCAACAAACGAATATGTTTTGATACAATTTAGCAATATTATTCAATATGAAAATAAGATGTACTTAGGACTAAGATACAGCTATAAATTTCCATATGATAAAAAAAGTGAAAAGTTTGATGCAAGTTTAATTTATGAACTCAAAGTGTGTTTTGGCAAAATAATTTATTTCAACAAACTTTATTTAGGATATGAAGCAAAAAATTCGATTGATTTAAACCCGTATTTCTGCAAATGATTTAGAAATTTCTTTTTATTCTAAATTAGATGAATGCAATTAAATATTTATTTCCCATTTTATTATTTATTCAAGAGTTTGCTTACACTCAAGAAATCACATTTCAATTATCTCAAGAAGATGTAAATTTCATTTACAATGAAGCTATTCAGAAAATTGTTGTTTCGGAAAGTGACCATTTTGACTTGTGCTGCATCAAAGATTATCTAAAAGAGTACAATACTTTGTATCTAGCCGTTGATGATTCACTTTTCAATATCAGGAGATATTTGGTATTTACTGAAGAAAAATTACCAAATTCGTTACGACCAAACATCTTAAATATTGATTCATTATTTAAGAATATTACCTATCAAATTCAAAGTCCATTCAAAATTATTCATCGCAGATTCGAAAATGAAATAAAGACCGCTCCAAATATTTACGTCAAATTTAAATTTAGCAACATAGCAAGAATTGAAGACAAATTGTACTTCAATGTTTACTACTCTAATAGAGGAATCCATGACAGCTCTGATTTTGAATTGGTGAATCAGTTCAGTTTTGAATTGAAAATCTGCGAAAAAAAATTAATTTATTTCAATAGAATTTTGTTAGACTATGACGTCTGCAGCGAAACTTATCAAACTTTTAAGGTAAATTCAGCGTTTTGCAAGTAGCCGCCTTAACTCATTCCCCAGCCATTTCACCATAAAATAGGTCTCAAACTGTGATCGATTGGAGATGCCCATATTTTTATGATTGTAGCGGTTGCTCAGCGCCTGATCGACAATTCTGGACTTCACATTATCCAGCCAGTGAATTTCCATAAAATCCCGTACTTGCTTCTTTAATTCTTCATACATAACGGGAAAAGCAGTCTCAATCCGGAAACTAAGGTATAAAGACATCCAAAACAGAGACTCTAAAACAGGATGTGATTGACCCTAAAATCCAAATATAAATGATTGTAAATAAATTATTAGTGCCACTATTATTGACTTTCTTGGCAAGAAGTTATGGGCAAGAAATCACTTATCAATTATCTCAAGATGATGTAAATTTCATTTACAGCGAAGCAATTAAGAAAATTGCTATTGATGAGAGTCAATATTTTGAAAATTGTTGTTTAAAAGATTATTTAAGAAAATTTGATAGCATAAAGATTAAAGTTAATGACTCCTTATTTACTGTGGAAAAGCGTTTAATATCAACAGAAGATGTGCTACCATTATTTTTGAAGCCTAACATTGCAAATATTGATTCGCTATATCAAAACGTCACGTTTAGTATTCAAAAGCCTTTTTATATAGTAAAAAACAAATTCACCCCTAAGTTCGACCAAAGTTCCAACATATATTTGAAAATTAAATTTAGCAATATCGCCAGAATCGACGAAAGGCTATATTTTAATGTACTATACTCTTATAGAGATCCAAATAATGTTGATGAACGTGAAGCTGTCTTTTTATTCAGCTTTGAATTGAAAATTTGCGAAAATAATTTAATTTACTTCAGTAGAATTTTGTTAGGCTTTGGAGGACATAGTGGAACTTATCAAAATGTGAAGATAAATTCAGAGTTTTGTAGGTAATGACCATCACAAATTCTCGCCAACACAACAACTTCCTTTTTCTTGGTAACTCATTCTGAATTTCAGATGAAATCGATCCGGAAGCAGCGGAATTGAACGTAAAATGTCTGAAAGATTCTGTTTCCGGAATAAAAAGCTCCAGGCTTTTTCCGTAAGCGGAGGACCAGATCCGTCCTTTGCCGTCATGGTATACAGCTGTACAAAGATTTTCGGAAATAGAACCCGGCTTTTTGGGATCGCAGCGAAAAACCTTAAAATTATATCCGTCAAATCTGTTCAGACCTTCCTTTGTAGCAACCCATAAATAGCAGTTGTCGTCTACCGCTGAGTCAAAAATCAGCCCTTTTGACAATCCCTTATCAATCCCAAAACCCTCAATTCTCAAAGTCAAATCACCCCTAAATTCAGGTTGAATCGCATCTTGAGTCCAAACTAAATTGGAGTTAAGAAGCGTAAAAGAGAAAAGCAAAAAAAGAGTGGACTTGTTAAAAAAAAATCTTCATTTTAATGTGTAACATAATTTTTAATACTTTTCTACCCAAAAGCACTCACTGTATGAATTATTTTGGATGAGTAAATTGCATATGCTGCGCTACACGTCATAGGGGCTACCAAAACCATTGTTTTGCAATATTCTAATAATTCGGATTCTATTGTATCGCTGTAAAAATATAGGATAAATATTAACACAAAGATTTAAAACGACCAGAAAACAGACATCTAAAACAGTCAATTCTTTGTCAGTTATAAGTACGATGGCCATAAATCCTACTGCTCCGAAAATATGTCGTATTTCGTAGGTTCTGGTTTTTTGCTCAATTCTGTACAATTCGTTGATTCTTCCGGATTCACTTGATTTGATTTGAACGATATTGCTCCATTTTCTCACCAAATCTCCTGAGGTTGGCAAATATTTTTTAAATATTCTAATTCCTACTAATTCGTAAATCGTCCGATTCCGGTATAATTCGATTTTCCTGGGTTTGAAGTAGTTGACCATTTCTTCAGCTTGAGCATTTACAACTTAGTAGTAAAGTGGAAAGTCTTTCCGGCGATACTGGTGCTATTTAGTTACTTAAAACAAGAGCACTCATCAAAAATACTCTCTAGTTTAAATTTGTATTTTAACCTTCGCTAGTTTTGTGTTTTGGTAAAAAATGGAAGATGTGATACCAGCTCGTTCTATATTCTGCTGACTAATATTTTATCGATGC
>JBMOJB010000126.1:0-11222 GCA_049316985.1 Saprospiraceae bacterium | reverse complement strand
ATTTTTCCACTTCCTATCCAAAGTCCTTTGGTTTTAAGATGGAAAATATACATACCACTTGCGAGTTCTGCCTTCTGAATTTGTAACTGCTCACTTGTAAATTTTTCAGATCTCAGAAGATTACCGGATAGGTCATAAAGGGAGAATTCCTTCTCAACGCCTTGCGGAATTCCACTTATCTCAATTCTTGCCAGATCAGTAAACGGGTTAGGACTGGCAGATATTTTTACACCTTGTAGTTCCGGGTTTGTTGTAGCAACGCTAATGAAATTAGTACCTACTGTGTGAATCACTGTATTGGTTAAGCGGGCGCCTTGATTTCCATAATAAATACCGGCACGATTTCTAATTATCGTGGAATTCGGATTTTTGACTTTTTGTGAAATCTTAAACTTCACAAACCCACTACTCGTCAATGCATTAACACTACTATCGGGCAGACTTATATTTCTAAAGTCAAATTGCAATACATTTGACTGAGCGAAACTAAGTGCATAAGCATGTGAACATTGGATTTCACGGATAGTATAAGGATTCAAGAAATTAGACAAGGTATCGAGAATTGTCAGGTTTTTCAACGTATCGCCATAGGTATTATTGAAATAAATCTGATACTCGAGATCAGTAGAATCGGTGATAAAGTGTGAAGCCCTATACCCTCTTGGAAACGCAATCTTCTCATTTTGATTGTTTTTTCCGGTACTTTCCTGGGTAGAAATAGACACAAAAGGATCGCCATCATCTTCACTAAACTGCGATACGAAACCAGTCGAGAATACTCCGTTTGAACAACCTTCCACTGCAACAGTTGGATTGCTTTTACCCGGGTGGCCCGCTGATTGTTCAATAAGAATCCGGTATGTTTTTCCGGATGGAGGCATAAGGATAGTAGTATCTTCCGCTGCATCCAAAGGTCCAATTGGTTTTTGCAGATAAATAATATCGTCTTCAATGATAATACTATTTCTCGGTTGACTTTGGTTCTTAGCACCTGTATTTTTAATAATGAATTGTACCTGATTGTTCTTACAAGCACCGGTAACTTCAATGCTGGAACCATCCCAATTGCTATCTGGATTGGTGCAGATTTGATCCGGATAAATATGAGCGACAACCTGATGTGTTTGTCCTAAAACCGTAGAGTTACAGTTTTTATCCAAAGTGACAAAGATCTGAAATTGTCCGCAGGCCCCGGCCGGGACATTTCCAAGCTGACACCTTAATTTGTTATTACTAAGCGACCAGAGCGGTAAATTAGCAGAAATATTGTCAAAATACTCATCAAATGTAACATCCACGTAAGCACCATTGGCAGCTACAGTGCCCCTGTTGCAAAAGTTTACCGTATAAGTATTCGTTTTACAGCGGATTAATTGTGGAGTCGTAATATTGACTTCCATTGCCGGACAATTCACTTGTGGTCGAAGTGCGAAATCCACTGTGACAGTATCTTCCTGCTCTTTTAAGGAAATGTTGTAAGAAGTCTGACAAGCTTGCTTCCAATAACTATTTTGCGGAAGCAACCTGACGTTGTACAGTCCTGAATCGACGGTGCTAAAAATTTCACCGAGACCATTGCTGATTCCGATATAACTTCGCGCCGGTTTGCTGATTTGAATCAACCAATCATTGAGCGGAGTATCACCATTATCGAATTTACAGTTGTTATTACGGTCATAAAAAACATGACCGTTGATATAGTTATTTCCAAGAACACCCTCCGCTTCTGTTTTTACCGCATAAGTCTTGGAAGTAATCAAAAACACATTCGATCCCCAAACTCCTGTAAAAAACAGGGAGCCATCGGTATTTTGAATTACATGATTAAAAGTTTCATAGCGTTGTGAGCTTCCTACCCTTCTTGTCCAGATTTGATTTCCGTCGAGCGATATTTTCAGTGCATATCCGTCAACATTGCTGTTGTTGGTTGCCGAACTTCCGGCAATAACAATATTTTTATCTTTTGTCTGAATAATTGCAAATCCCTCGTCTTCATTATTTTCACCAAACTTCTTGGTCCATACCAAAGTACCATCACTATTGGTTCTGCTTACAATGATATCACTCGTATCTTTACCACAAATAACAAATCCACCGGAACTCAATTCCACCAAACCCTGCGCGTCTTCGTATGTGTCTGTTCCATATGTTTTTGACCATACAATCTGCCCGGTTTTACTGATTTTTACAATTAATGCATCCCGGTTATCCTGTCCCTTACTGTTTTTACCCACGACACTACTACCGGCACAGATATAACCATCTGCAACTTCAATCACTTTTTTAAATTCCTGGGTTCCTGCACCGCCGAAAGTTATGTTCCACAGTTCATTTCCGTTGGCATCAAGCAGGAACAAAACAGCATCAGTATTATTGTTGGCAGTATTTTGTGAAGAACCCGCCAATAGGTAATCACCACTTAATGTCGGCTGAACAGAAAAAGCAATATCGTTGGACGTGCCACCGTAAGTTTTGGACCAGATTTCATCTCCCTTTTCATTGGTCTTGACTAAAAAGAATTGCTTTGCGTCAGCATTATCTACCACGCTGGATCCTGCAAGTACAAATCCATTGTCGATTGTTGTTTTGATATCCAGTCCCAGATCAACATCCTGTCCACCAAAGCCTCTTATCCATTGTTCTTTGCCACTTACATCAATTTTGAGCAACTGAACCTGACCTTTGCCGCCACCAATTCCTTCAGCATAACCCACAATAGCAAAACCACCGTCGCGTGTAGCGACAGCAGCGTTTCCGAGGCTGGTGTAGGTAGTACCAAAGGTTTTCGACCAACTTTGTGCCTGTATTTGCAGAACCGACATCAAACCGATAGTAATAATAATCGCAGATCTCATCATGGGAAAAGAATTTATTAAGTAGTCTTTTTGGGAGTTTTCTTTTTGTCGAAAGCGGGAAGATATTTCTCAAATATGAAATATCTTCCCAGGCTCAAAATTAGAGTTTCTTTACGACAAATTATGGTTTTTGGTAATTTGAATGGCCGAAGCCATAATTGGTTTGGGAGGCAGGTTGCCCTGCATTGGTTTTGTGAGACTAAATGCTTTATTTCCTGAACATTGTTGTATCACTTTTTGGGTTTTTGGAATAAAAATTTTTCAGGCTCAGTGAGTAAGGTAATTTTTTTGGCTTTTGAAATGAATCTATATATATAACGAATTTTCTGCTTGTTTTTATCTATTTACCTTCTCAAATTCCCCTCATTCCCATATGAGGGGAATCTATCGAGAAAGTATATCTTTTTTTTCCCTGAAATCACTTAAGAACTTTTTTGAAACCAACGCACAACCAGGGAAGGGATTTTGCGCGATGACTTTCAGAACCAACAACAAATTTATATATCCTTTGATGATACAAATATGAGGGCATCCCCGCTATTAATAAAGTACAAAAAAAGGCTTTTGTTGAGCATTATATTTCAATATTGAAAGATTAAATTTACTTATTCTATTGATTATTAATGATTAATGATTTATATTTGCGAATATTTACCGCAATTTTCTGTTAATTTGTTGAATATATTATATTATTTTTAATGCAAAAAAGTAATTTAATTAACATTTTTAGGACCTTTTCCCGAAAAGAATTTAAAGATTTTCGAAAATGGCTACTTTCTCCTGTGCACAATCAGCGAGAAGATGTGATTCGGTTGCTGGATTATTGTGCGAATGAGAACACCATAAACACCGATTCTTTGCTTGAAAAGGAGATAATCTACAACTATGTCTTTCCAAAGCAAAAATATGATGATGCCAAAATGCGACAAGTCATCTATTTTATTACAGAGGCGATCGAACAATTCCTGGTCTATCAGCAATTTAAGGAAGACGAAGTTCGCCAGCAGACGGTATTGGCAGCCATCTATAGCAAAAGAAATCTGATTAAACCGTTTAAGAAGTCAATTTCGGATTATGAGCAATTGAAGTTGAAAAATCCGCTCACACCGGACTCTCAATTTTTAAATGACTATTTTATACAAAAAGAAATCTTTGATTTCAAAAACAAGCACGAACGCTCAGAGCAAAGCAACTTGACACAGGTCCAGAACCAACTGGATGCCTACTATTTTATCAATACCTTGCGACTTGCCTGCGCCGGAGAATACTACAATCGCGTTTTTAAAGCCCACTATTCTACTCGATTAATTGAAGAAATCAGTGCTTTAAAAGATGATCAGTTGTTTCAGATTCCCTTGCTGAAGATCTATTTTCTGGTCTACCAGCTGATCAAATTTCCGGAGAGCGATGAGCATTTTATTTCGCTCAAAGCGATACTTTCAGGCGATATCACTTTCCTAAGTCCCGCGGATGCCAAAGAAGTATATCTTTGGGCAATAAATTTTTGCAGCGCCAAGATTAATTCCGGCCGAGCAGAGTACAACAAGGAAGTATTTGAACTCTATAAGAAAGGAATTTCGGATGGCTTTTTAATTGAAGATAAAATTATTACGCCCTTTACCTTCAAAAATGTAATTTCAAGGGGTATTTTACTGAAGGAATTTTCGTGGGTAGAAAAATTCATTCATGATTATCAGCATTACCTCGACGATGAATCAAAAAAAGGTATAGTAGACTTCAATCTGGCTATGCTGTATCATGCTAAGAAAGAGTATAAAAAATCCCAGCAATTGCTCATTAGTCTGGAAGTGGACGACCTCTTGATCAATCTCAACGCGCGTTTTCTGCTGATCAAAATATACGTCGAACAATCTGAGTTTGAACTACTCGAACCACAATTGGACAACATGCGCGCCTACTTGAATCGCAAGGAATTAATTGGCTACCATAAAAATACTTACAAAAATGTCATTTCTGTATTGAAGAAAATGTTAAAAATTCGGAGCGGGGACAAAATCGCTAAGCTGAAATTGCAAGAAGAAGTAAAAATTATGTCACCACTGGTTGATAAGGAATGGTTTATTGCACAGATCGCTTTGATTTGAAGTAGGTCAAACCGAATGATTCAGTGAACACGAGAAAAATTTAGAAATCGAAATATTTACAACTAATATTCTAAAAAATGAATGCTTTAAAACTAATGCTAGGACTGCTAAGTGCGGTAGTTCTGTTTCATCTACTGATAATTACTCAGATTATTCCATATAATATCGTTTGGGCCGGCAGATTAAAATCGATTACAGACATGTTGTACTTTGAAAGTAGTTCTTTGGCGATCAACTTATTTTTGATCCTGGTATTATTACTAAAAGGTGTCATTATTCGAAATTCTATTTCACCAAGAATCCTAAATAGTATCTTATGGTTTTTTGTAGGCTTATTCGCTGTAAATACTATCGGCAATTTATTTGCGGAAACATTATTTGAAAAAATAGTTTTTACCCCTCTGACATTCATTTCCGCAATTATGATCTGGAAAATAATAGGGAGTGACCCGGGCAAAACCAATTCCGGGGAAAATGGTAACAAATGATTAGGCTTCGTTTGTGCAAAAACCCTTTTACATTAGCGTAAAAAAGGTCCTAACCTTTACTTTCATCAGAAAATTAAATAGTTTGGAAATTGACAGACAGGAAAAGTTGAATGCAGAACGATTTGAAGCGTTTATTGAAGAAGATCATGATATTGGCAAAATCGCGGACACCCGTATTTCTATTACTAAGGTAATAAGTTTTAGCTAACTGAATGATAGTCTGTAAAAAAGGTAATAAGGTTTTTTCAACAGCTATTAATTATCAACCAAGAACGGCGCATCAGCACACAATTCCACAGTAGGGGTTCAAAATTTTGAACCCCTACTGTGGAATTGTGTGCTGATTGTTTGCCCTAACCCTATTGATTGAAAGCTGCTTGCCCGCCGGTACCAGATCTTACCCTGTACAAAAAAACACAGTGTTTTCTTAAATTACAAATTTAACCCAGTGCGATGTTTTTTTGGGAATAAACGGAAGAAGTGGCGCTAGAGGGATTATCCAAGACCTGTAACACCTGCGCCAGCATTTCCAAACGCTACCGAAAATCAAATTCTGATATTAAACAAATTGACAAATTAAACTTCCCAAGAATTTACTTGTTTCCCAATTGGGAAATTAATAACTTTGGCAAAAATTGTCCATGAAGCCAAATTTTAAAGTTGAATTATTACCCGAAGTAATTGATTTTTTAGAAAACCTTGACGACAAATCAAGAGAAAAAATTTATTACAATGTCAGGAAAGCTCAATATGTCAATGACAATGAACTTTTCAAAAAACTAAACGACTACATTTGGGAGTTTAGAACATTGTATAATGGTAAAGTATTCCGACTTTTTTCATTTTGGGACAATTCAGATGGTAAAGAAGTATTGGTTGTGGCGACACACGGGATCTTAAAGAAAACTCAGCATACACCGCCAAAAGAAATTAAAAAGGCGGAAGCAATAAGAAAACAATATCTAGAAATTAAGAAAAAAAATAAATAAAATGACAACAAATAAATTTGATACCGTTTCGCTTGATACAATGATAGATAAGCATATTGGAAAACGTGGAACTGAAAAACGTGAAGCGTTTGAGAATGAGCTGAGAATTGACTTGTTAGGGCAAGCTATTAAACAGGCTCGACAAGAACGCAATATGACACAAGAAGAATTAGGCGCGCTTGTTGGTGTTCAAAAAGCTCAAATTTCTAAAATTGAAAACAGCCTCAAAAATGCAAGATTTGAAACTATTATGAAAGTTTTTGAAGCACTGGGAGCTAAAGTGAACTTTAACGTAGAACTTAATGACAAAAAATTGCTGTACTAAAAGCTGTTCCAAACGCACAACGTCGCTTTGCGGGCAAAGTTGACAGCCATATTATTGTCGTTAGCAAGTCGGATAATCTGCCAAAGCACATCTGAGACATATACCCGCTAGTGCTATATCTTCCTCCTTTTATTAAAACAACCACCGCGCTAGGTTAAATTTCTAATTTAACTTTTCTGGCAGTGCGACTCTGACGCAGCGAAGCAGCACAAAACTACCTATATTTTAGAACCCAAAACTAATGAAAACCCAACTAATCAATGCAATATGCAGGATTCAATCAAACCTCTAAAACGCCTTCGTGAGTAACATTATTCAAAGCACTGAATATTGGCATTCTTCTGGTTTTACTACACAAGATTCTTTCACCAGATTGTAATGTATCCTATCAACTTTGTACGCTGAAACTCCTTGATTTAGTATCTTATATCGACTCATTTGTTTTTCATGCTTAATATTTGAACTAATGTTTAATAGCAAGATTGCAGCTGCTCCGCTGCGTAAATAAACGCCCAACGCCAAAGTTAAATTAGAAACTTAACCTTGCGCTTTGTTTTTTTATGTTTTACCAATAGATTTGGCGTTAGCAATTCCATTTCGTTAACAAAAATACGAAAACAGGTAAGTAATTCAAAACGACGGTTCGCTCGTTCGCATTTTCACATTTCATTCTTTAAGCGACCATACCAATCCTCTTCAAATCCGTTTTTATGGGCGTGATTGATCAACTCCCAATCAATCAAATAATCATAAAATGAGATAATATGGTCTTTATTCTTTTTCAAATAATGGTACGAAAAATAGAAAGTCATTTCATTATCCATATTTTCCGACGCTGCCAATTGATATAGTTCCGGAAATGCAATTTTTGATTCATCAAGAAGTGTAAATTTTGCGTCAATACACTTACAAAGTCCATTTTTTTGCTCTTCAATTGGACATATGTGAAAAATCATAAATATAGACTTCTCGTCTTTGTGCATCAATGTGAATTGATTTGGGTAAAATTTTTTCTTCCCTTTGTTCATGTAAGATAACACACCGTGACAATAAAAAGGTATGTCTGATTCATAACTAGCTTCCACCATTTTCATGAGCATTTTTTTATGATGTACGGGCTTTTTGCTCCATAAAACTATTCCAACTGCCATCACTGTAAAGTATTTTTAAGGTCATCTAGTGATCCGATAATTATCTCTATTTGGATGCCTTGCGCATTACCCATAGATTGTATAGCTTTTAATTTTGGGTGATTTGGGTTCGAAGCGGCATCTTCAATAAAAAGTATTACTTTCTTGCCAGCATGGTTCAGAAAATCATCGTCTTCAATATTCAAATATTTAGAAAATTGACTCGTTTGCGTTATATCATTTACACTTTTCTTAACTTCAATTAATTCATGTTCAGTTAAAATATCCATGTCCCCAGCGGGTGTTCCGCTCTCTCTTTGAACTTTTACTGCATATCCTTTTAATTCCTTCTTTTGTTGAATTGCTTTTGCTACTTTAGCTTCTAACTTCTTACCTGCATTAGATTGAATATCAGGTAAGTCATCAACTGTTTTTATAGCTTTCGCAATTCCCGATGCATTCTGTTTATCAATTTTTAAAGTTTTCCCTTTGAAATTTTTATATTTAAACCAGTTTGTTGCCTGCTCAACAATCTCACCAAACAAGCAAGAATTATGCACCACAACCCCACTTCCTCCAACCAAAAAATTATGCCACTCCCTTACTTCGAGGTTGTACACAGGTTGACTTTCAAGTACATGCTCAATGCCAGCTACATGAACAGAACCTCCTTTTGCAAGCAATTGTTCACCCGGATGCAGCTCTTTGGCATTTACGAAGCCATGACGATCAAGCGAATAAAATGGATGCTCGCCAGTAACACCAATTGTATCCTGGTTACTTAGTGTTAATCTGTAGAGATCACTAGCCTGGTGTTCAAAAATACCAGTAACAGGACTATGCTGATAATTTGGGTCGTCATCAGCTTCACCATTGGCTAGGATTTTGGTATTTCGATAGTGCGAAAGACCAACTAGTGTGGCATACCCCTGCACTCCCATTTCAGGCATAGCTAGGAAAACACCAGCTCCAATTTTCTCAATACGATTGGCATTTACCCACCATTTAGGCCGAAGCAGCTGGATTTTTGTTTTTGTTCCATCAATTTTCGGAAGCTCCAATTTCAATGTGAACCACTCAGCATCTGTGCTTGATTTGTCAATTTTCCGTTGGTCATCGGATGTTAGCCAGTCTTCTTCATTGGCATCTGCACATAATCTGTAGGAGGTTTTTCCATTATCATTGAATGCCTGATAATCATTATTTACTTTTACATTGGCAACAGCCAAATCTCCCAATTGAATTTGCTCGATCGGTGTTGCCGTATTGGCCATTAACACCATCGTCCCTGCCGCAAAACATTTTCCCGAAATGTATTTACAGTATAGTTGCCTTGCTTTATTGTACGGCTGGCCAAAAGCTGTGTCTATAAATTTTTTGAATTTATCTGCATCAACAAGACTATCTAAAAATGACATCGATTGAACCTTATTCTTGAAGAAATCCACTGCTTTCATGCTCTGCTTAATTACTGTGCTACTGCCTAAGGTTAACATAGCACCTATGGATTCGATCAGCATTTCGCCGGTTTGCTTCCCTACTGCTTTAATTGTCGACTCTATTGCTGGCGTAATAGTCCCAAATTCACCAAAATCTTTAAACTCTCCGATAATAGCAACTGCTTTATTAAACATTACTTTAAACAATTCATCAAAATTAACTTGGGAGATTTTATCAATGAATTGTATAATTTTATTTATTTTATCATTGAAGAACTGCAATGCATCAGCACTCGCCCAACTAAAAGCGAGTCCCGAGCTAACTCCACTTAATGCGAAGAAAACAGCAACGTTCTTGAAAGCCCTTTTATACCATTGGCTAGCAATAGCCGTTTCGACAACCTTAATTCCCGCATCGATAAGATCAAAGATCATTAATGCATAATCAAGTACTTGATCAACCATACCGCACAACATTGACCTTAAAAAAATGGAAAGACCTTGTGAATATGAAGTATTGAGACTGCTTGCCAAAGAAGTTACATAACTCATAAAACTTGAGTTATCGTAAATACAATTGATGGCTCTCCAATCTAAGTTAAGATCACATGCTGATCTACTATATGAATTCAGAAAAGTGCCTCCGTATTGCTTTTTCAAGTTTTTTCTAGCCGATGTGGCATGTTCATTTAAAAAATCCTCATTTTCTTGCATCGTCAAAGTTGACCGGTGCTTTATAAAGATTTTCTTTACTCCATTTTTTTCAAAATAGTGAATCCATGTAATGAAGCATTTACTTGTAGATATGGTGCGAAATAAATTTAAAGCATTGTTAAAATCCCCAGAATCTACAACATCGTTTGATGTAATCAGTGTAACGTTAGTGTATCCGTTAGGTGTAATTATCTGATCTGTTATGGTCTCACGCATTAATGTGTTGTTGTTGTCAACATCTTTCAGTCCTGAATAGTCGTACATATTTCCCTGAAGTAATTTTGAAGCAGGGTTATAAGTGATATGAACTTTTCCTGTCAAAGATTCAGCTTCTTCAAAACCCACACTTTTTAAAGCCTCCTCCGAAATCGTTCCCAACTCCACGATCTTCCCCAATAACTCTTTCAACTTTTCGACACCTTTTGTCTCTGCGGCCATCACGTTACCGGATTGGCCATATTCTTCTTCTATTGCCTTAAGAATCAGCGTCTTCATTGACTCTTCTACAACATTGTTCATTTTTTCAAAGAATCCCGAAGTTGCACGTGGTAATTTAAGACCAATCCGGAAGTCCGCATACTTGCCATTAGTTTTGAATTGTTTAGCAATTAGCAAGTTGTAGGGATGCGAGGAGTACTTCACAGCGAGTAAATCCACCTGCTTTTTCCATAAAGACTCCCGAATATCCGGCTGGTCAATATAGGGCTGCTGTGCCAAAGTGTAGAATCCAACGTCGAACACTTTAAATTGATCCTTGTATGGAGTCGGTATTTGATCCTTCAAATCACAAACAGCATCATGCAATAAGACATTATCCAACGGAACACCATCACTATGCCTTTTTTCCAGGTCATCGCATGCGCCGCCTAATAACATACTTAGGTCTCGCAATGGGTGAATGCTCGTACTATCCCATATAGGCCCAGTACTGGGCATCCATCTGGGTTTATTCGATTTACCAAATCGTACATCGTGCTTCTTGAATTCGTAGGGAACAGGATCGCTGCTATCATTGCCATGAACAACGGCAGCGATCTTCGAACTCGGCAGTATAAAAAATGCCAAGAACACTATATATATTAGATTTTTCATTGCAATTTGACTTAATTTAATGAATTAATTGTTTTGTTTCCAGCTTGCGTCAAGTCTTCCCCACAAAAAAAACCTCCTCGCTAGG
>JBMOJB010000125.1:0-11350 GCA_049316985.1 Saprospiraceae bacterium | reverse complement strand
ATTTAACCCCTGTAAGTCCATTTGTAATTTGTCCTTGAAGATTGTAATCGATTGCTACATCACTACATGTAGAGGTCGTTCCTGCAGAACCAACCGGTTCAGGCGAAATAGGAACTGTTACGGTAAACGGAGTACCGATACACAAATCGCTACTTACCGGTTCAACGGTATAAACTACATTTACTATAGCACTTGTTAAATTCGTATATACATCTGCAGCAATAGCAGTATTAAGTACTCCGAAAGCAGTCAAAACGTTCAGGTTACCCGGAGCAGGTGTTAATCCATTAACATTGACCGCTGTAACATTGTAAGTTGTAGTTGTTGCTCCTGAAGTAGAAGCCGGTAAATTCTGTCCGATAGCTACGTCGCTGCATACGGTATTGATAGTAATATCTGCGGTAACTGGTTCAGGATTAACTACCACAACTTCTTCATTTGAAGTAATCTGACACATACTTGGGGTGCCACCAACTGTCATTGATGAAGTAGAAGTTCTTTTGAAAGTATAAGTTATTGGAGCATTTGTTACATTATTGATACCATCAGCATCAAAATAATCTACGTCGGTTCCTAAATTTGGTAAAGCAGGTACTGCTGGTGCATATGCTCCAGCTCCTTGCTTAACAAACCATTGTTGAGTTATGGTTCCATCTCCAAATGCTTGTCCTGGAGAGATATCGATGAAATCATCGCTACATACCGGAGATGTAGTAGAAATCGTTTGTTCTGTGATGTTATTAACTACTACCAAGTAATCAACATTAGTTGGCAATAATAAGTTGGCGTCGTTCCAAGTATTGATGTCATTACAGCCTAATCCCGGTGTGTTGGTGATTTTAACTCTGAAATGTTTGTCATTTGTTAACGCATCAGAAGTTATAGCTGTAAAATTGCCTCTTGTGTTTGCCCATGTCGCGTCGTTTGGAACGCCAAAACCATCATCATCAGCAGCATCCCAACTGATTGTTGCTCCAACTCCTTGTGCAGGATTCAATGCAGGAATTGATAAATTGGCAGTTATTCCTTCACAAACTACTTTATCATGCGTAACAATCGGTTGAGCAACCTGTGCATTAATCGAAATGTCAACAGTAGGCGTGTAAGCTGTACACGTAACTCCATCTTTCAGATTGCTGACGCGTAGTCTGTACCAGTTTTGACCTTGAGTGTTTATCGTATTTAAGTTTACACTTGTAGTATTACCACTTCCTCCGTCAGCATTTGCCGGTGCAAAGCCTGCAATTGCAGAAACTGTACTATGCTCCCACAAATAACTTGTTACTCCACTTGGCTCAGTTACTGAACCAACACCAACAAGGGCACCTGCCGCTGGATCATACG
The DNA here is from genome assembly GCA_049316985.1 of Saprospiraceae bacterium. Lineage (GTDB taxonomy): Bacteria > Bacteroidota > Bacteroidia > Chitinophagales > Saprospiraceae > CANHEE01. The sequence goes on along the minus strand of JBMOJB010000125.1, from coordinate 10,006 downwards.
CATCACAAGCTAAAGTCGCCAATGATACATTATTGATGGTACCCGGTGTAATCTGGTTTACATCGATTAGCGCTGTTTTACCTGTGAAATTAACGATACAGTTAGTAGCTAAATCCTTAATACTGGTTATTTCCAAATTAGTTCCATCATCAACGTTTTGCAAATTGATTGATTGGAAAGTACTTAGTGTTGGGTTAACAGCTGTCAAATTAACTATTTGTGGCGCTCCTCCATTTATTGTATAAGTTACCTGATAACCATTAGCTGCTGTCAAACCTGAAGGCAAGTCATTTACCATAAATGTACCCGGAGTTCCAGTACAAGCTGCCGAAGGACTTTGAACTACTGTTGTAAACGAAATATTAGGTGAAACTACTACGACGACTGTGTATGGTGTCCCTAAACAATCATCACCACTCGCGTCATCATCAACGCCATCGGGACCCACATTGTAAGGAGTAACTGTGTATGTTACAGTTTTAGGAATATTAGAACTATTGCTTAAAGCAACTCCACTATTAATAGTACCTGAAGCAACACCTGTCTGAAGCGTTATTCCTGTAATTGTATTGGGTAGAGGTGTAACTGCAGCTGTAGTTTTAAACAAGGTTCCTACCGCAGTTGAAGCAAAAGCGGTAGATGGAACTGCTCCGCTACATATCGTAATATCAGCAGGAGTTGTGTTGGTAGATGTTGGAATAGGCATAACCACAACAACATCATCATTAGTAGTCACATCACAAACACTCGCAGCAAGGAAAAGAGGAGTACTTGTAGTCGAGGTAGACACTCTATGGAATGTCAAAGTAACGGGGTTATTAGTATTATTATGAAAACCAGCCGGATCAGAATAATCTGTCGCAGTTCCAATTGGTCCCGGGACAGCAGAAAATGCGCCTGCATCTTGTTTTACATACCATTGTTGTGTAACATCACCATCTCCTGTAGCAGAACCCGGGGAGATATCAATTTGCGTATCACTACAAGAAGGTGTAGTGGTTACAATTGTTTGCTCAGTAATGTTATTGACTTGTACCGCATAATCTACATTGGTAAATGGCAATAAAACTTCATCCCATGTATTTATGTCAAAACAACCTAAACCAGCTGTATTCGTAATTTTCACTCTGTAATGCATATCCTCTGTCAACATTGGTGTCGTAAAGCTGATTACATTACCAGCAGCATTCGACCAGTTTGCATCATTAGGGAATCCGAAAATATCATCCGTTGCATCCCAGCTTATAATCGGTGCGACACCTTGTCCTCCGCTTAATGCCGGGATTGAAAGATTCACTGTCTCATCTTTACACACTACCAACTTAGATCTTGTAATCACTGGTTGCGATACTTGTTCATTGATGGTTATTGAAACCGGCGCAGTATAATTATCACAAGTTTGCCCACCCTTAACTGCTCTCACTCTCATTCTAAACTCATTCACACCTTTTTCATTGGTTGTGTTTAGGTCTACACTGATTGATTCTCCAGTTACACCAGCTGCATTCGCCTGATCGTAATCAGGGTAACTTGGATTTGGTGTAGTAGCATTTCTGTATTGCCACAAGTACGTAACACTTGATGTGCCTGGCTCTGTCACAACATTATTGACAGCCAGTGCACCAGCAGCTGGGTCATAAGCATCACAAGCCAAAGCCGGAAGACTATTATTGGTAATAGTTCCCGGATCTATAGTATTAACATCTAAAGTATTTGAAAGAGAAACCACAGTTTCACATCCAGTTGTTAAATTTTTAATTTTGGTTACTGTGATATTTAAATTATCGTCAGCGTTCAAAACTGTTCTTGTCTGGAAACTACTGGTAGTAGCACTAACAACAGACATATTAACAGGAGTTTCAGGAATACCGTTGATTGAATAAGAAACTTCATAACCATCCGTAGCGGTCACCCCTGAAGGAAGACCGTCGATTTCAAAGGTTGCTGAAGAATTCGGACAAGCGGCTCCCGGGTTTTGAGTTAAAACGCCTACAATGAAACTGGGTTGTACCGTTACATTAACTGTAAAAGAAACTCCCAGGCAATCATCACCTGTTGCGCCATCATCAATACCATTTGGACCAACATTATATGGTTGTACCGTATAGGTAACAACTGAGGGTACAGTTGTTGAGGAATTAACCAATGCTGTTGCCGCGTTTACTGCAGAACCCGAAGCCAAACCTGTTTGGGTTTGAATTCCGATGACTGTTGCCGGCAAAGCAACACCAGAATATTTCAATAATGTACCATTTCCTGTTGAAGAAATAGTTGTTAGTGGAACAACTCCACTACAAATAGTTTCATCGGCAGGATCTGTAGCGACTGGCACATCCTTGAATAAGATATCTTTTGTATCAGACAAGATACCGCATGGACCTGCACCATCCGGATCACCGGTTGTCCACGTCAAAGTAACGGTGGAATTCCGATCATTTACACCTGGAGTATAGGTAGTATTGATGTCTGTATTCAAACCAAAAGTACCATCTCCCGATGTTGTCCATGTTCCAAAGTTATATGAGCTACCATTTGAACGCAACACTGCTGCTCCAATAGCAACATTTGGAATTGGATTATAACAGACAGTAACGTCAGCGCCTGCATCAACAGAAACAATCCTTGGATTGACAGTCAAAATAGCTGTACTGGAAGTTACCTGTGGATTGGTTGGGTGTGTTGGTACTGTACACCCGTTGGATAATACAACAGAATAACCGAAACCATTGTGAATATCTAAACGATTGGGGGTCGTATAATTATTTTGATTCAAACCAACGTTGGTAACTCCTTCTTTCCATTGATAATTAATAGATCCTCCACTTGCAGTAATGCTAAATGAAGCAGGTGAATCTTCGCACACAGTAATATCTACCGGCTGTGCACTAATATTAGGAATACTATTTATCAAAGCCGGTGCAGTTACTGTAGTAGGACATGATTCAGTTCCATCCGTATACCTTGCAGTAAAAGATAAATTTGAAGTAATACCCGCACCAGTTGCATTAACTGCCGTAGCGCTGAAAATTCCGGTACCTGTATCAAATGTAACACCACTCATACCTGTAGCAGAACTTACAGCATCAAAAAGTGTTGGAGTTTCCGTTCTGCTGCTTGTAAAGTTAATTGCATCCAGATGGCAATAAGGTCCTCCAAACGGTGCAGTAATTTCAATCTTAGCACGGCAGTTAATCAAATTTGATGCCGCCGGGAATAGATTACAGGCATTTGGACCAGCCGGAATATCTACTTCTAACTGATAATTTTGATTACCGGCATCAGGATCTATATTGGTAAATAAGAAAGCAGCACTACCTGAACCATCTGTTGTAGCCGTAACTGTCTGTATAACGGTGGTAAGCAACCTCAACTTAAAAGTATAGGTTTGGTTAGGTATACCAAATAAGATGGCACCATTAAAGTCCATCTTAGTCGGGTTATTAACATTCAAGTAATCACAGACCTGCGATGTAGTAGCATTCATGAAGTATGAACCACTACAACCAGCCATGAACATCGCTGAAGTTCCTACAGTGGACCCTACTTTCCGTACCATCACAGAATTCAGGTTGGCACTATTTTTGGGTAGATGGATGTATTTACCATCGACAATACCCGCAATAGAGTTAAAACCGTCAAATGAATATTCGTAGATTTCGTTGGCATTTATATTAGCCACTTCCACCCTATTCATTTTTTTGTCCAGTGTAAGCGGGTGAATATCCTGCCCGTACTGATCTAGAATAGGTTGCAAGCCGTTGTTCACCGGATTACCCTTTGAAGCAGCTTTGCGCTTTTGTTCGTTTTTAGGCGAAGAATTACCTTGACCTTGAGGGGTAGGATTCTCATTCGCGGAAGCCACGAGAAATTGTAGGCTTGTTAAAATGGTAAGTAAATAAATTTTCATACGAAATTACAGAATATTTGATGAACGATTTGGGTTAATAGATTTTAAATTTCTTTCTATCATTAAAAAAAACAAGCCGCTTCGAAAAGTTAAAAATTTTCCAAACTGCAGTTTAGCTAAAAGCGAATATTGATAAAACAACCTAATCAGTTGTATAAAATAATAGGTTTCAAAAGATCAAGTTATGAAGAACAGCATACTTTAAGTATCTGATAATGAAGAACAAGCATGCTTAAAAAGCATCCCGGTTTTCTGCTGGATATTCATTTGCTCGAATTATTGGTTAATAAATTTTAGTCAAGATACATTCTTGTTTTCAAAAAATACATAGGCATCATTAGGCTAAAAAATACGATACCAACACAAAGGTAAAAATATATTTTATTTAAAGAGAGATTTTTTAGTTTTTTTTTAAAAATATTTTAAGCCTAAAATCCTAGAAAATCTGTAAAAACAACTGCAATTGGCTTAATTTTTTCAAATTATTTGCCTAAAATATGCAAATAATCTATATTTTAACTTTTACAACCTCTAATCTAAAAATATTAAATGTGCTGATTCCAAGCTAAAATAGTACTTCTTCTGCATAAAAATCAACAAATATATTTATAATAAATTTATACTTCTCGAAATTTTATTTTAAAATTACGCCAATTTTATAGTATAAATATTACTAATTTCTACTTTGCTCAGCACATTTTACTCCAAAACAACCTACTTTTTCACTTCTAATACGTCTTTTTGCCCTGCTTTGCATTAGCTCCTGTATCACATTCTTCCGGCAAAAATCTGCACAAATTGCGCTTATCCTACAATTACTTTTTTCACAATTCCGAATAAAACCCAAGCTAAAAAAGCTAATTTCGAAATCCCGCAAAGGCTGGCTCAGCACATAAATCGCCATGCTCATCGATAACATTTCAAAATAAAACTATACAATAATTAAAACATCAAAATAATATTGTATAATTGCTCCAAATCCTAGGATTAATGTCGGCAAATCATTCATTATGCCCACTTATTTAATATGTATTTAATTGAAATACTTATTATCTACTTGCGATTATCTAACCAAAACGTATTAACAAAATGAAAAAGATTATCCTCTATTTTATTGCACTATGGTGTACAATCAACATAGCCCTTGCACAAAAGCGAATATCCGGCGATGTCCGTGACAAGGCTGATGGACAAGCGCTTGTGGGTGCTAATGTTGTTGTAAAAGGCACTTCAAATGGCGCTGCAACAGACGCCGATGGAAATTTTAGTTTCCAAGCGAGTGAAAATGCCAGGATTCTGGTGGTTTCCTATACAGGCTATATCAGCCAGGAACTAGAAATCCCAAACACGGGCATCTTAAATATCACAATGAGTACTGATGCCAACATGCTCGAAAGTGTTGTGGTATCGGTCGGAAGCAGAAATACGCTTCGCACAGTCACCGATGCACCATTGCCAATTGACATATTGAATTCATCCGATTTGAGATCGACTGGTCAAAATACATTTGATAAAGCCCTTCAGTACAGAGTGCCATCATTCAATTCAGTACAGACTCCTGTGAATGATGCAACATCGTTGCTCGATCCCTATGAAATTCGAAATATGGGTCCAAGCCGGACTTTAATTCTGATTAATGGAAAAAGAAAGAATCTTTCTTCGTTGGTGTACATACAAACTGCCCCGGGAAGAGGCGAAACCGGTGCCGATATTTCTGCTATTCCTACTGATGCCATAAAAAGAGTAGAAATACTCAGAGATGGGGCATCTGCACAATATGGTTCAGATGCAATTGCAGGCGTAATGAATATTATACTTAAAGATAAATACGATTACGGATCAATTACATTTAATACAGGGATTTCAAATAATAGCTCAGCATCCGATTTTAAAGTTGGTGGAAAATACCTGGATAAAGTAAAAGCATGGGATGGACGCACGTTTGGTGTCTCAATCAACAACGGATCTAATATTGGAGATAAAGGATTCATCAACTATACGGTTTCACTTTCGCAAGCCGGTTTGGCTAATCGCCCGGGCACGATAAGTAGTGCTGCTGAAGCAGATGTAGACTTAGGTTTCGACGCTTCAATAGCAGACGTAAAAAAATTCCTGGCGGAAAAACCGGATGCAGGAAATGTTAATGGATCGCCGGAGACAACAGCAGGCAAGTTCTGCATCTATGGCGGATACAATCTAAGTGATAACACAGAAATGTATTTCAATGCAGCTTACGTTTATAAAAAAGTAAATTCATTTGCCAACTACCGCACTCCCTACTGGCGCTCCATTTCAGATAGTGAAGGATGGCAATTGTATGCCAATAACGGAGACCCTAGTACTTATAAAGGATATGTGCCTACTTTTGAAGGAGATTTAAATGACTATCATGCTACAGTCGGATTCAAATCGAATCTGGGCATGTGGAAATCTGATGTGAGTTTTACCACCGGCGGCAACAACCAATTTTATACGGTTGCCAATTCCCGTAATCGCTCATTGGGCGTCAACAGCCCGATCCTCTTTAAGCCCGGCGGGTATTCATTCAGCCATAACGTTGCCAATATTGACATTTCCAGGCCAATCAGCGAGCATTTCAGTTTTGCTTTTGGTACAGAGTTCAGGGCGGAGAAATACACTATTGCAGCGTCAAAAGATACCGCCTCTTATGTTGGGACCGGTGCGGATTCTTTCCCCGGCATCACTCCCAATAATGGTGGCGACTTCACCCGTTTCAACATCGGTGCCTATGCGGATCTAGCCTATGATGTTACGAAAGACTTTTTAATCAATGGTACTTTCAGAACAGAAAAGTACAGCGATTTTGGCAATGCTAACGTTTATAAACTAAGTAGCCGTTACAAAATGCTGGATGACAAATTCACCCTTCGCGGATCGTACTCAACCGGCTTCCGTGCACCTACTTTACATCAAATTAACCAACAAATAGCACAGGCCTCTTTTGTTCCCGGTCAAGGCATACAGACCAAAGGAATCGTAAACAATCGCTCAGCGCAGGCTAAGCTTTTGGGCGTAGAACAATTGAAAGCAGAAACTTCTAAAAATATTACGGTGGGTGTCGGCTTCAATCCAACCAAGCAATTGAGTATCACATTAGATTACTATAATATACACCTAAAAGACAGAATTGTGCTTGGCTCAGAAATCGAAGGTACTGACGCAGGAAATACAGCTCTCGATAAGGTATTAAAAGACAATGGTATCGTAGCGGTATCTTTATTTACCAATGCTTTGAGCACTAAAACTTCAGGGATAGACCTCGTAGCCAATTACCGCGGCTTAACAGTTGGTCCGGGCAGAATGAACATTAATTTAGCTGGAAACTACCAGATTCAGAACGAGTTGGATACCAATTCAAGCGCAGACAAAGATGGGACCAAAGATGGAATCAACAATCCTGTTTTGATTGCGAATGCTGGAAAATCAGTCTTTGATAAAATCCAGGAAGCTTTACTATTGTCTTCTCGTCCAAAATTCAAAGGTATTCTGGGCTTGGATTATACGGTGGGCAAATTCAATTTTAATTTGAACAATACCCTTTTTGGCCCGACACGTTTCCATCAGAATGGACTAAACGATGATACTGATACTGAATTTTTACCGGCATTGGTTACTGATCTGGGAATCAGCTACCAAATAACCAAAAAAGCTACGCTATCAGTCAATGCCAATAACCTTTTTAATGTAAAACCTAAATGGGAATTTATTGATTTGAAAACCAAAAAGCGCACTCGATTTGATCAGAAAAATTTAAACAATTCGGCTGACCCCTATTTTGCACAATATAACCTAATTACTTTCAACGGAAGATACGCTACCACTACCTACGACGGATCTCAATTCAGTCAATTGGGATTGATGCTGAATGCGAGTCTAAATGTAAGATTCTAAATGTAATTACGAATTACGAATTACGAACCTGTCAGCCTTCGGCAGATTACGAATTTGACTGCCTTCGGTAGTACACAATTTGAAAATTGTGAATATGAATGATAAAAACTGCCTTGCACAAATATGTGTCAAGGCAGTTTTTTTTGGGTTCTAAGTTGTATTAGTGGGAGTTGAGAACTTACAAACTTTCAAACTGAATTGAATAAAGCGATAAAAACTTATTTAGGGTGACAATACAGTAAAGCGCCTTTTTTATATGGCGGCCTCTATTTCTTTGGCAAATAGAAATCTTTGAGAGGCTTTTATTCCATCAAACTGCCAGACTATAATTTGCTCCTTTGGAATAACTTGTTTGGATTTCTGAAACTCTTCAAAATCAAAACTCAAATCAAATGCTACGTAGCGAAATAGATTGTGATTGAGTTTGTTTTCATCCAAAAGCTTGTATTTTTCCTGCCGTTGTATTTCTTCAATAAATTTAGTTGGTGGTTTTACTTTTTCATAGGCACAATAATCAATTGCAATTAATTGCTTCAAAATCAGGTCATTCGGATAGTTAGATGCAGCAAAATCAAAAAGATTATTGAAAATATCCTTTACATTATAGTGGATGCGACCATGATATTCATCGAATCTAATGCCGAGTCCCATCAAAAAATCAAAACTCGAGTATTGCGCGGCAACATACTTCAGTGAATTGATGGCCCGTGGTTTATTCCAGTAAATTTCAAGGGCATGTTCGAGCAATTCTATCCGGTGAAGCTGGTCGCGAGTAAGGTATTTACTTTCGATGATCTGGTAAGGTGGATTCGGGTCGTATACGAATCCATGTTGCTCTGCTTTGTGCCTTACCGGAGTCCCTTTCAGAAACTTCAAAAAACCCAATTGCAGTTCAGGAGCATGTAGGATAAATACTTGTTCGAAGCTGTACTTAATATCTTCATAGTAGTCCAAAGCCATTCCCACAATCAGGTCCAGGTGCAACTCTACCTTATCCTCCACTTGCCGAATTATACTTTTGGTCTTTTCAAAATTTTGCTTCCTACTTACTTCCAGATTGGCAGCTTGATTTACTGTCTGAATTCCGATTTCGAATCGGAACAAATTCTTAGGTACTTTTTCATTAATAAACTTTATTATATCCGGGTGTAAAATATCAGCAGTTATTTCGAATTGAAAGACATTTTCCGGGCGGTAATGATCCAAAATAAATTGAAAAATATCCAAGGTGAAGTCTCTCTTCATATTAAAGGTTCGGTCAAGAAATTTTATTGTCTTACCGTGCTTCATCAGATACAATAATGTAGATTTCAAGGAGGCATTTGGTATATAACGCACCTTATTGTCCAAACTGGCCAGACAGAATTCGCATTTGTACGGACAACCTCGCGATGTTTCAAGATATAGTACTTTATTGAACAGATCTTCAGGCGGCTCATAACCATACGGCATTATTTCCGCGTATTCATTCAAATCGAAAGTTGAAGCTTCAGGATTAGCTAAGACATCGACCCCCTTTTTATAAACCAAGCCCGGTACCCGATGTACTGCAGGAAAAGTATTCAGAAATTCAGTAAATGAGGTCTCTCCCTCACCGGTAATAATATAATCAACAGTATGGTGGACGATAACGTCTTGCCAGTCGAAACTTACTTCGGGACCTCCTAAAACTATTGTACAATCCGGACTAATTTCTTTAATCAAACTACAAAGTTGCAGCGTCTGGGTGATATTCCAGATATAGCAACTAAATGCTACAACATTATATTTCGAACAATACAAAGCAACTTCACCTCTATTTTCTTTGATAGTAAACTCCTTCCACTCCAGCCCTTTGTGTTTTTCATAATTAAGGCTATATAGTAGTCGGATGGCAAGATTGGTATGAATGTACTTCGCATTGAGCGTAGTCAGGAGAATCCGCATTTATAATTGAAAGTTGAAAATTGAAAATTGAAAATTTTTTTGTTTGTTGGTTTGATGCTTCGCGTTTATGGGTTTGAAGGTTTGAAGGTTTGAAGGTTTGAAGGTTTGTTGGTTTGTTGGTTTGTTAGTTTGAAGGTTTGTAGGTTCTATAATTACCTACGAAAAATCAGATAGAGCGATAAAATGTAAGTAACTTGGTAATCTATCGAAGGTAGTCAAGTTCGTAATTCGTAATTCGTAATTCGTAATTCGTAATTCGTA
>JBMOJB010000124.1:0-11435 GCA_049316985.1 Saprospiraceae bacterium | reverse complement strand
TTATTCATGTGCGGGGCCAGCAGTAAGAGGGAAAAACATGAATTATTGTGTAAATGAAAAAACGGGTATGAATGCCACCTCAGAAGATACATATGAAGATCCTGAAACAAATTGTGATAGAAATGATGGATTTGTCAACGAGCTTCAAGTAGACGCAGAAGGTGAACCATACTATCTTGCAATTAACAATTTTATGTCGAATACAGGATTTGTTTTGAATTGGTTAGGTACCTGTACTTTTGATTGTTCGCAAAATAATCGCGTTCAGCATAACCCCACTGTACAAGAAACTAAAACTATAGCAGGTGAACTTTATCCAAATCCAACAACACACATTATAAATTGGAATGTAAGTTCTGATAAAATTCGAGATGGAATTATATCAATTACAGATATCAATGGAAAAGTAATTCGCCAATGGAAAGAGCAGATTATGAAAGGGGTTCAAAAAATGACTTTTGATATCAGTAATCTGCCAAGCGGTGTTTACTTGATAAGACTTAACTATGATTCTCGAGATCAATTCGTCAAAAAATTTGTAAAAATAAATTAAGCAATAAAATTCTTAAATTGAATATATCATGATAGCAAGAGCTTTCTTTTCTTATATGTATAAGTCATTTCTCATATTTACATTATCGTTTTTTGCGGTGGTTTTGTCTTTTTCATCGCGTGCACAAAACGAAATTGCTGCCGGTGATTTTGGACTCAAAAAGTCTGTAATGGCCTTGACATTACCAAAATCAGACCCATTTTATTCAAAACCAAAGAAAAACTTAAATTCAGCCATCCCAAATTGTGGCAAATTGGAATGGCTTAACTTCACTGACGTAACAAGTAGTTCGATAACCATTCAATGGCCACATAAAGGGCTGGCCTCGAAGTCGTATTACGAAATTATATTGGTGAATCAGACGACCCTGGAGCAATATTTAACTATTGCTTATTCGCCTCTTAGTGGTGATCAGACATTGTCTTATGTTTTTACAAACTGCGATCGTGAAACGATCTATGATATTAGTGTTACGGTCTACTGTGATTTTTCATCTTCTCCAAACTATAATAATTATTGGGTCGCAAGTGAATCCCTAACTCAATCTGTAACTACGCCCAACTGTTCAATTAGTACTGCGCTTTTTGCCATTGGTAATGATTACCAGCGTATTGTTATCGAACCTGACAATGATAAATTGAACTTAATTTCCGGGATGGCTTTTGAGACAGTACTGCGAGATGTTACCAACGGCTGGATATTGGATGCTCAAAATGTTGATATTAACAGAGATGTCACGGGCATACTATATGATAATTTGAATTCTTGTACAAATTATTTATGCGAAGTAAGGCCTAAGTGTTTGAATTTAGACAATACCTTTAGTTTTGGAAATTGGATCTCTGTTCCTGTAAAAACAAAGTGCTGTGGTAGTTTTAACTGGGTCAGTGATCCTATCGTAACGGAAAATAGTATTGAAGTGTCTTGGAATTTTGACCTGTATAATCAAAATGACAAAATTCTTGTTGAACTTTTTAAAGACAATGTTGTCGTTTCATCGATATGGCTTGTAAGTACTTATTCTTATCAATTCACAAATTTATTAGCAAATACAAAGTACGAAGTGCGTATAACTCCAGGGTGTAGATGTGGTGATAATCAGAATTTTATTACTTGTGCTACTAAAGGGACATCGATAACTAAGAATGTAATCACTATTGATCCTTGTGGTAGCCCAAAATATGTTAGTGTATTAAACATAACACCTAGTAAATTGTCAGTTAGCATTGATAACTATCCTTCTTCAAGCCAAAGAAAATTGGAAGTAAAGGTTTCCAACCAAGGACTGGTGAAAACTGAATCGAGATTTATTCCTGCTGGTGGTGCTAGCAATAGTATTATTGATTTTGAAGGTTTGACTGGGGATACTGTATATAACGTTGAAGTAAAAATGTCATGCTGTGTTGTTAATACAAATTGCGCCCAATTGGAGCAAACAAAGACTGTTAATACCACAGCCAGGACTTTGCCCGCAATTTGCACCCCTCCGGCACATCTTTCGGTTGATTATTACGCTTCTAATTCTATTCAGATCAGTTGGGAACATAACCCGGACGCTACCGCTAAGCGATACCGCATATTTTTATACAATGGAAGTTTAGTAGAAAAAGATACAACGATTCTTTTAACTGCTGCTGGTCTCCGTGGAAATTATATTTTTTATGGTCTAACTCCAAATACTAATTACAAAATCGTTGTTCAATCTGATTGTTGCCAAAATCAATCACAGGATTGTAATGTTTGGTTGCTAGGTGAAGTTGCTTCAGTTCTTGGAAAAACTGATTTTAAAGTTCCCGACCAGTGCGCAAATACACCAACTGTTTTCAATGCTGCACCCTCTTCAGATGAGATCGAGCTAACGTGGACTGGTGCCAATACAACTCCATTGAGCCCAGCAGGTAGGAGATTTGTAGTGACTTACGGTAATCCACAGCTAACTTTTGTAATTGATGCCGATGTAAACAATATAATTCGCGGATTGCAGCCATATACAAATTATACTTTGAAGATCAGAGAAGTGTTTGACGGATTGTATTCCACTTTTACTGAGGCTTGCGCCGAAATCGAGTTGACTGTACGAACGACTTTACCAGAAACACAATGCGATTCGATCTTTTCAGCAATGACTTTGCAAGGACCTCTTTGCGGTGATGCTGGCAATTTTGCATTTGATATCGCTTATGATACTACGAAGAATTCAAATGGATTTAGGATTCATTATAGAGATGTGACTCCGTTTTTTAAAAATGCAGATAGTGGCTACATTGTTGAATGTGCAACATTGACAGGGCCGACTATCTCATCTGCTACGAATAATAAGATTGAATGGCAGCATCGGGACGTGGAGGCAGCACACAAAATCAGTCTTATAGGACTGAACCCATGTAGTACTTATGAAATTCAGATAGAATCTTTTAAGCGCGAAAAAAATGGAACATTGACAGGCTGTGCATTGAAAACCTTTACCACCTATTTTAATACAAAGCAAGCAAGCGCCGATGAAGCTGGAATAACCGATGTTGACAAAGATGGAATACCAGATGAATGCGATGATAAAATTGAAGTCAAAGCACCTTCAACTGTGTCCACCAACTTACAAGATCTTATTTGTGGTGCAGATCCAGCACTCCCAAGTTTTGCGGGATATTCAGCATACTCAACAGGAGCAGCAGGTGATATATGGTATATTAACAATTTTCCGTTTGAAATCAGGTATATAAGTACGCAATCTACAAATACCTATAGTGGAGATGGATATTTGTCACTTCCATTCGAAGGCTTAAGTAAACTGAAAGTAAATTTTGATAATATTGTTGTTAAAACATCGCCTATTGGTTCAAAAAAAACAGTAACTAGTGGAAAAGTGTTTGGACTTCCTGAAGGTGAGAGTGTTGCAGCTTTGGTAGCGAAGATTAATGCGGCGCAATTGCAAACTACAGACGATTTTTGTCAGCCGCTGGGTTTTGACAAGAATGGTGAAAATAAGTATACTGGTGAAAAATGGGACAATAATGGTTTTGACAAAAGTGGTAAATATGTAAAAGCACCGCCGTATGAAGGATATGTGCCAAATGGCCCATATACGTCACAATACGACCCTAATGGATTCGACAAAAATGGAAAATTCAAAGATGGAACGAAGTACAATGATTGCGGCTGCGACAGGGATGGAAATAGTGATCCTTCGAAGCCTGGGTCGCCTTGTAAACCAGATGCCTGTCCACCGTATTGGTGGCTAATTGCGAGCGAAACTGACGCAGGTCAAAAGTACTTCGCTACTATTTTAGATTTTCAAGGTAAACTCCGAAATGAAATTAATAATGAAAACCAAATATTAGTAAGTGCTTTTGATGCAAAAAACACTTTATGCGAAAGTTATAAGAATGACATGATTACTTTTAAGAACACGCTTGGCTACGATTCGGAGCTTGTGTTTGGCGATCAAAATGCATGGATTGAAAAGGGAATGTACAAATATTTCAAAGAGGCTCCTTTGAAATTCGGAATTAATATGGCTCGAAATAGCACCCATGTTGAACTTGAAAATAAACATATTGATCTCTATGATTGTGATCTAAATAGGGTCGCACTTGAAATAAAGAGAGATATTTCAGGAGAAATGCTCAGCAATAATCTATTTCCGACTTTAGTAAAAGAATATGGCTTACGGTTGAGGCAATTGCCGGAAAGTAAAATAAATGAACTTAGAAGTGGAACTCTTACGCTGGAGCAATGGCTAAATAAAAATGTTTTGGAGTACATCGATTACATGTACAAAGAAAAAACCAAGAGAACAACTGCAGTTTCTGACATTGATGATGGAACAAGACTTGCGGTTGTAAATGGCAATACTTTATCGAAAATAGCGGGATCAAATGAGACAGCAAAGTTGATTCTCAATGATCAATTTAATTCACAAGAAAAATTAAATGAAGCAAGCGCTAAAAATATTCAATTTGAATATGAGCAAGGTTGGTCTAAAGTAGCGGGAGTAGACCGAGCATTTTTGCTTGAAGAAATATGCAACAAGCGATTAATTGATGCTTTTGTTACAGGAAGTAAGAGAGATGCTTACGGTCAACCACTGATATTTTCACAAAATATTGATGGTGCAAAGCATCAAAATATCTACTTCGATCAATTCGAATTCGATGCCAATAATGCGACATCTAAGGTGAACTTTTATGCTGTTGTCGAAACGGGCAAAGGAAAAAAAATGGCGTTCAAAGCCGAAAATATAAGCTTTCATCCAGGTGGTTTAGCTGGAAAAGTATATTTAGGATTAGCAACAGATTTTTCTTTTGCAATTAATAATGTTGCCAGATTCATATTGAAAGGTTCAGTTGCCGGCAGTTCAAATCAGCCTACTTCTGGAACTTATGTAACTTTTAGTTGTGAAAATGGTTTTGAAGGACTTCAAATCGACTCGAAAGTTCAGTTTTGCAGGAAATACCTTACACCAATTGATCCATCAACTGGGCAGGAAAACCCTTTGGAATCTGTCTATGTTGAAGCGGACATTTCGGCAAATATCAAAGGGTTTCATGACTTCTTGGTTGAGAATGTAACTTTCACACCTTTTGTCCTCACCGGTCATCCGGAATATAAGTTTAATTTACAAGGTATGGCGCTAGACTTTTCTGACCTGCGAAATCCTTCTTCAGCTATTTTTCCGGCAGATTATTGGAAATCTGGTGATATAAAAGTGGGAGATATTAATTTATGGAGAGGATTCTATATCAGAAACTTCGATATAGAAGTGCCTGGAAAACTTTTTACAGAAAAGGGGAATTCGCAACCCAAAAAGATAATCGCACATGACTTTATTATTGATGGCGGAGGTGTTACAGGAACAGTGGGAGTAACGAACTTGCTAAGTAAGGAAACCGGAACGATTTCAGGATGGAGCTTTTCAGTTGACGAGTTTGACTTAAAGGTTGAACGAAATGTACCGAAAGGAGCTGCATTTAAGGGCCAAATACATATTCCATTGTTTGATAAAGATGAATACTGGAAATACAGTGCCAAGATAATGTCAGGTGGAGAATATGAATTTGCTGTTAGCCCGGTAACAACTTCCAAAATTGATCTTTGGATGGCAACAGCAATATTGAAGAAGAATAGCGCTGTTAGAATATATAAAGAAGGCGATGATTTTATTGCTGAAGCAAAATTGCACGGATTACTTAGGATTAATAATAGCTCCGAAAATGAGCAGAAAGAAAAATCTAAAATTGATAGTTTAAGGTTTGAAAATCTAATCATTTCGACAAAAAAACCATACGTAATTAATGCGGGATATTGGAGTGTGCCGAGATCAGGGGCACATATCAGTGGTTTTTCTTTTTATCTCGATAAAATACAACTGGCAAAAGTAGAAGAAAATAATATTACAAAGACTAAACTTCATTTTGCGGTCGGTCTTGGTTTAGCATCAGATGGTGCAAAAGGATTTGACATCTCTGCTGGTGGAGATTTTGATATTTTTGGAGCTACTTCAATTAATTCCGAAGGTGATCAAGTGTGGGAATATGACAGACTTCAGATCAATGAATTATTCTTAAATGCTGAAACCAAAGGGTTCTCAATAGCTGGTAAAATCATATTTTTTAGGCCACAACCTGTTGTGGATGTTAATAATCCACCAGCTATTAATAAATATGGAAGAGGTTTTCAGGGTATGGTAAAACTGAAAGTTGGTGGGCTCGACAAAGGAGTTGGTATAGAAGCTGTTGGCATATTTGGCCGAGTTGAAAAATCTCCAGGCAATTTCTATAAGTATTTCCTCGTCGATGTGATGGTATTGCTGCCTAAAGGCAATGGTATTGTAGGTGGAATGGATTTGACAGCCGCTGGCGGTGGCGTGTATTGGCATATGCGAAGGAACGATCCAAATGCAGGTTTCTCCTTTCAAACCGTTAATGTAAGTACACTAAAGCCCGGGCAAACACTATCCGGTTGTGTTTACGTGCCTACTGATACCATAGGGCTTGGAATTAGACTCAGTGTCGGAATAGCTGCTGCTGATCCTAATTCATTTAATGCGAGAGCTAGTTTTGAAATTAATTTCAACGCAGGCGGAGGAATTAACAAAGTTTACTTTGATGGAATTGCACACTTTTTACAAAGCCCCGCGGCAGGAACTAGTACAAAATTAACGGAAGGAAATGCGGGTTCCATTCCTGACGGAATGCACGCCAATTTATTTATGATGTATGATGTCCAATCAAGTACATTCCAGGCCAATCTACGAATGTACGCCTATCTAGAAGGCGGGTACATCAGAGGATGTTCCGGTGGATGCAGTACCAAAAGAGTCGGTGATGTCGAAATTTATTTCTCACCAAAGACCTGGTTTATCAATGTTGGTAGGCCCACCTATGCAAAAGATCGAAACAAAGAGTTGATATCAATGGGAATTGTAAGTGAAGGCGGTAATGGTCAACCAGCTGGAGAATTGATAGTAAGTGCCTACTTTAATATGGGTCATAATATTCCTGAAATGCCTGATATTCCTCTTTCTTTAAGAGAAATGTTTGGTAGTTCGTACAAAAAGGTTGATGCTGGCATGGGCGCTAATGGAAAAGGTATAGCATTCGGCGCAAGGTTAGAATTTAAGGCATCCGGTAACTTTTTGGGACCTTTAGGTAGTTATGATGTGACCGCAGGTGCCGGATTTGATTTTATGATGGTGAATTACGGTAATTCCATGTGTAGTTGTAAAAAGAGGGGAGCAACTGTCAATGAGCAAATTGGTATTAATGGATGGTACGCCTCAGGGCAGTTGTACGCATATGTTCGTGGAACCGCAAGTTTTATAATTGGAAAGCCATTTTCAGTGGGAGCCGGCGCATTATTACAAGTGCAGGGCCCGAACCCGCTTTGGATAAAAGGAACTGTCGTTGTTGAGGCATGTGGTCAAACGAGAAAGGCTGAGGTTGAATTGGGTTCTAAATGTAATTTCGTAAAGAGTACGAGCCAAAATTCCAATCTGCTAGACAATTTACAGCTGATAACGAGTATTAGTCCTGATGACAAAAATACAAATATTAGTCTTCGTGCTAAGCCAGAAATCAATTTTGAATTCCCGGTTAATAAGAAGACCATAGTCGACGATGTTTCAGGTACTTACGATGTGGAAATTAAGATGATCGATTTGAAATTGTCAAATGGTACACAGGATATTACAGCTGTTTTGAACAAGCATGTGTTCTCAAACAACAATACAAAATTGACTTTGAATCCAAGTACTGCACTTCCCGCCAAGGCAAAGCTGAAATTAGAAGTTACTGCGGTTGCGTATAAGAATGGTGTCGAAATAAAAAGGGTTCCTAAATCAGTCGAATTTGAAACGGAAGACATTTGGTCAAAAATTCCAAACGACAATGTAATGGTGAGCTACCCGCAACCTGGGGCAATGAACTATTACATCAAAGAAGATAATCTCAATCGTGGATATATTCAGCTTAAAGAAGACCAAGCAGAATTGCTGTACAGTGCTGAAGAATTGAGGCTCAATATTTACAAAATGACAGCAGGCAAGGAAGTGAGAGTAGCAGATGTGTCGGCCTCGTACTCATCAATTAATAAGCGTATTGACTTCACAATGCCAAATGATAAACTCACTATCAACACCGTATATAAGCTAGACTTGGCAAAAATTTGGAAAACCGAACTGGGAGATGATGGATTACCTCAATTGACTGCAAGTGGTCCACGAGAAGAATCTGTCTACACTTCTTATTTCTCAACCAGTAAGTATAATACTTTTTGGGAAAAAATGTCGGGAAATTCTGTTAGTAGTTCTGTGACTACTGAAACGATAGATAACAAAGTGATTAAGATTCCTCATTTGCAATTCAGCAGTAGTACCGAGACATTCGACAGATACGAACTGGGACTTGTTAAAGGATATATACCTTCAGTTGTTGTTGGTAATAACGTCAGCCAGAGCAGTTGGTATAATTCTACTAACAACTTTTACAATAATTATCCAAAGGAAATTTCTTTACCTACAAATATACATAACCACTGTTACTGGAATTGGTCTGGTCAGCACTGTAATTTAGAGGTGAGGGGTAATACGACATACAGAATAGATGTTGCAAGTACAAAGAACAAAGGCTACGCCTTTAATCGTGCTGATTATCTTAGCGCATTCAAGGTCGATGATCAAAATAACCTTCCACCGTTGATAGATGAATCTATCTATAAATTAGGTTCAAGACCATCATTATCAGTGCCAGCAAAAATGGATTTTGAGTTATATACAACGGTGCACAGAGATATGTTCGACGCTGCGAAGCAGGTTTGGGGAGATCCTCTACAACCAGAACAAGATATATGGACTGTATCAATGAATAAATGTAAACACACCGATGACGGTAACCACGATAGGTGCAATGATAGGATTCTGCCAATATTGGTTGCGTTACCAGTTGCTTCATCTAATTCTGTAATTACCTTGCCTCAATCTACTGAGTTCGGAATTTACTATTCGCTCCCGGTGGAAGTGGGTGATGATGATCAGGCGAGTAAGCGGCCTGAAGAAATTCTTAATGGTCCACTTCATAATCAGATAAAGCAGAAGTTGATTACGAAGTCCTTTGTGACAAAGACTGTGCAGAATTAATAAGAAGATGAGATACAATTAGGTCAGTTGAAAATATTCAAAAGATATTTTCAGCTGACTTTTACTAAGCTAATTGTAAATTCATTGAGTTGTATTGTGCATTTGTCCTAAACTTAAGTATTAGAACAGAATGATGAATTGCGATATGCAGCCTAGACAAAATACGCTATTTCGTAGTGGAAATTAATTGTCAAATACCTATGAATTATTCTAATAAAAATATGATATGAAATACAAATTATTAATATTCATTACAATCCTATTTTGGCAGAATGTTCTCACTGCGCAAATTTTTATTCCTTTTAAAAATTTGACCGGAGTAACGCCTGTAAATGATAAAATAAGCAAAATAGACTCCGCTGCAATATCTGTTGCTTCTTTACTATCTTCTGAGGACTCAGCGGTTTTCAGAGTATATGATGCAGCTTTTTTTGTTTACGATCATGATGTTAATTCAGGCTGGGAGTCTGTCAAAACGGATGTCGAAAGTGATCCAGAAAGCGAGTATTATTTGATTTTTGGGCGAGAAATCAGTGATCAAAAACTCAATTCTAAAATAAGAGTAAAATTAAAATTACCTACTTCATCAGCATATGATTGCTTGACGCAAAAAGAGCGAGACAATCTGGAAGGATATATCCAACAAATAGCAAATGACAAAAAAAGTCTCGATGTTGTCGATTTTGAGGTTCCTGCACTTAATTTGTTAAAGGAGTATTTGTATAAAGTACTCGTCTGTCATTGCATTACAAACAATCCAAATTGTTCACAATTCAATAATTTCTCATTTTTAGATGTTCAACTGAAGAGTTTGGGCTTTAGAAAAAAGGAGATTAAGGTAGGTGCGAATTCAACATGGGTTAGCGGAAGCCAAGGAATTTATGACTATTTTGGTAAGAAAGTAATTATTGATGGTTCGGAGTATGATATTGCCGACCAAGTCTCCGAGGGAAAAGCAATTATTGAAGCCACTGAACAGATCCTTCCTGATACCATAATAAGCACGTCAGTGTCGGGACGTGTTTATATACTGGACAACGAGAGTTTTGCCAATGGAGAATGGGAAACTGCGAAAGCGCAAGTACAGTCAAATGATTACGTTGAATATTGGGTAATATTAGTTGATAAGGATGGTAAACATTACATTTACTCAAAATATGCCATCGGTTCCTTAGAACCACCAACGGCCAGAGGAAAGGACTTAGCGAACAGGTCTGCGCATTTAATACCCAGCCCTTTTAGTATAGCGTTAAATGCTTTGGGAAATGCAGCTATCGATGCACTTATTCAGACTATCGGATTGAGAATTCTAGATTTTGATGCTCGAAGCCAGCCAACTGAACTTGATAGATGGCTAAAAGCATGGTCAAAAGTAGATAAGGTTGCCGCATCGTGGGAGGGAATATCGTCGCTCATTCCGTGGAAGAAGGCAGGTGACCTTCAAGGAGCTTTATTAAGAGCTGCAACGTCCGGTATAGCGGTAGTGATAGACAGAGTGACTTCGCCTAACTATCCAAATTACACTGTTAAAGATGGATTAGTTGATTTTACAATTACTTTTGGGGTTTCAAGTCTCACGCAAATTATTGCACAAAAATTCAATCTTAGCGCAGGCCCTAGATTAATTGCTGACGGTGTGGATAACTGGTACTTTAGCGCAGCAAATGGACCTTTGAAAAAGATTGTTTTTTACGTTTCAAAGTTCTATGATGATTTTAAAAATGGTGTTGTTCACGCTGGTAAATATTGGGAAAACAATACATTTATTAACAATGTTAAGAAAATTGACCTGATGGGAGGTGCAAAATCACAACTTGGGGGCGATTTTATTAATATTGACATTAGAAAAGATATTGCTAAAGGAATAAAAGGTGATGCAACAGGCTTGAGTCTATTTATTCCAGCGAACTCAATTGATGAAATTGTTTGCAGTAATCCGTATTTAGGTGCAGGTTTTAGGGCTGAAGATTATATAAAGGAGGTCGCCAAAATTATTAAGACAGGTAAAAAAGTATTTATCAATGGAACAATGAACAACGCTTTTTACAACAAGATTGATCAACAATTGGCAGCAAAATATGGCTTTGTTATTGAGACTTTTGAAGAACCATTAATGCAGCAATTTCATAATTTGAATTTTTTTCAAAGAGACGGAATTACAGTAATTCCCAATTATAAAATGCATTCAACAGTACTTGTTAAACAATAAAATAATGAATACAATAACAGATTTTGATATTGAAGCGATTG
>JBMOJB010000123.1:0-11523 GCA_049316985.1 Saprospiraceae bacterium | reverse complement strand
TTGCGAGTTGAAATAAACTCAAAAAGTGTAAACTTATATTAGGCAATAACACATTTTCAACTTTCAACTTTCAATTTTCAACTTTCAGTTAAACAAGCGCCAGCGCTTGTTCGAGGTCGGCGATCAAATCCTCCACATCCTCAATCCCGATGCTCAAGCGAATAAGGCTATCCGTCAGACCTACTTTCATCCGCTCCTCCTTAGGTATCGAAGCATGCGTCATGGTAGCCGGATGACCAATTAATGATTCTACTCCACCGAGAGATTCTGCTAATGAGAACAAATGTGTACCACTCAGTACTTTATTAGCTGCCTCAATGCTATTGGCATGCAAGTCAAAGGAAACCATAGCTCCAAAATCGCGCATTTGCTTCTTGGCGATCTTATGCCCCGGATGTGTCTTGAAGCCTGGATAATTTACACTCGATACTTTGGGATGATTAACAAGGTAATTTGCAATTTTGGCAGCATTTTGACAGGCACGTTCTACCCTCAGATGCAATGTCTTGATGCCCCTTAGAATCAAAAAACAATCCTGTGGACCAGGCACTGCGCCTGTAGCATTTTGAAGGAAGTGAAATTGATCTGCCAGATCCTGATCTTTCACAATTACACAACCATGAATCACATCTGAGTGCCCGCCAATATATTTCGTAGCCGAATGCAATACGATATCTGCACCCAGATCCAAAGGATTTTGAAGATAAGGCGATGCAAAAGTGTTGTCCACACAGGTCATAATGCCTTTTGCTTTTGCAATATCACAAACTGCCTGTATATCTACAATATTCAGCATCGGATTGGTAGGCGTTTCAATCCAGATCAATTTTGTTTTTTTAGTAATAGCCTTTTTGACATTGGCAGGATTGGTCATATCTACAAATTTGGATTGGATACCAAATTTTCCGTATACCCGCACCATCTGACGATAGGATCCCCCATAGAGGTCATTGGTGGAGATGATTTCGTCACCGGGAGCAAGTGTCTTCATTACCGCATCCATCGCAGCCAGACCAGATGCAAAACAAATGGCATCCAGACCATTTTCTAATGCTGCAAGGTTTTTCTCCAATACAGCACGTGTAGGGTTCTGCGTACGAGCATACTCGTAACCTTTGTGATCACCTGATGCCGCCTGGACATAAGTTGAGGTTTGAAATATAGGGGTCATTATTGCCCCCGTTGATGGATCAGGTTCTATGCCCGCATGTATAGCTTTTGTTCCGAATTTCATTAATTAAATGTAAATTTTTGGTAAAAGACGCAAAGATAAGCCATTTATATTCCATTTTCACTGCACGACATGAAATAAACAATCAAAAAAGAAAGCTCGATTGACGAAATAAATTACCTTTGTGTACTTATTGTACTTTGTACACTAATAAAAAAGAATAACTTTCCCTCGAAAAAAACGTTAATGTAGACATCATCCATCTTTTTGGATTATCCTTTTAGTATAAATACCCTTATTTTATGAAGAGTGGCAAAATTCAAAAAACCAAAATTGTGGCTACCGTCGGGCCATCTTGCAATACTTACCAAGGACTAAAAGATCTGGCGCTTGCCGGAGTAGATTGCTTTAGACTAAATTTTTCTCATGGTACGCATGAAGGACATAAAGCAGTTATTGATCATATTCTAAAGCTCAACGAAGAATTACAGTTTCACATCAGTATCCTTGCGGATCTTCAAGGACCAAAACTCCGCATAGGTAAAATAGAAAATAACGCTTTCCCGTTGGTCAAAGGCCAGATTCTGACTTTTACCAATGAACCTTGTCTGGGTACCCCTGAAAAAGTGTACATGAGCTATGAACTTTTTGCACAGGATGTCGAAGCGGGTGAAAGAATTATGGTTGACGACGGAAAGGTAGTTTTGAAAGTCCTCGAAACCAATAAAATTGACACGGTTACACTTGAAGTATTATATGGCAATGTGCTGTCTTCCAACAAAGGTGTCAATTTGCCGGATACCAAAGTTTCTCTGCCTGCATTAACGGAAAAAGACATTGAAGATCTCAATTTTATACTAACCCAACCGGTAAACTGGATTGCACTTTCCTTCGTCAGAACGCCTAAGGACATCCAGGATCTGGAAGAAAGAATCAATGCAGTAGGACACGGCGCAAAGATTATCGCCAAAATTGAAAAGCCGGAAGCTATTGTAAATATCGATAAAATCATCAAAGCTTCTAATGGAATCATGGTGGCACGCGGTGACCTCGGGGTAGAATTACCGATCGAGAAGGTACCCGGAATTCAAAAGGACATTATCAGAAGATGTATAAAAAGAGCTCGTCCGGTGATCGTGGCCACACAAATGCTGGATAGCATGACCGAGAACCCAAGTCCGACGCGTGCAGAGGTAACAGATGTAGCCAACGCTGTTCTGGATGGTACTGACGCGGTCATGTTAAGTGGAGAAACAGCTGCCGGTGCCCACCCTACCCTTGTCGTAGAGACCATGGCCAGTATCATATCAGAAGTAGAAAACGGTAAATATTATTGGGAAGCCATGAAAGCACGTCGTCCGGAAGCTTCTCACAAATCCCGCACTTTCCTCTCTGATGTAGTTTGCTTTAATGCCGCCAGAACGGCAGAAGACCTTGGCGCAAAAGCAATTGTAGGCATGACCACCTCGGGCTACACTGCTTTTAAAGTATCCAGCTACCGTCCGAATACCAATATATTGATGATGTCGGACAGAAAATCGATGCTTTGTACAATGAATCTCATCTGGGGCGTAAGGTGTTTTTATTACAATAAATTCACCACCACTGATGAAACCATTCAAGACATTATTACGATATTAAAAGATACAGGCACTGTTCAACCAGGTGATATTATCGTCAACACTGGTTCGATGCCGATCGAAAGGCGCTTCCGCACCAATATGATGAAAGTGACTATTGTAGAAGATTAGTTTTTTACATCTGACATAAAAGGCCATTGATGAATTCTACAGCATTCATGAATGGCTTTTTTTTTGATCCTGACCGGCGCAACTTTCTGGGAAAGATCTGTCTCTATGTTGAATTGTGTTGGCTATAGAATTTCCGACACTAAATGCAATTGATAATTTGCCTGCCTGAAGGTATGCAGAAAAATTTGATAGTTTTTTTGCATCAACTTCGTTGATTTCAAGAGGCATTCAATTTGATTTCCTAGCATATAGACTACCATCATGTCATAATTCATTTGCAATGAATTGATTATCTAGTAAGAGGAGGTAACTGAAATTAGAAAAAAGTAACCATACAATTCAAAAACAACTTCGAAGGAGTTATAAATATCATCAAATTTTCAAATTAACAAATTTTCAAATCAGTTAAATTTAACCCACATTAAACAACATTGAGCCAAATATCTTGTTTCTTTCCTACCTTTGCGCAGCTTTATTAAAACATACCTTATGCCTAATAGATTTCTTGCTTTTGCCCTTTCTTTGGTCTCTTTTTTATTTTTCTCCTCTTGCATTACAATTCCCAACAAGTACAGCAGTGTCGCACCGGGTTATTGGAGAGCGGTATTGCAGTTGGATCCAAAGTTTCAACCCCTCAAGACAAGCTCAATCAAATTAGACGCTGATCCCAAAGCGCCGTTTGAAGAAGTAAGCGGTGGAGAATTGCCTTTCATCTTCGAAGTGGTTTACAGCGCACCGGAGAAGTTCTACATCAATATCATTAATGGTAGCGAACGGATGAAAATTGAAGATGTTCAAATCGGCAGAGACAAAAAAACGGCTCGTGATACCATCAGAATAAACTTCACCGAATACGAAACTTACATTACAGCCGCATATGAAGGTACTGCCATGGAAGGTTTTTGGGTAAAAGGCGGCAAGAGAATTCCTTTCGTTGCCAAACAAGGGCAAAATCACAGATTCTCAACATTGAAGAAAAAACCAATTGCTGACCTAAGTGGAAAATGGGAAACCACATTTGGCATCCAAAAGGAAAACACCGCTGAGCAGGAAAAAGCAATCGGTGAATTCGAGCAAAAAGACAACCAGATTACGGGTACATTCATGACAGAAACGGGCGACTACCGTTTCCTGGAAGGAGAAGTACAGGCCAATAAATTGTATCTTTCCTGTTTCGATGGCTCTCACGCATTTCTATTTGAAGGCAAAATAATGGATAATAACAACCTCATTGGGTCTTTTCGATCCGGTGTCACCCATTACGACCAGTGGGAAGCCAAACGAAACAATGAGTTCAAATTGAGGGATGAGTATTCGATTGCCACAGTAAAAGAAGGACAGGAAGCATTGCAGATTAATTTTACCAATCCAGCCGGAAAAGCAATTTCATTTGACAATCCCGAATATAAAGGCAAAGTTAAAGTATTGCAAGTATCCGGTACCTGGTGCCCGAATTGTCGCGACGAGTCTTTTTTTCTTACCGAATATATTAAATCGAATCCCGATCTGGCAGTCATTGGCCTTTTTTTCGAAAAACATCCGGAAAAGGAAGTCGCTAATGCGCAACTTACCCGATATAAAATAAAAATGAAAATCCCCTACGAAACCGTAGTAGTAGGTACAGCAGGCAAAAATGAAGCAGCCGCGGCATTGCCCATGTTAAATAATTTTACTGCTTTTCCAACAACGATTTTCGTAGATAAGGACAATAAAATCAGAAGAGTGCACACGGGATTCAATGGACCTGCGACGAGTCAATATAGCGCATTCAAGCAGGAATTTGATGATTTCGTCAGAAAATTGCAGGCTGAATGATGACTATCGGATTTTCTCCTTGCCCGAATGATACTTTCATCTTTGATGCCATGGTGCACCACAAGATTGATACCGAAGGACTTGAATTTGATGTCGTACTTGCCGATGTGGAGGAGCTCAATAATCGTGCTTTTCGCGAAGAGCTGGACATCACCAAACTGAGCTACCATGCCTTTACAAGGCTATATGCACCGTATATCCTTTTAAATAGTGGCAGTGCACTGGGTAACAATTGTGGACCATTATTGATTGCAAAAACCTTCAACGCAGATTGGAAAGACAAAATCAAAAACACAAGTATTGCCATACCTGGTAAAAATACGACTGCCAATTTTCTACTGCATTATGCATTTCCGGAACTAAGCAATACGATAGAAACACTTTTCTCGGAAATCGAGCAATCTGTCATTAGCGGCAAGACGGAAGCCGGCGTCATCATTCACGAAAATCGGTTTACCTATCAAGAAAAGGGACTGATCAAACTGATGGATCTGGGTGAACATTGGGAAAAAACGACAGGTTTTCCAATTCCTTTGGGTGGCATCGTTACGCGCCGTCGTTTTCCAGCTGATTTACAGCAGAAAATCGATCGCGTACTGAGAAGAAGCATAGAATTCGCATTTAGGAATCCCGCAGCGGTAATGCCTTTTGTCAGCGCCAATGCCCAGGAAATGGAAGAAAAGGTCATGCTTCAGCATATCGCCCTCTATGTCAATGATTATTCCATTGATTTAGGCGAAAAAGGGAAAAATGCAGTGCGCTACTTATTCGAAAAGGCATTGGACGGAAATACAGCAGATTTGCTACCCTTGTTTGTTTAATGTAAGGTGGACAAGCTGTGGAGTTGTTGAGTTGTTTAGTCGGTTAGTCGGATGGTCATTTAGTCAGTTAGTCAACTGGCCTATTGGTCTCAGCAAGATTAATTTGATTTGGCAACTAATTGTTGAAAATTCTTAATTCGTAATTCGTAATTCCTAATTCTTAATTCGTAATTCCTAATTCTTAATTCTTAATTCTTAATTCTTAATTCTTATGAAGCATCAGATAGAAATAATGAGAAAAACCAGGTCCAGCTTCATCTATGCATGTAAGGACCTTAGTATCGAGCAGCTGAACCTTATTCCTGCTGGGTTCAACAACAATATCATATGGAATTTCGGTCATATCATCGTTACGCAGCAAGGTTTGTGCTATGGGCTTTCCGGATTGCCGCAGAAAGTAGACAAGGATCTGATTGCCAAATTCAGACGTGGCTCCAAACCTGAAGGTTTTGTAAGTGCCGAAGAATACAGTTACCTCCAGGATTTAAGTGTGAGCCTGATCGATGAATTCGAAGCAGACCTCAAAACGGGGATTTTTAAAGAATATTCCCCTTTCATGACCAGCCTCCGGGTAGAAGTGGATAGCTTTGAAAAAGCAGTGATGTTCAACGCATATCATGAAGGACTGCATTTGGGCTTTGCACTCGCTCAGCGAAAGCTGGTGTAGTACTTTTTTGTAATAAATTAAAACAATCTTTTATGTCTAAAGAAAAAACTTATTTCGAACCTGCCGACCTTGGCAACTTTGGCAATATTGGCGAATGGCAGCCTGAATTGGCTACTAAATTTTTCGATTACTACAATGCGACCATGAAAGATGGCGCGCTTACTGCCAGGGAAAAGTCACTGATCGCCTTAGCCGTGGCACATGCATTCCAGTGCCCGTATTGCATCGATGCCTATACTTCCGAAACCTTGAAAAACGGATGCGATGAAGAACAAATGATGGAGGCCGTGCATGTAGCCGCTACGATGAAAGCAGGAATTACATTGGTGTATTCAACGCAAATGATGAAACATACGAAGGCTAAATTAATGTAATTTTAGCTCAAACTTGATTTAAAACCTTATGTCCATACACCAAAAGACAAAATCGCTGTCCTCGAAAGGAAGTCAGCTAAGTAATACCTTCTACCAACTGGAGGTCCTAAATGGAAATTCACTGGTAGAAGCTCATTTTCCGCCTTTTGCATTGAAAGCAGCTGATGCCGGTTTTTTTCCTATGCGGCCTGCGAGAATCGAGGTTTTCCAGATCAACATTGGTAAACTTTGCAATCAGACCTGCGCCCACTGCCATGTAGATGCAGGACCTGACAAGAAAGTGGAGAACATGTCAAAGGCAACTTTGGAAAAATGTCTGGCGATTCTCACCGCCACTGACATTCCGACCGTGGATATCACCGGTGGAGCACCGGAAATGAATGCACATTTCCGCTGGTTTGTCGAAGAATGCCGTAAATTGGGAAAGAATGTTATCGTCAGGTGTAACCTGACTATCATTCAGGCAAATAAAAAGTATCACGATCTGCCGGATTTTTTTGCAAAAAACCAGATTCAGGTGGTTTCGTCCCTACCTTATTTCTCCAAGGTGCGTACCGATGCACAAAGAGGAGACGGAGTATTTGAGGACAGCATAAAAGCCTTGCAGCTGCTCAATGCTGTTGGGTATGGAGTGGAAGGCAGTGGATTAACCCTCGATTTGGTTTACAATCCTTCAGGCGCTTTCTTACCCGGACATCAGGAAGAACTGGAGCGGGAGTTTAAGAGTCAGCTTTTGCGTCGATACCAGATTGTATTCAATCAGCTGTTTGTGATCACCAATATGCCCATCAGCCGATTTTTGGATTACTTGCTGGAAAGCGATAATTATGAAGAATACATGCAATCACTGGTCAGCGCATTCAATCCCGCTGTCGTTCAAAGCGTGATGTGTCGGACAATGATCTCAGTAAGCTGGGATGGTTATCTATACGATTGTGATTTCAACCAAATGTTGGATCTAAAAATTAATAGCTCAGACGGCAAGCGACCCCATTTGGATGATTTCGATATGGAACATATAGAAAATCGGGTAATCGTCTTGAATCAGCACTGTTATGGCTGCACGGCGGGATCTGGAAGTTCATGTGGAGGAGAACTAAGTTAGTCCTTTTCAAAATAATTGGGTCTGTTTGTTTTCAGCCAGTAGTTTGAAACTCATCCGATGATGAACGGTGGCACCCAATGCTTCAATCGCCTTTCGATGAGATTTGGTCGGATAACCTTTATTTTGTTTCCAATTGTACGCTGGAAATTTTTCGTGAATTTGCAGCATATATTCGTCCCGATAAGTCTTGGCCAGAACGGATGCTGCAGCTATGGCGTAAAATTTCCCATCTCCTTTGATGATGCAATGATGCGGAATATCCTTGTACTTTTTAAATCGATTGCCATCAATCAAGAGGCTTTGCGGGACGAGGGACAATTGCTCCAAAGACCGGTGCATTGCGAGGAAGGAAGCGTTAAGAATATTAATGGAATCTATTTCGAGGGCTGAAACAGTACCTACTGCCCATGCTATTGCTTCCTGCTCAATTATACACCGCAATTTCTCGCGCTGCTTTTCCGCCATTTGCTTCGAATCATTCAGGTCTTTGTGAAAAAAATCAGCTGGAAGAATCACTGCAGCAGCGAAAACAGGGCCGGCCAAACAACCACGGCCTGCTTCATCGCAACCTGCTTCTATACAATTAGCTTCTAGAAAAGGCAAAAGCATGTCTACAATGGATAAAGTAATACGTCAAGCTTTAAGAACAATGAGCTTTTTAGTCGCCAGCATGCGTCCTTTGCTATCGGTAAGCGAGTACAAATAAGTACCTTTTTTGAGATAGTTGGTATCCAATCTAACAGATTTGGAACCTGAAACGACATGTTGTTCTTCCCACACCACTGTACCCAGCAAATTATAAACTCTGATGGTATAATTGCCTTGCTGTAAATTGGAAAGTTCAAAATTTACAAAATCGATTGCCGGATTCGGCATCGCTTTTATATCCGGGCGCGTTGAACCATTATCAGAAAAGAAATCTTTTGCCGCTACCGGCTTCCTGATATTCTTATAGGTAACTTCAATCGCCTGGGTATTGTCAGTATTACTCATGGTTACTTCAGCTAGCGGCTCTTTGCTGTTCTCCGCAAAGAAATGATAGGCAAAGGTGGTATCTTTTCCCAAGAATCCATTCAGTCCGCCCGGTAATTGTCCGGCAGGAATAAACTGACCAATATTGACCCAGGATTTGGTGAATTTGACAAATGCTTCGATGTCTGACTGGCTGTAGGTAATTCTCTTTTCTCTTAGTACTTCATATTCGCCAATCGGCAACTTCAACATGCCATAGCCATCAACAAGATCTGTTCGGCTTGCTGAAAATTTGATCCTGATCGAATCTGCTATACTTGTCAAGGCGCCTAATTGTCCTCTCAAAGAATCTGGAAGTACCGCCAGTGGAATAGGAACCGATGTGGCAGTACTGGTGTTATTAAGGTCAAGGAAATTCATGGGTGCCCGACGAAGAATATTGGCCGGACTGATTCTGGTTGTACTGCCAATATTAAAGAAATCAGGTGTTGCCCCTGAAAATCCAATCTCCTCATATACTCCGTTTGTTACATTGATATAGTATTCCAATCCACCTCTTTGCTCCATTACATCCGAATTAGGAAATTTGCTGAAAGCCTTACCGTCGCTTGCTCTTTTAACATATACTACATCTACCGTTCCCGAATTTAAGCTACGCATATCCCATACCTGATTCAAACCATTTTTCGGTATCTTTATTGAAGCAACAGTGGCATCAGTTGAGGTTTGCAAAGAATCACCCGCTTTGGGAAAGGACAGGTTAGAGATGGTAATTTGTCCTTCAGCCAAGGCTATTGAACCGAGCATGAGGATTAAAAAAAGCAGGGTATTCTTCATCAGTGTTATTTTTGATAATTCCATTTTGTACGCTAAGGATATTTACTGAAAGCAAAACATTCAGAATTAACTTCAAAGTAAAGCATAAATCGGCATAACCCCAACACAAATAAGGGAATTCAGGGAATTTTAACAAATATTTGACCCTTCAGCTCAGATTAACTTATTTCTAATAGGTCGGACCATCGGGTGGTGTAGCAGGGTGAACGAAATTGTTCCTGCCGCGACCAGGTCTGTTCAGCACCACAGGAACTAAAATAGAGCGTATTCTTTCCATAACGCTTATTGATTTCGTCCATTGCAGACATCAATCGGGAAGATTGCTCATAATAGGCATGAGATTCGAATAAGTTGCCCTGGAGGTAGGTGTCTTCACAAAGATCTTGTACCAGTACGCCGGCTTTCTTGTAGTTGGTTCCTTTTTCAAATATATTATCCAGCAACTCCTGTGACTTATCAATCAGTTGATTGGTATTTGATGTCGGAATACTTAACATCATTTCGCTGCTAAAATATCTTTTTTGATCTGGCCTCACATTCTTAAAAGGATTGGCGATCAAAAACAGGCTCAGGTGACCTGCTTTCTGGTGATAATGCCTGAGCTTTTCACCTAGTTTGGTGGCATACACAGCGACTGCCTCCTGCAGCTCTTCTTTTTTGTAAATATCCCGGCGGAAAGAGCGAGAAACCAGCATATTTTGCCGCTTTTCGGAGGGTGCTTCCAATTCATAGCAGGGATTTCCATTTAATTCTCTCACCAGGCGAAGCAACACCACACCATAATTCTTGCGAATCCACAGCTGATCACAATTTTTTAACTCCCACACCGTAGCAATTCCAAAAGACTTCAGACTTTGTTGCAGTTTTCGTCCGACTCCCCACAGTTCGGCAATGTCCGTCGCAATCAGTCTTTCCCGACACTGTTCAGGGTCTGAAAGACAGAAAACACCACTTTCTGTGAATTTCTTAGCAATGTGGTTGGCCAGTTTTGCCAGCGTCTTTGTAGGAGCAAAGCCTACACTGACCGGAATTCCAATCTGTCTCATTACGTCCTCCCGCAACTTCAGCCCAACAGCCAGCAAATCTTCATTGCTTTGTTTGAAGTTGTTGAACTTCAAAAATGCTTCGTCAATGGAATAAACTTCTACCTCCTCACATTGCTGCTGGTAAATATTCATTATGCGCCCGGAAAGATCACCGTACAGCTGATAATTCGACGAGAATACCAACACTTTGTGCTTGAGAATAAGGTCCTTTACTTCCCAATACGGCACGCCCATTCTGATTCCTACTGCTTTGGCCTCATTCGACCTTGCCACCACGCAGCCATCATTATTAGACAGCACCACAATCGGCTTGCCATTCAGTCCCGGATTGAAAACCCTTTCACAGGAAGCATAAAAATTATTACAATCGACTAGAGCTATCAAAATATATTAATTACGAATTACGAATTGAGAATTAAGAATTGGGAATTAAGAATTAAGAATTGGGAATCGGATGCTTTTTCAACAAAATTTTACCTTTCCAATTTTTCGCGTGTTGTTTTAATTATGCTTGCTAATATTGCCCGGACTTCCGATGAATCCTTCAGAAGACTGGCGGCTTGTTCATACGATAGGTAGTCAGTATCCTTTAGTAGCCTGAGCCAATAAATAGTCTCCCTTGATTCCTTGTGTGCGATCGTGAGTTTAAACAGAAAATCCCTTTCACTGAGGCCACCGAGTGCCTCCTCAACATTCGCACCAATTGATGTGCCAGAACGAAGCAATTGCTTACTCAAGATGAATTCCTTTTTGTCGACACTTAAATATTGATAAGCCTTAATAACGCGCAGTGCCAATGCGTAGCTCTTTAATTGAATGACATTTTCGTTCTTCATAACAGTATTGTTTAGTATTATAATTATAATTCAGCCCACCTCCTACCAATTCTTAATTCTTAATTCTTAATTCTTAATTCTACTTTTAGACTTTAAGAGTCTTTATCTTTTTTGTAATGTCGATCAAT
>JBMOJB010000122.1:0-11556 GCA_049316985.1 Saprospiraceae bacterium | reverse complement strand
GAATGCAATACTGAATCTTTGTGCATTTTTTCAAGTATTGTCTTAGTGACAACTCCCGTTCCCGTTCCATATTCTACAATGATTTGCGGGACTGTGGCATCCACGAAAGCCGTCATTTCAGCACGAGTTTGGCTGGAACTCTCTACTATAGCCCCGGAAGTACTGACACTCCTTAAAAAACCTACACTTGTTTTTATGAATTCTCTCAAAATCCTTATATTATATTACCAATAAATTCACCGCGCTAAGTTTTTGCACGTCTCAAAAAAACAAATATAGGCATTTTTTTAGAATGAAATCTGAAATGAATATAAATTGAAATTAGCAAAAAAAATAATAGTTGCCATTTTTAACGATGGCAACTATTATTTTGGCGCTAAGCTGATTAGTGTGGGGTAATTGAATTTTTGCAGCTTTTTGCAATTATAATTTGTCTGCCTGTCGGTAGTCAGGAAATTTTGAAAATATCTAATTTAAATTTGTTGATGTCATTTGCTGTTTCTTTTATGCTTACCTTTTTGAAAACAAAGCATATTTTCCAAATTATGCCTCAAACCTTTGATTTTTTGTTAAAAAGGATAACAATATTGAAAAAGAAATGACAAAAAATACCTAAACGACTCCGAAGGAGTACTTAATATTATCAAATTTTCAAATTTTCAAATCATCAAATTTGAATGTATCTATCTCATATAGCTTACATTACCACACACTAATCAACATTTTACCATAATTTTTTATTCTATTTTAATAATTTTTTTGTTGATTACTTTATCTGCAGTTTTTAGGCGGAAAATATACATGCCGGCAGATTGATTTGCCGCGTCCCATTTGAATTGGGCTTTGCCGTCATCGAACACAGAATGATCAAATTTCACTATCAGTTGACCTTGCAAATTGTATATACCAATTTCATCCAGCTTATCCTGATTCTGCAAGCCACTAATTTCAATAGTGATTTGATCTCTGAAAGGATTAGGGAAAATATTTACTGTTATCGAATCTTTGTCAATGTCATCAGCTGCGGTACTTCCGCCAGTTTTGGTTTCATTGACACATGTTGTACAAGGTGCCTGCATTCCCGGTTCAAGCGCAAGGAAACTGGTGTAACGAGACATGACTCTATTTTTCTTGCTAATATCTATAATGTTATTAATTTGAATATTGCTTAACGGGCTTCTGCTTTCCATGTCAATCACTTTCAACCCCGCATGAATCTGCGTAAATTTTTCAATACTTCCGTTTTTGGGATTTGAATTCAATACTATTGAATTTGAAAGAATCTGTCCTTTACTGATTACCGTAGCTTCTAATCTCATAGGCAAAGCTCCTTTGTATTTGCCAACCTGGACAATTGGTTTGGATATATCCAAGGCATTGGTGTTTATTTCAAAGCGTTCAAAACAAGCACCACTTGTAGGACGGATATACAGTTCTATTTGTTTATCTACAAACAGATTATTCTCCATAGCATTTTGTGTGCGACTGAGTGCTTGCGAAAAACTGACATAATCGGGATTTTTTTGTACGTGAATAAATGAACCAAAGGTATTTGAACTTAGTATTGTATAAAATAACTCATTGCCATAGTAATAGACACCTTGGTACCAAATCGCTGAAGTTGCTAAATTGGAATAATCAATGATATAGGTTGGTGCCAGCGTCTTGTATTCTTTGATCAACTCATCCTTAAACTTTTGGCCATTTGAAGTGCCGCCCAGACTTTGATCAGCAGAAAACACAACCAAAGACCCACCATTATGTGAATTGATAAAATCATAACTTTCTGATAAGCCAGATTTTAATAAACTTGACGAGCCAATTACGATGCTATTGATGCTTTGGTAGATATTATTCGAATCCGCTCTCATCCAACCACTGCTCACTTTTCTTACACTTAATCGATTGTAAAAAATATTGAAGGAATCCCTGCTATCAAAATTGTTACTTAAATAGTTTTTTAAGTTTTGGATGACATCCTTTGATGAAACGGTCGCATTGGTATCGTCATGATCAATCAAAAAAAGTATCTTCTTCGCTTTAATTGTGCTTGCCGGAAGTAAATCTTTGGGTTGCACTGCAAACTGATAAACACCTTCATCCGCGTTGACTTTATCCTGTGCATGTGAAAAATAGATTCCGGAGCCTTTTGCACCCGCATAGCTGATCGAAATTTTGCTACAAGCATTGATTGTCGCTGCCTTTATAGTTGCTGTTCTGATATCTCCCAAAAGAGAATCTTTAGTAGCCGTAAAAATACTATTATCAGACAAAGTTGGGTTTTGCCATTCATCAGAATCGTAAGAAATCAACTTCAAGTCAGGAAAACGCAAAGTGCCCGCAATCATGGATAGCGGCAGGTCGGCACTTAATTTACCATCCTTCCAATCTGCAGGC
The DNA here is from genome assembly GCA_049316985.1 of Saprospiraceae bacterium. Classification (GTDB taxonomy): domain Bacteria; phylum Bacteroidota; class Bacteroidia; order Chitinophagales; family Saprospiraceae; genus CANHEE01. The sequence continues at coordinate 9,159 of JBMOJB010000122.1, read as the reverse complement.
ATTAAAGCACTAATTTTGACTTTCCGAATATTATTGCCGCCTGCCAATGGAAAAATCCTATATTCGTAGCTGGTAGAAGAGTTTTTGTATAGAATAGAAGGATCCTGTCTGCGCTTGACAATACCTTCATAGATATTAAAAGCTGACCATCTGTCGAGAATCAAGGCCTGCATGATGGTATTATTAACCCACAACCAGGAATCGTTGACAATGGCTTTATCTGGAAGCTGGAAGTAATGTTGAATTTCAAAGGTATCTTTTTTTGAAATATTTGAAAACTCTGCCGGAGCAGCATAGGTCAAATAGACACCAAATTCAACAAACAAACCATGAGGTTTGGCAGAAATCACTGCTTCCGTTATGTTGGTTTGATAAGATTTCCAGGTTTGCTTGGGATCCTGAATTCTAATGTACTGGGTGCTGCATTGAGCCGTAAGCCGGGAAGAAAACACCAAAAGAGAAAGAAATAGGAAGGTGAAAGCGGACGTTTTTCTCATTGATAAAGGATTTGATGATTAGTAATAATTGTAAGTTAGCCACAATACCCCAAATAGTTGTCAAGCAAACAGGTTTTTTACAAACTTTTGACCCGCAGAACTATTGAAGCCAACACTTTCTACGATTAATTTCATGGTTATGTTGCTTAAAATTTGTTAATGGCTTTAATTCTATACGCTTAGCTGGGTGTAGATTTTTCTTGTTGCACAGCTGATTACAAATAATTACTTTTGCGTGCAGGTATTCTAATCTGTTCTTTCCAAATTGACAGATTAGCAATGGAATTCAAATATGTTTCAACATTTATGTAATTAGTACTATCCTTGTTTGCAGATTTGGTTGCTCGAATAGATAAGCTAGAATCAAATAAAAGTGTTGTTATGGTAAAATGGAATAAAACGAAAAATGAAAAGAAGTAAAAATCCAAAGGAGGCGGCTTCGACAGTATCCAACTGGGATGTCAATGACGCAATCTCTTCAACAATACAGGAGCGCAAATTTGTCTTTGCAGGCTTGCTGGCGGTGTTATTCTTAGGAATAGTGCTTTATCTGAACTCCTTTGCCGGCTCATTTCACTTTGATGACGAGGAGAGCGTTGTTGCGAACCTGGCCATCAGAGATCTCTCAAATTGGAAAGTCCTCTGGTCGCAGTACCAGTCTCGTTTTTTTGCCTACCTAACTTTTGCCATCAACTATCACTATGGTGCTTTAAATGTCTGGGGCTATCATATGGTTAATGTATTGATACATCTTATAAATGCTGCTTTGGTGTATTGGATTACTTTGCAGTTATTTTCTACTGATTCCATGAAAAGCAATGACATCGTTCGGCACAAGTATGCCATTGCTCTATTTGTGGCGCTACTTTTTGTTTCCCATCCACTCGCAACCCAGTCTGTTACCTACCTTGTACAGCGAATGGCTTCTTTGGCTGCCTTATTTTATATGTTGTCAGTGGCATTGTACCTTAAAGGTCGATTGTTGTCAAATAGCAGCATTAAATATTTCTATTTCACTCTTGCTGTGGTGGTCGGTCTGATGTCCTTTTTTACCAAAGAAAATGCGTTTTCACTTCCTGTAGCAATTGTCATGATTGAGATTGTCTTTTTTCAAAAGATGATTCTGACGATAGACCTCAAGGATCGCCGTATCTGGCTGTTAATCGGAGCGATAGGCAGTCTTTTTCTGGTTTTCTTTTTAAGGTTTTCAACAAGTATTTTCAATCCCATTCCTCCGGCTCACGGACATACTTATACCGTATCTTCCATTACGTATTTGCTGACACAATTCAGCGTCATCCTGAAGTACATTCAATTGTTGATTTTGCCTTGGCAACAGAATCTGGACTATGACTATCCATTGTCCGCTTCGTTCTTTGAAATAAAGACGATGGGTAGTTTTCTGATACTTTGTGGACTACTCTTCAGTGCCATTTACTGGTATAGAGCACATAGATTGATAACTTTTGGCATATTATGGTTTTTTATCCCGATAGCTATCGAGTCAAGTATCATCCCTATTGAAGATTTAATATTTGAGCACAGAACCTATTTGCCATCCCTTGGCTTTTTTATCATATTCGTTTACAGTATCTATACCTTTGTCTATCCAAAATATCGATTGTTGGCCTTAGCCATTCTACTGTGCAGCATCGGATTCAATTCAATAAAAACAATTGAACGAAATGCAATTTGGAAAGATGAGTTGACCTTGTGGACAGATGTGGCAGCAAAATCACCGAATAAAGCAAGACCTCAGGTAAAGCTGGGGGGTATTTACAGCAATAAAAATCAATGGGATAAAGCTATCGCTCATTTTTCCAAAGCGATTGAGATTAATCCCAACTTCACTGAAGCCTACAACAACCGCGGTGCCGTGTATTGGAGCCAGGAAAAGTGGGACAAAGCTGTAGGAGATTATACAAAAGCAATTGAACTTAATCCAAAATTTTCACCTGCCTATTTCAACCGTGGCATTTCTTATACCAGATTAGGACTGAACGACAAAGCACTGGCTGATTTGAGCTCAGCCGTAGAAATAAATCCTCAATATGCTGAGGCTTATTACAATCGGGGTTTGATCAAAGACAGACCCGGCAATTGGTCAGAAGCAGCAGCAGATTATTCACTGGCGATCAGTGTCGACTCTAATTATTCGAAGGCATATTACAACCGAGGCATCTGCAATGGTAATCTGGGCAATCTTGATCAATCCATAGCTGACTTTACCAAAACAATGGAATTAGACCCTAAGAATCGAAATGCGGTTTATAACCGTGCGAATACCTTTGGAATGCAAAATCAGTGGGAAAAAGCTATAAACGATTACAATAGCACAATTGTAATGGATTCAGGCTATACTGCAGCTTATATCAATCGAGGTGTGGCGTTCGGAAAGCTAGGACAATGGGAGCTCGCCTTGAAGGATTACACTAAAGCGATTCAACTTGAACCAAACAATTCTGTAGCTAAATACAATGTGGCTTTCGCGAGTATGAAAATCAAAACTCAAAACAAGTAGCTTTTTCAAAAGACAATTAGTTGCAATATGAAAAATCAAAAGAAGCGAGATCAGTCGATCCGTTCCAATAAACAAATTCAAGACGGTGCAGCATTGCCCTCCAGTTGGGAATTCAAATTGTCCTTCTGGCAAGGATTGTTAGCTGTCGTCGCTTTGGGTGTGATCATTTATTCCAACACATTTTCCAGCACTTTTCACCTCGACGATGCCACCAGTATTGTGGAGAATGCCAAAATCCGGAATCTTGGTGATTTGAGTGCCATGTGGAAAGATGATCAAAGCCGTTTTGTGTCTTACCTGACATTTGCATTGAATTACCATTATGGAGAACTCAATGTGTGGGGCTATCATTTGGTTAACTTATTGATTCATTTGTTGACTTCCTGTTTGGTGGGCTTCTTGACGTATTTGCTTTTGTCGTCGCCGGCGGTGGCAGATAGCGAAGCAGCGAAAAACAAGAAAATCATTGCAATTTTTTGTGCCTTGCTGTTTGTTTCACATCCATTGGCAACGCAAAGTGTGACCTATATCGTACAACGGATGGCTTCGTTGACCGCGATGTTTTATCTGCTTAGCTTGACACTTTATGTAATGGCCAGATTAGGTAAGCAGGGCGGTTTATCAAGATATTTGCTGTTTGCGGGAGCGTTTGTGGCCGGTTTACTGGCTCTTTTTTCTAAAGAAAATGCGTTTACCCTGCCTTTTGCCGTCATCTTGATCGAATTGTTTTTTTTGCAGACCCGTCAAATATCCATAAAATTCAATGATTACAGAATACTTTTGATGCTGGCTACCATTTTAGCAACTTTTGCTTATGTTTTTTCAAAATATTCACTGACTATTTTCATGCCCATTCCACCGGCACATGGCAATACGTATTCCATCACTCCGGTAAACTACTTATTGACCCAGTTCAGCGTCATTATAAAATACATTCAGCTATTGGTTCTTCCTATTCGTCAGAATCTGGATTATGATTATCCGCCAAGTGAAAGTTTCTTTGAAGCGAAAACATTCTTAAGTTTTATCTTGCTAAGCGGTTTATTGGCATTGGCCATTTATTTATTCAATAAACAACGAGTGTTGTCATTTGGTATTTTCTGGTTTTTTCTTACACTTTCCATCGAGTCAAGTATCATTCCGATTGAAGATTTAATTTTTGAGCACAGAACCTATTTGCCGTCTTTTGGTTTTTTTCTGATCCTGACTACCGCGGTGTTTACCCTTATCGATTCACAAAAGCGACAACTGACAATGATTGTGTTGGTATGTATTGTAGGAATCAATTCGGTACTAGCCTATCAAAGAAACAAAGTCTGGAAGGATCCGATAACACTTTGGACCGATGTGACTGGCAAATCTCCAAACAAAGCACGACCATTTGGTAGTCTTGGAGATGCTTACAGAGATGCCGCACTATGGCCCAAAGCAATCTCAGCATACAAGAGATCCGTTGAAATCAATCCTAAATATGCCACCGGGCAACACAATCTTGGTGTAGCCTATTCAAAAATTTTGCAGTGGGACAATGCATATAAGGCATATACGGATGCTATTGAAGCCGATCAGAAATATGCAAAAGCCTATTACAATAGAGGCATTGCTTCTTATAATTTGGAGAAAAATGAAAATGCAATGCGTGATTACAGTAAATCAATAGAATTGGATTCTACCAATAAATTTGCTTACTACGGTAGAGGTTCATCTTATAGTCGACTGGCACAATGGGAGAATGCCATCAAAGATTACTCCAAGGCCATCGAAATTGATTCCAATTTTGTTGATGGATATTATTACAGAAGCTCAGCCTATATCAGGCTGCAGCAATGGGACAAAGTGCTCGACAATCTGAATAAAGTGCTCTCTTTGGATCCCAAGCGAAAAAATGCCTTGTATGATCGGGGAATTGCTCATGCAACGTTAAAAAAATGGGACAATGCTGTTGCCGATTATACCGAGGCCATCAAATTAGATCCAAAACAAGCACCCTATTACATTAATCGTGGCGTTGTATATGGTAATATCGGACAATGGGCTTTGGCTTTAAAAGATTATGATCAAGCCCTTATTGTTGATCCGGTCAACACAATTGCTGCCTCAAACCGGGAAATTGCTAAGCAAAATTTGAAAACAGGAAAATAGAAAATTGAGTATCTAGATAGAAAATTAAAATGAAAGATCAAAAACAAAAAATTAGCAAAGGCAATAGGGAAATAGTTGCAAAAACTCCGAAAGCAACGTCTAATCTTACTTCCTTTTCTTTGCCTGTTTGGCTCGGGTTATTACTCGTATTAGTCATTGGTTCAATAATTTATTCCAATTCATTCTCCTGTGGTTTTCATTTGGATGACCCTACTTGGATTGTCAATAACAACAAGATCAGGAATCTGTCGGATCTGAGTGCTGCCTGGAGAGAGGATCAAAGCCGATTTTTCTCCTATTATACGTTTGCCATCAATTATCACTACGGAGAATTAAACGTGTGGGGATATCACCTAGTCAATCTTCTCATACATTTGGCAAATTCCATATTGGTCTATTGGTTAAGCACCTTGATATTGAGTACTCCGATACTTAACGAAAGCGAAGTGTCGAAACACAAGAAAGGAATTGCCATTTTTGCAGCTTTGCTGTTTGTATCACACCCCTTAGCGACACAAAGTGTGACCTATATTGTGCAGCGAATGGCTTCGCTCGCTGCCCTATTTTATTTGCTTTCAATTGCATTGTATGTCAAAGCCAGACTCAGCAAGTCAAACCATTTAATGCGATACTTACTGTTTGGCGGAGCGGCCATATCTACGGTATTGGCCATTTTTAGCAAAGAAAATGCGTATACGATTCCATTTGCAGTCGTTTTGTCTGAAATTTGCTTTTTTCAAAAGAAGATTAACCTTTCCTTTTTTAAAAACTATAAAATTATAGTAGTAATTGCCGCCTTACTCGGTTTTATCGGGTACATCATCAACAGGTTTTCATTTAGTATTTTAAAACCCATACCACGCGATTACGCGAATGATTTTCAAATAGTGACCGTACAGAACTACCTGCTCACACAGTTTAGCGTAATTGTCAAATACATACAATTGTTAGTATTGCCGATCAATCAAAATCTGGATTACGATTATCCTTTGTCTAACAGTATTTTTGAAGCGAAGACCTTTGGCAGTTTGGTCATTCTACTCGCGATCCTGATTTTCGGAATTTACAAATTCAATCAGAATAGATTGTTGTCGTTCGGGATCTTATGGTTTTTCCTGACGCTATCGATAGAATCCAGCATCATACCGATCAGTGATGTAATCTTTGAACACCGAACGTATCTGCCTTCCTTTGGATTTTTTCTTATTGCGAGCGCTGCTTTTTTTAGATTAATTTACAGTAAAAATCAAAATTTTGCTTTGCTGTTCGCTACCTTTATCATAGTTACCTTTTCCTATTTGACCTATCAAAGGAATTTAGTCTGGCAGAATGAAACCACCTTATGGAGCGATGTAGTCCTCAAATCACCGAACAAAGCAAGGGGACATTTTAATCTCGGTGTTGCTCTAAACGACAACAAAAACTACAAACAAGCGGTTCAATCCTATACAAAAGCGATCAATCTGAAACCATTTCACGATCAGGCATTTTCCAATCGGGGAATCATTTATATGGACGAAGGTAAAAATGCGGAAGCCATGGCTGATTTTAATAAAGCAATCTCACTCGACCCCAAACGCGAGCGCGTGTATGTAAACCGGGGCAAACTACTATTCAACTTGAAGCAAAACGAAGCCTCGTTGCTAGATTTCAACAAAGCCATCGAGTTGAATCCAAAAATGGCAGAAGCCTATTACAATCGTGCGATAATTTTTGGAGAACAGGGTAAATATGAAGAAGCCAGGGCGGATTATACGGAAGCCATCAAGCTTAATCCGAAGAATGAAGAGGCGTACAACAACAGAGGAAATGTTTTTGTAAAAGAGAAGCGTTATCAAGAAGCGCTACAGGATTTCTCGAAGGCTATTGAATTGAATCCTAAATACGTGCAGGCTTACAATAATCGCAGCAACGTGTATATCAATCAAAAAATGTACCGTGAAGGTATTCCGGATTTACTCAAAGCCATTGAAATCAAACCGGATTTGGCCATCGCATATGCCAACCTAGGCATGACAGAATACAAATTGGGTGAAATGGATAAGGCCTGCAAAGATCTGAAAAAAGCAATCGAACTGGGATTTCAGCCGGCAACAGATTTGTATACTAAGATTTGTAAGTAAAAGGGAAACAATTAGGAAACTTAGTAAAATAGGTGCTGTTGTGCGATAGTTTTTAACTTCGTACGACTAGCCGGTATTGTTAATTGTCAATTGTTAATTGTCAATTGTCAAAGTATGGTATACTTTGTGTGCTAAATATTCAAAAATAAGGTTTACTTTGTGTTTTATTAGTATATTCGCGTTATCAGAATTACAAATATGTTCGAAAGAAATCTTACTGGAAATTTGTTGGTATGGAAAGAAAGCACTTCAAGAAAGCCGTTGATACTGCGCGGTGCACGTCAAGTTGGTAAAACAACTTTGATAAGGATGTTTGCTGTTCATTTTGATCATTTTATTCAGCTCAATCTCGATCAAACTGCAGACAGGAATATTTTTGAACAAAATGATAACGTTGAATCAGTTGTTCAGCTGCTTTTTTTGCGAAACAATATATCTAAACAAAAAGCCCAGAAGGTCTTAATTTTTATTGATGAAATTCAGAATTCTGCTGCTGCGATAAAAATGTTGCGCTATTTTTACGAACAGGCCAACCATCTGTATGTAATCGCAGCGGGCTCTCTTTTGGAAACGATTCTCGACACTAAAATTAGTTTTCCCGTCGGAAGAGTTGAGTATTTGATCTTGCGGCCATTTAGTTTCGAAGAATTTCTAATGGCTAAAAACAAACACGAAGCACAAAAGTTGGTCCAATCACTACCCTTTCCTGAATATGCACATCAAAACTTAATGGAACTATTTACCGAGTATTGCCTGATTGGTGGTATGCCGGAAGTACTAAAACACTACCTTGAAAATAGTGATATTGTTGCAGTTGGAAAAATCTTTGATAGCTTGATTACCGGCTACCTGGACGATGTTGAGAAATATGCAATTAGTTCTAATCAAACTGTAATCATACGTCATATTATTTCAAATGCCATCAAATTGGCAGGTGAACGGATTACTTTCGAGGGCTTTGCATCTTCGAAATATAAATCAAGAGATATAGGTGAGTGCTTTAGAATATTAGAAAAGACTTTCTTGCTGTCGCTCATTTATCCAACGACGGGCACTAAAATCCCGATCCTTGAGAACATTCGAAAATCCCCCAAACTGCATATTCTCGATACCGGTATATTGAACTACTATTCAGGTACTCAGTTTGCCCTGTTGAGCAACCAGCAAATAGATAGTATTTTTGAAGGGAAAATCGCTGAACATATTGTTGGGCAAGAGCTTTTGTCACTGCGGACAAGCGCTACTGCTAAAAACAACTTTTGGGTAAAAGAAAATAATCAGTCCAATGCGGAATTAGATTATGTGTTTCAATCCGATGATTTATTGATTCCAATTGAAGTAAAATTAGGCAAAACAGGTCGTTTGCGTTCATTAATGGAGTATATGGATGCCTGTCCACACCACTTTGCGGTAAGAATTTATTCCGGCCAACTGTCTTTTCAAGAGGCGCAGACGATTCGGCTAAAGAAATTCAAATTGCTTAATCTTCCTTTTTACTTGATCTCCAAGTTGCCAGAATATATCCATTTGATGAAGAAAAATGATGTCGCTGAATAATAATAACGATTTGATGCATCTGTGAAAATCCAACTGTCAGAATCAGGATTTACAGGATGAACGGATTTGCAGGATTTTGTTGTATTGTTGTGCGATAGTTTTTAACTTCGTACGAATATAAGTAAGTTTCCAACCTGCATTTGTTAGAGCTAAATATTTTGACCAAAAATCGTTATTTCATAGCACTAAAATAGTGCGTATGGTAATCAAAAAGAATAAATCATTTGCAAAATTGTCCTAAAGCTACAACTGCTGGTTGATAGCGACTGTTAGCTGCAAACTGCAAATCTTTGCAGCCATTTTCTCTGTTTCCTGCAAA
>JBMOJB010000121.1:0-11619 GCA_049316985.1 Saprospiraceae bacterium | reverse complement strand
TACTTTATTGGCAATATTGCCTAAAATGATGTAAACTTTTTTCAGTACGGGTCATGCTATAAATATTAAATCCCTTCGGGATTAATTTTATAACAAAGTTTTTTAGTTTGATTCCGGATCCGAAACATTTAAAATGTATAGAAATTCATAGTACCAATCGACTCTGCCTAAAGATGCGTCATATCACTATTGAGTTTCAAGCAATTTGTGACTGCACCCATCGCTATGGTCTTTCGCCCTTTCAGGGCTTGTAACTCGCAGATTATTGGATTGTATTCTGGTAATTTACTTATCTTTTTTGAAATTGGTAGTTCAAAAACTTCCCGCTCAAATATTACCTTAATAATAAAACACGACCACACAAACGGAACCTTGTTACCTTATTTTAAATCGCAAATAATAAAATATGGTCATAAGTCTGACAAAATTATTGTTACTAGGGTGATGAGGTTAAATTAAAAAAGTAGCTTTTGTTGTATAAGTCTCAATATCCAAAGAGCAATAGTTTTCAATTGTGATTTATGATCTAACGTTTTTTACATTTAGCCACACTGAACAACATAGAGCCTAAAAAAAATGCTGACCTGGATTGATCCGGATCAGCATTTTATATTTCAATTAATTTTTAGCAGGCTTTGCTTTTAGAAAGCAGCCTAAATTATACGTTGATTATTCTGTAGTATCTGAATCATCAGTTGTTTCTGTAGTATCTGATGTTTCTGTATTATCCGTGTCAGGTGCTTCATTGATAGTTGTGATGTCTGTAACTTCACCATCTACTATTACAATTTCCTCTTCTTCATTTTCATGTAACACAACTGTAACATCAGCGATCTGATCGCCTTCATCTAATCTGAGTACCCTTACACCTTGCGTTGCACGTCCCATTACCCTGAAATCAGCACAAGAGATTCTGATTATGATACCTGATTTGCAGGTCACCATCAAATCATCTTCGTCTTTCACATTCTTTACAGCAATCAGATTACCGGTTTTGTCTGAGACCTGGATGGTTTTAACACCTTTACCGCCACGACCCACCGTTGGATAATCTTCTACTGCAGAACGCTTGCCGACTCCTTTTTCAGAAAGTACAAATACAGATGCTCCGATATCTTCCTTGTCAACGCAGACCATACCGATAACGCTATCGTCCATTCCGTCATTAAGTGTGATTGCACGTACACCGGTCGCTGTTCTACCCATAGGGCGAACATTTTTCTCATTGAATCGAATCGCTTTTCCTGCACGTGCTGCAATGATGATTTCATTATCGCCATTGGTCAACTTGGCTTCTAACAGTCGATCGCCCTCATTGATGCTGATGGCTAAAATACCTCCATTCCTTGGTCTGGAGTAATCCGCCATGGAGGTTTTCTTTATCAAGCCCTTCACGGTACAAAATATGATGTAGTGATTTTCAACAAAATCCCTGCTCTTGAAATCGTCCTTGTCGATACGAATATAAGCCCTGATCTTATCATCCATCGGCATATTCAGGATATTTTGAACTACCCTGCCTGCGGAAGTTTTGCTGGCTTCCGGTATTTGATAAACTTGCAACCAATGGCATTTGCCGGATGCTGTGAAGAATAGCAAATAATCGTGATTGGTAGCTACAAATATTTGTTCTACAAAATCTTCATCTCTGGTTTTGGCACCTTTAGAACCTCTACCACCTCGACTTTGTGTGCGGTATTCTGCAGAATTTGTACGCTTTATGTATCCCAAATGTGAAATCGTAATCACCATTTCATCATCCGACATCATATCTTCGATGCTGATTTCTCCATCGGCGAAGCTAATTTCAGTACGGCGTTCATCGCCGAATCTGGATTTTATTTCCAAAAGTTCTTCTTTGATTATTTCGCGTTGCAACAATTCGCTCGCCAAGATTTCTTTGAAGCGAAGAATCATTCTTTGTAATTCTTCATATTCATTTTGAATTTTCTCTCTTTCCAGACCTGTCAAACGCTGCAAACGCATTTCGAGGATGGCCTTCGCCTGCACATCAGTCAACTGGTAGGTCTGAGTAGTGCCATCGGTCGAAACAACCAATCCTTCGATAATTCCTGCTGTGGCTGGCGTTAATCTGAATTGATTGCTGATTAGGGCCTGATGGGCTTCATCAACCGTTTTGGACGCTCGGATCAATTCAATAATTCGATCCAAATCATCCAATGCCACCAGCAGACCTTCGAGAATATGTGCTCTTTCTTCTGCTTTGCGCAATTCGAACTTGGTTCTGCGGACGATAACTTCCAATCGGAATTTTATAAATTCCTTTATCAGATCTTTTAGTCCAAGGGTGCGTGGTCGTCCATTAACCAGACAGACATTGTTGATACCGTAAGAAGATTGCAGCGGCGTATATTTGTACAGATTGCTCAATACAACATTCGCCATCGAATCTCTGCGTATTTCGATTACAATCCTTAAACCTGTTCGATCAGATTCGTCTCTGATATCTGAGATACCCAGAATTTTCTTATCGTTGACCAATTCCGCAATTTTGGCAACAAGCATTGCTTTGTTTACCTGGTAAGGAATCTCCGAAACGATAATCGTTTCTTTTCCATTTGCGCTCGTTTCGATTTCGGCTCGGCCTCTTACTACCACTTTTCCTCTACCGGTTTCGAATCCTTCTCTCACACCTTCCATACCATAGATGATTCCGCCTGTCGGGAAATCCGGTGCTTTTACATGCTGCATGAGGTCAGCAGTAGTTAGTTCAGGATCATCTACCAAAGCTACAATGGCATCAACCACCTCACTTAGATTATGAGGCATCATATTGGTCGCCATACCTACTGCAATACCTGAGCTACCATTGATTAGTAAGTTGGGTAATTTTGTTGGAAGTACAGTGGGCTCTTCTAAGGTATCATCGAAATTTAATTTGTAATCGACCGTATCTTTTTCGAGGTCGTTTAGCATTTCATCCGTAATACGCTTCAGACGAGCTTCTGTATAACGCATGGCTGCGGGTGAATCGCCATCCATTGATCCAAAATTTCCTTGACCATCCACCAAAGGATAGCGCAAAGACCAATCCTGAGCCATACGAACCATCGTGTCGTAAACAGAACTATCACCATGTGGGTGATATTTACCCAAAACTTCACCCACGATACGTGCGGATTTTTTGTGGGCTTTATTGTAACTCATACCTAGCTCAGACATTCCATACAGCACCCTGCGATGAACAGGTTTTAAGCCGTCTCTAACATCAGGCAGTGCGCGGGATACGATCACAGACATAGAATAATCTATGTAAGCTGTTTTCATCTGATCCTCGATATTTATCGGGATAATTTTTTGATTGTCAGACATTTAATAATAATTTTCCTTTTCACTTCAAAACTCGCACGAAGATACGATTTTTTATCGTCGATAAGAAAATAATAAATAAAAAAAAGCACCGTTCTCCTACTGCAGAAATGATTGAAAACAATAAGTTTGATCTAAATCTTTCATTTCCAAAAATTATCCAAATCAATCAAATTTCTTTTGCGCTACAATAGTATTTTTTAATCCAAATAGGCTCAAATCTTGATATTTTATCTAATATTGCAGCGTTATCAATCAGTTGGAGACTTTTCTGTGGGGTGTCACTAGCGAGGTCTGAAATATATGAAGAAAATTTCGGCAACTATCCTTTACTTTTTTTCTACACTTATCCGCTTTTTATGCACATACTAGAATCTGTCAAAGCTTATGTAACTGATTACATTAGTAAAAATGTAAGTCCGGAGTATGTTTTCCACAATATCATACATACCGAACAAGTTGTCGCAGGTGTAATTGAAATATCAGAAGAATTGCACTTTAGTAAGGATGAAAGTGAGATGATGCAAATTGCTGCCTGGTTCCATGACATAGGCTATGACAAAGGTCAAGATGGACATGAAAACAGAGGTATCGAATACGCTAAAAAATTCCTGACGCAGCATTCCTATCCTTCTGAGCATATAGCTACCATTGAAGAAGCTATTACCGCAACGAAAATGCCACAATCGCCAAAGTCGCTTTATGACAAAGTGCTTTGTGATGCAGATATGAGTCACCTGGGAAAGAAAACCTATTGGGAGCGCAGCGGCAAAATCAGACATGAACTCGTACTGACCATACATCGCCACATGACTGAAGAAGAGTGGCTGGAATTTGAATTGTCCTTTATGTTGAAACACAACTACCATCTGCCGGTTGCAGAAATGTTGTATGGCAGAAGAAAACAAAAAAACATCAAACTACTGCTAAAACAACAAAACCGACTCAATCCTGTTCAAGTATTCGAAAAAACAGTAATACTTAGCAGTCCTTATGATGACGACAATAAAGAGCACCATTCTCATAAGCACCCACGCGACCTGGATATCATTGAAGAAAAAAGATTAGTGAGAGGGGTCGAAACGATGTTTAAAACGACTTATCAAACCCACAATAATCTGTCTGCACTAGCTGACCACAAAGCAAATATGATGCTCAGTATCAATACCATTGTATTATCAATAATTGCTTCCACATTGATACCCAAAATCATGGATTCATCGCATACCAAATTGATAATACCGGCGATTCTACTGATGTTTGTATGCCTGGTTTCGATAGTCTTCGCGACCCTATCCACTCGGCCCAAAATTACAGAAGGTCATGTGAAAAGGGAAGACATTATCAGTAGAAAATCGAATTTGCTATTTTTTGGAAATTTCTACAACATGAAACTGAATGAATTCCAATGGGGGGTAAAAGAGATGATCAAAGATCCTGATTTTTTATACAACTCGATGTCGAGAGATATCTACTTTCTGGGAGTGGTTCTATCAAAAAAATACCGATACCTGAGTATTTGTTATAATATTTTCATGTATGGTCTTATAATTTCTGTATTGGCATTCGCTTTGGCATTTCTTTTCTGATATGATTAATTTATTGAGTGATACTGTGACCAAGCCGGTACCTGCGATGCTGGAAGCTATGATGAGTGCCGAAGTAGGTGACGATGTTTTTGGTGAAGACCCGACAATTAATGCGCTGGAAGCAAAAGCTGCTGCGATGTTTGGGCATGAGAAAGCTTTATTTTGCCCATCCGGCACAATGACCAATCAAATCGCAATCAAAGTACATACACAGGCACTGGACGAGGTGATCTGTGATGAATTATCGCATATTTACCGGGCAGAAGTAGGCGGATACGCATTTAATTCCGGCATAGCCATACAATTGCTACCGGGAAACTATGGTAAAATCAATGCTGAACAGATTCAAAGCGCCATTAAAGCTGATTCAGACTGGCTTCCACGGAGCAGCTTGGTGGTTTTGGAAAATACGACAAATATCGGCGGTGGTAATTACTATACCGCTGAGGAAATCATACCCATTCGCAAGCTTTGTCAGGAAAAAGGACTTAGCTTACATCTGGATGGAGCCCGAATTTTCAATGCATTGGTTGAAACCGGTGATTCCACCCGGGATACAGGGGCTTTGTTTGATAGTTTATCCATTTGTCTGTCTAAAGGCCTCGGTGCTCCTGTAGGCTCTTTGCTAATCGGCAATTCAGAATTTATACGAAATGCAAGAAGGGTGCGGAAAGTAATGGGTGGTGGAATGAGACAAGCAGGCATTTTGGCAGCCGCCGGAATTTTTGCATTGGATAACCACATTGACCGGCTGAAAACGGATCACCAACATGCTAAAATGCTGGGAACTGCCATCGAAAAAAACCCTGCGTTTGAAAATACCCGACCGATAATGACCAACATTGTCATCTTCGACGTAAAAGCACCGCACGATTCCAGTTCCTTGTTAACTTACCTAAAATCGAATCAAATCAACGCTTCTGCTTTTGGTCCCAGGACCATCAGACTCGTTACCCATTTGGATATCTCAGCTGAAATGATTGAGCGCACCAAAGAGATTATTGAAAAATTCAAATAAACACAGCAGTAGCTTTGGTATTGCACAAAAGAACTGCCCCTTGTAGTCCAAGAGGCAGTTCTTTAATGATAATAGAGCCATTCCAGTGCGCGAGGAAACTCCCGCCCCCAGCGCTCTTCATTGTGTTCCCCTTTTGGATCTATCACCAATTTGAATTCCACCGGAGAGTCATTAAATCCGAGTTTTTCCAGTGCAGCTTTGAATCGCTGAACGTTAGGAACCATTTGCGTACCCTCGCGGCCTCCCGCATACAAATACACCTTGGTTGGATCCGGATGAGTAAAATGAATGGCATCAAAAAACACTTTGGAAGCAACCCATAAAGAAGGAGAGAAGATCATCATCTTGCTGAATACATGCGGATAGATTAATGCCGCATAAATACTGATCAAACCTCCCATTGAAGAGCCTCCAATGCCGGTGTGTGTAGCGTCAGAAAGTGTGCGATAGTGTGCATCAATGTGAGGCTTGAGTGTTTCCACAATCCAATGCGCATATATCTTACCTTCGACTGTACCCAATTTCGTACCTTCGTAGGGTAAAAATTCTTTTATCCGATCTTTTCCGCCGTGGTCAATGGCTACAACGATAACTTCGTGGTGATTTTTTTCTGCCAAAACTGCCATCCGCTTATTGACTGACCAATTTCCGAAAGGGGCATAATCATTGAACAAATTCTGACCATCTTGTAAGTATAATACAGGATATTTCTTGCTGGAATGCTCATAATCATGCGGTAGAAGTATAGAAACACGGCGTTTCTTGCTAACTTCGTTCATATCAATCTCTTGCGAGATAATCTTAATGATGGGTAGAAGTCCCGGATCATATTCAATTCCACTTTTGCGCCATCGTGGCACAAAATCCTTAACGATACTTGCAGATTTTAGCACTGTCCTGTTTTTTGTCAGGCAGCCATACTCATCTAACTCTTCATTTTCCCAGCCATTGCGAACATATTTATATTCCAATAGCTGTGGCAAGCGTTCTTCAACCGGGAAAGTAAATGAAAATCTCCCATTACCTTCTTCCTTCATCCGATAGTTTTCGTCATTGACTTTCCAGCCGTTGAAATTACCGGTAATAAAAACGGGCATCGCCCCTTTTTCATGAAGTGTTGTCAGTTCTATAGTCAAAGTTTGCACGGCCGATAATGTCCGTGCGACTTTGAGATCTTTCTGCTTCATACAATTAACAACTTCAAATAAAATGATTCCACCGCAAAGGTAGTGAATATAAGAGTAAAAATCTACAAATTGGCACTTAATCCTCAGCGGAAATCGAAGAATAACACTAATATATTTTCTTTTAATATAGCAAAAAGTAACGAAATTTCGAGAATGAAAAGAAGCGTTGCATGATGACAGACATACGGCAATCAGCATAAAAAAAACGCCTCCTTAACCGCGGGGGCTAAGGAAGCATTTAAGGCTCTATGTGGTTCTGTAAGGGTAGTTCGGTTTTCTTTGATTGGGGCATCCAAATTTGATGATTTGCTCGAACGTTCAGAAAAATAAGCCCACCGTTCAGCGTATTAATTAACACTTAATTGATTTACGACAAGCTGCTGTTAACATTGATTTAAACTTATCAGCATAATTTCGGGACTTATTTGAAAAAGTGCGCTTGCTATTTTTCCTGTTCTAAAAATGAGTTATGTTTGACCGATCTTTTTTTTCCAAAGTAATTTGCCTGGTGTTTTTCAGCTTGCAATCAGCTTTGTTATTTGGCCAAAACAAAGACACTGTCGCTTTCAAAAGTGCTACTATTGCCAACAACATAGATGAGGTCGTGATCACTGCCAACAGGTTCGAAACTTCTAAATGGAATACGCCAGATGCAATTGAAGTAAGCAAAATTAAAGCTATCGAAAAATACCAGCTGCGGACAAGCCCCGAAGCTCTGGGGATTATACCTGGAGTATTTGTTCAAAAAACTAATCACGGCGGTGGCTCGCCATTTCTTCGTGGTTTGACTGGAAATCAAACTCTTTTACTGGTTGATGGGATCAGGTTAAGCAATTCTACCTCGCGCTATGGACCCAATCAGTATTTAAATACTATTGATGTTTTTAATCTTGAAAAAATAGAGGTGCTGAGGGGAAATGGATCAGTTCAGTATGGATCGGATGCCTTAGGCGGCACCATTCAAGCCTTTAGTCAGCAGCTAGATTTTTCAGAAAAAGCAGACTGGGGAGGCAGATTTTTAGCAAGGGTGGCCAGCAGGGGAATGGAAAAAACTCTACACAGCAGACTTACGTACAGCGATAAAAGAATTGCATTTACAACGGGAATCAGCCTCCGAAATTTTGGTGATTTATATGGCGGCAATTCGACCCAAATCCAAACGCCCAGTGGGTATAAGGAACTCAACTGCGATTTCAAAGGTAAAATTAAGTTAACCCATAATTCAGTACTAACTCTAGCTTACCAGAGGGCCCACCAGATGGATGTGCCTATCTATCATAAAGTTGCACTTGAAAACTTTGCCATCAATAGAATCCACCCACAAAAACGCAACCTTGCTTATATCCGTTTGAACCAAGAAATCAATAGTAAAATTTTTCAATCCGCAGTCGTTACTGTTTGCTTGAACCGTACCGAAGAAGGTCGTGAGTCACATAAAAATGGTTCTACTACATTCCGCAACGAGAACGACAAAGTAAGGACATTGGCAATTATTGCTGATTTGATAGGTATAAAAAGAAAAATCTGGTCATCCAATAGCGGATTGGAGTATTACAGCGACTTGGTGAACAGTAGTCGCACAGAAACTAATCATACCATTCAATCGATCGTATCCAAGCGCGGTTTGTATCCAAATGGATCGGTGATGAACAGTTTTTCGGTTTTCAACCTCAACAATTTTGATTTTGAAAAATGGAATGTTGTTGCAGGCGCCAGATTTAACGCATATAGTATTACCGTAAAAGATAAAACGTTAGGAAGTACCAAGTTGAATCCTTCAGCCTTTGTTGGAAATCTTAGTCTAATGAGGAAGCTGAATAAAAATACCAATCTTTTTATTTCAACCAATACTGGTTATCGGGCACCGAATATTGATGACTTAGGTACTTTGGGAATTGTAGATTTCAGATACGAAGTTCCAAATTACAATTTAGAGCCTGAGAAATCGCTGCAATATCAAGTAGGATTAAAATATTCAAAAAATAAATTGAGATTTGACTTTTTTTTGTATCACAATGAACTGTACAATTTGATTGCGCGCAACCGTGTCGGAACCAATACCATCGAAGGATACCCAGTGTACATAAAAGAGAATGTCGAAAGGGGATATATCCAAGGTCTCGAATCATCGGCAGATTTCCAATTGACTCAAAACTTATCTTTCCAAGGCAACATTACATACACATTTGGACAGAATGTTACGAAAAATGAACCCATGCGCAGAATTCCACCTGCTTTCGGTCGTTTGGCTTTTAATTATCAAGTAAAAAACTGGTCAATCAATGCAGAGTGGCAATCTGCAGCTCTGCAGAACAGATTATCGCAAGGAGATGTCGATGACAACCGGATACCCAAAGGAGGTACACCGGGATGGAGCGTTTGCAATATAAACACCAGATATTCATGGAATTTTCTCAGACTTGACTTGAGTTTTATCAATCTGTTTAATATTGATTATCGTTACCATGGTTCCGGTATCAATGGCCCCGGAAGATCAGCCCTTTTAACGCTCAGTGCCAATCTTTAAGCCCTGACTGCTTCAAATCCTGTACATCTTTTATACCTGTAAATTCTGATTCAGACAATTGCCTTTACTGAAGGGAAAGGCACTAGAAGCAATTTGCTTTATAGTGCTTCAATTTGCAAATCCACGGATGCCTTTACCATAAAAACTCTTTTGCAAGGTCCCAATTTTCTATTTGCAATCTTAAATCGATGTTGGCTGGATATTTTTTTCAAAAATGATTACTTTTGCCAAAATTTAAATAAAATGATGAATTCATATCAATTTACCGCTGCTGAGCGATTTATGCGTTATGTGCAGATCGACACACAAGCCGATCCCAATTCAAAAACTACACCGTCATCCGAAAAACAGAAAGACCTAAGCCGTGTTTTGGTGGCAGAATTACTGGCTATGGGTATCTCAGATGCAGAAATGGATGAGCACGGTTACGTATACGCAACTATTCCTGCTACTTCTGATAAATCTACACCCGTACTGTGCTTTTGCGCACATGTGGATACAGCTCCGGATTGCAGTGGCACCGGTGTCAAGCCTATCCTTCACAAAAATTACGAGGGCCAGTCAATCGCACTTCCGGACGACACTTCGCAAGTAATCAGTCCTGAAGATTTTCCCTACTTATTAGAAAGACTCGGAGATGATATCATCACGGCGAGCGGTCTGACCCTGCTGGGTTCTGATGATAAAGCCGGAGTAGCAGAAATCATGGACGCAGCTCATTATCTGATTAATCATCCTGAAGTGAAACATGGAAAGATCAGATTGCTGTTTACCCCTGATGAAGAAATCGGTCGCGGTGTAGATAAAGTGGATATGAAAAAACTGGGTGCAGATTTTGGCTTTACCTTGGATGGTGGCCCAAGAGGACATATTGAAGATGAAACTTTTTCAGCTGATGCTGTTACGATTACAATCCACGGTGTAAGCGCTCATCCGGGCTACGCAAAAGATCAAATGGAAAATGCCATCAAAATAGCTTCTGAAATTGTAGCTGCATTGCCCAAAGACAGACTTTGCCCGGAAAAAACGGAAAAGAAACAAGGGTTTGTTCACCCGGTTTCGATCAATGGTGTGCTTGAAAACGCGACTTTGTCGTTTATCGTGCGCGATTTTACGGAAGAAAAATTAGTGGCCCATGAAACCGAACTTCAGAGTATTATCAGCGCCGTAATGAAGAATTATCCAAATTCTTCGGCTGAATTCAAAGTGACACAACAATACCGCAACATGAAGGTGATGTTGGATAAATATCCTCAGATTATGGCCAATGCGGTGGAAGCGATTAAAAGAGCAGGGATCGAACCAAAAACAGAAAGCATCCGTGGCGGAACTGATGGATCCAGATTGTCGTTTATGGGTTTGCCTTGTCCGAATTTGTTTGCAGGAGAAATGGGCATTCACTCCAAAAAAGAGTGGATTTCCGTACAAGATATGAATAAAGCAGTAGAGACAATCATCGAAATCTGCAAAGTATTCGACGAGCGAGCGTAGCGCTTCGCGCGTTTGATGGCTTCGCCGTTTGGTGCGCTTCGCGCGTTTGATGGCTTCGCCGTTTAGTGCGCTGCGCGCGTTTGGTGGCTTCGCCGTTTGCTGCGCTGCGCGCGTTTGTTGGCTGCGCCGTTTGGTGCGCTTCGCGCGTTTGATGGCTTCGCCGTTTGGTGCGCTGCGCGCGTTTGGTGGCTTCGCCGTTTGGTGCGCTGCGCGCGTTTGTTGACTTCGGAAGGTTTGTTTGCTTTCGATAGGTTGGATTTCTGCGGTAAGGTGGGTGAACTGATAGTAAAATAAATCAAAAGAGGGTACTAAATTTGCGAAGCAAAATATAATTGCGAAGCAAAAAATAATTGCGAAGCAAAAAATAATTGCGAAGCAAAAAATAATTTGCGAAGCAAATAAAACATATCATCAAATTTTCAAATCTTCAAATCTTCAAATTAGAAATGTCTTTTTTACCTAATTTTTCCGATCCCA
>JBMOJB010000120.1:0-11627 GCA_049316985.1 Saprospiraceae bacterium | reverse complement strand
TTGTCGTCACAGTTTTCACATTTTAAGTGTAAACCTTTTTCAGGTGAGGACATAATTCTGTAGTTCGCATTTGTAAGTTATTGAGTCCATTGCCTTTTGCAGCCAATGGACTGATGCCTGTTCCGTCATCGGCAATCAGCATTTTCATGGTATTCTTTTCAATTTTGATTTTTATTGCGCAATTTCTTGCCTTACTGTACTTGCAAACATTGTTAATGCTTTCTTTAAAACCCAGCCAGATGTTCTTTTTTGCCGTTACCGTTAATGATATGGCATCAAACTTTGGATCAAAATGGTATTTGGGTTTGATATTACAATTGCTTAAAAACTCACTGGAAAAGGCGCGCATTTTAGCACTCAATCGTACTGCGTTCAATCCATTATTTTGCAATGCCCAAACCAGATCACTTACCCCATCCATCACGTTTGTAGCCGATTGCGTAATTTTGTCGATAAAATACTTTGATTTTTGAACATCAGAGGATAAATAATTTTTTGCAAGTTCTCCCGTAATCATTATGCTACTAAGGGAAGACCCGATGTCATCGTGTAAGTCTTTGGCAATCCGATCCCGCTCTATTTCCCTTGCCTGATAAAGACGCTCTTTATGTTCCTGATCTTTTTGTAACAGTAATGCTTCTTTTTCAAATATGATTCTGTTTTTTGCCGTTTCAACTTCTCTTAAGCGGTAGCCAACTGCTCCGGAAAAAAAGATTACGTCAATGAACGAGCCGATCAAAACTAGCTGCAGTCGTGCAAATCCGAAGATCGTAAAATTCAAAAGATCTGTGAGGAACGATAACAAGCAAAAAATAAAAAATAAAAAAGAACCAACCTGTATATATCTAGCAAATAAGCTATTCTGCTGTTTGAAACTTAATGGTAACATCAAAGCAGCAGCAATAAAAATTGGAATTCGAATAATGTTAATATAAGGTACCATTTGTTGCAAAGAAAAGCCATATAAAATCATTACCACATAAAACACGCAATATAGGATGCCAAGTAAATTGCAGTAATAAATTATTCGGAATAATAGAGAATTATCTTCCTTCTTTACGCCTACAGCTCTTCTGGCAAAGTTTATGTATAGTAAAAAAGCTGTAATTTGAAATGGTTCACCTATTAAGATGTAAAAGTTATTAAAATATTCTTTTGGATTTTGGCCAAACTTGATTACAAGTAAATAAAAAAACAATGAAGTTATCGAAATCAGATAGAACAAGTAATGCTTTAATAGTTCATCATGGATATGAATCAATAACAATATATGGTAAAACGTTGCTAACATTAACCCACCAATACAAAAAAAATAAACAAAATAATTAAATTGAGGATTTGTAAGTAATTCCATGAAAGCAAAATATAAGAAGATAAAATAATACTTCGTTAATGCAGCGCAACAACCACTATATAAATCGTAATTGCTGTTACTAGTCAGGAGAGTATTTTAGAAATACTTAAAGGTACTAATGGAAAAATCTAAATTAATGGAAAGCGATTTTAATCCGCTTTCCTGACTACGAGCGTCTCCGCAATTTTATCGTGTAAAGCCTGGCCTTTGGGGTCAAATGCCTGCATAATATAGCCAATCAGGAGAATGGCTCCGGAAATCCATTTGGAGAAGTGGCGAATTAAGGCCTTGGTGGGAGAAATGCGTTGCCCATTCATATCTGTTACTATCAATCCCAAGGCTATTTTCCCTACGGTGGCCTGGCGCACACCGGATTCCATCAGAATGTAATAGCAGGCATTAATGATAATGTAGGAAGCGGAATAATAAAAGAAGGGATAAAAAGATTCGAAGCTTGGTTCAAAATCTTCCAGTTCATCTATATGAAAGTACATTTGCATGCCAAAAACAAATGCGATAATTTGATGAAAGAAACTCAATACCACACTGTCAATCAAAACAGCCGCAAAGCGCTGCCAAAATGTGGCATAAGTAACTGGTTGTTCAATTTTATTGCCTTGCAAATAATCGTGTATATTCTCCATCAGTCTGATTTATATATTTTACATTAATCTGACAAAGATATAAATTCTTGCGTTATGTTGATTATTGTGGTGTGATTTTAGATTAATCGAGATAGAAAAAAGCAAATTTGAAAATTTGCCTGCCTGTCCGGTAGGCAGGAAAATTTGAAAATACTTAGATCAACTTCGTTGACATCATCTGTTGCTTCTTTTTTCCTTGTCTTCCGGACATTATGGAATATTTCAAAAATTCTTTTGCAAACCTTTGATTGTCTGTGAAAAAGTGCAGCGAAGCTGAAAAAGTACTGCCATTTAGAGAGAGAAAGACCCGAATAAGTCCTAATCATCATCAAATTTTCCTGCCTACCGGAAAAGCCGGCAATTCATCAAATTTTAATTGCAAAAAAAATTTCAAAAAATCAATTACCCATGCAATTTGACATAGAGCCATTATTCTTTAATTTTACAAAGCAACCCTTATTTCTATAATATTGAAATTTCAGATTCCGGCACATGAATGTTGCGGATCTGCGTCGTTCTCTGCATAATATCAAGACTTCCATTTTCCAGGCGCAATACACCACGAGGACAAACTGCAGAACAAATACCGCAACCTACACAGCTCGCGCGAACGATGTCTTGCCCTTTTTGCGCATAAGCCTTTACGTCAATGCCCATCTCACAAGCAGAAGAACAATTGCCGCAGGAAATACACTGTCCGCCGTTTGTAGTGATTCGGAATCTGGAAAAGTACTTTTGCATGATGCCCAGATAGGCGGCCATCGGGCAACCAAATCTACACCAGACACGCGTGCCCAGGATAGGGTAGAAGCCCACTCCCACAACGCCTGAAAAAGCTGCACCGATAAACAAACCGTACCACTGACTGAGTTGGTATGAATTCAGAAACAGAAATTGTGCTGCACCAGTGAAGCGAGTGTACAAAACCATCAGCGTCATCACCGTTACAAATACCAGCACCGAATAGATCATCCAGCGCTCGATCTTCCATGCATTGAGTGACTTGTCAGACAAATGTCTGAATGCATCTCCGGTGGTCTCTGCCAATCCTCCGCAGCCACATACCCAGCTGCAATACCAGCGCTTGCCATAAAAATAGGTCAGTATGGGTGAAAGTACTGCAAATGAAAACACGCCCCAGAACAGTACAAACAGTCCAAATGTGCCATTCTGCAGCATTTCAGTGATGTGCCAATCAAAGAAAAAATAATAGTTCAAGGGCCAGATGCTCTTAAAATCGTTAAAAGGTAGGTTGAAATTGGCGAGTATCTCCGGTAGCAAGAAAGCAAAAGCAGTTTGAAAAAACATCACCGAGATCGTCCGAATGATCTGGTAGCGGTTGTGTCTGTACTTCCAGATGAATTTGATGCCCAATGAAATAATCAACAAAGTGTACAAAGCACCATACACAAACCACTGACTGGCTGGTTTTGCTTTCAAAGCGTAACTAAGCGGATCAAAAAAACCGATCAAACCGGTATTGGCTGCTCCATTGCTTCCCTGACCAAGGTATTCCGGATACCAGTAGAGTAAAATGTAAAATCCGGTCAGCACTATCGCCAACAACCAGGCCAAAACACCGCGATTGGTCAGACTGTTGTGCCAGAGTCCATTGTTTTTTATGCCCTCCGGCAAATCTTTGTATGTGAAATAGGCGTAGGAAATAATTCCAGCACTTATCAGCAGCAGTGATAGTGTCAGAAAAATTCCGGTATTCGGAAGGCTTGCGCCAAAGAGATAAGCGATCTGAAGTACAAAACCGCCACCTACCAGCGACAGACAGATCTTTTGTGCGGTACTTAATTCTCTACTTTCTGTGATTGATATGGAGTGAAAATCTTGATTTGTCATTTTGGTATCAGGCAAATTTGTTAAGAAATCTACGTACAGCATTTAGATTTCTGTCCGAATGTAAAGTGATTTTTTGGTTTATTGTAGTATTGTATTGTCTGATCAAATAAGTCTCGTACATATCAAAGAACTCAGGGTCAAAATTGGTCAGACTCAGGTTAGTAAGAACATCTTCCAATGGTGTATTTTCCAAAATCCATTTTTCGCAGACCTCATGTCGGTATCGGATACCCATCAGATTAAAACCTACGACCGGATTGCCTTTTGCAGTACTGTAGCAAATTCGAATGGATTTCTTTCCGTCGGGATGTTCCCAGTACAAACTTTCAATACCTTCAGTTTGTTTTGCGGGTACGGTGCCATAGACCTGATATTCGATGTCGAAAAATTTGGCAGAATTAAACCATAGTCGGGGCTTGTATTTTGTTTGCTTGCCGCAGATGGTATGAGCGACCGTTTGTCCCATCATTCTTCCCGTGTACCAAATGGCTTCGATCGGTCTTCTTCCTGTTTCCGGCTGCTTAATTTCTGCACAGTCACCAATGGCATAAATGTCGGGATTGGTAGTGGTCAAGTATTCATCTACCAAAACTCCTCGATTTACCGCTATGCCGTCGGCAGGTGAAAAAGAAGGGATATTTGGACTTACTCCAACAGTCAGCCCAACAAAACCACATTCAATCCGTTCGCCTTTGGAATTGATAATTGCGCAGACCTTTCCATTTTCATCTCCAATTATCTCTTGAAGTTCTGTTCCCAGCTGAAGGTCGATATGGTGCTCCCGGATATGTCTGCTGACCATCAAGCTTTCTTCTTCAGGTATTATGTTGTTCCAAAAATTGCTTTCGCGTACCAGAAAAGTAACGGCGATACCTCTTGAAGCGAACATTTCGGCCATTTCGATGCCAATCAACCCTCCTCCTACAATTACTGCTCTTTTTAGGCCTTTGCTGAAAGATTCCATCGATTCGAGATCCTTTAGATGGTACAATCCCTGCACACCTATCAGGTCCTGACCTTTCCATCCGAATTTGTTGGATTTCGAACCGCTGGCGATGATTAACTTGTCGTAATGCAGTTCGCTGCCATTGTTCAGCTCAACGCATTTTCGAGTGGTATCAATATTTGTAACTTTAGCCTGAATGCGCTCGATTCGGTTTTTCTCCCAGAACCAGTCTTCATACAATTCGGTGCTATCTTTTTTAAGATGGCCCATATAGATATACATCAAGGCCGTTCGGGAAAAGGGTTGAAGCGTTTCCTCAGAAATCATGATGATTCGATGTTCAGATAATTTGCGGATATAACGTGCAGCGCTTGATCCGGCTATTCCGTTGCCTATGATAACGATTGTTGACATATTTAAAAGTTGGCTGTTTTTATTTCAATTACTTCAATAAATCCTTAACTTGTTCAAGCGTCTTCTTTTTTCTCGGCAAACTTTCATGCTGCACATAGGGATTCTCCGGATGATTCTGCACATAGTTTTGATGATAACCTTCTGCCTCCCAGAATTTTTCAAAAGGTACAATCTGTACTGCTATTGGTTTGGAGTATTTACCGGATTTACTCAATGATTCCTGATAATCCGTTATGATTTTCTTTTCATTTTCATCATTGTAAAATGCAATACTGCGGTATTGTTTACCTCGGTCAGGCCCTTGCCCATCTACCTGTGTGGGGTCGATAGAGGCATAAAACACCCTGACCAGATCTGCAAAACTGATCTTAGTCGGATCGTAATGCACTTGAAAACTCTCAGCATGTCCTGTATCGCCCGACCCGACTCCTTCATATGTTGGGCTTTTTTCTTTTCCGCCCGAATAACCAGACACGACTTCACTAACGCCTTTTATACTTTCAAAAATAGCTTCTTCACACCAGAAACAGCCACCCGCAAAGGTTGCTATCGATTCAGGACCCGCTTTTGGAATAAACTTGAGCGCAACTCCATCCATGCAATAGCGCAATCCGGTCGGTTTTGGTCCATCATCGAACACATGACCCAAATGGGCATCGCAACGCTTACAGGATATTTCATCGCGCGTCATTCCGATAGAATTGTCGGTAGAAACCTGCACGCTTTTACTAGAGTATGGAGCAAAATAGCTTGGCCAGCCGGTGCCTGAATTGAATTTTGTAGCAGAAGAAAAGAGTGGATTGTCGCAGCAGATGCAGACAAATATCCCATCATCATGATTATTATAAAGCAGACTGGAGAAAGGCCTTTCTGTCCCTTGTTCGCGGGTGATGTTGTATTGTTCAGGACTCAGAATTTTCTTCCATTCCGCATTAGTTTTTACCACTTTTTGAGTCCAATTGCTGTCAACAGAAGTAAAGGCATTATTCACATTCGACACCACATTAGCATTCGAACTTTTGCTATTGGTCTGTGCACAAGCACTGATGGCAATGGCCAGCAAGGCCACAAAAATAAATTTATTCATTGTATTATTTTTTACTAATTTTCAATTTTCAACTTTCAATTTTCAATTATTCAAGCTCCAATCATAATCAAGAAATGAAACTGTGGCATCCGACGAAATGTTCACTTTGCTGTATTTTTTTAGAAACTTTATCAGTGCTAATCTTTTAGTATTGCTGCTATTAAATTCAGCTTTACTCATAAAATCTGCAGCATACCAGTCGAAGATTTTCGGAAGCTTTACATTATTTTCAGTGATTTGTATTTGGGCAGAACTGATATATTTGCGCGTCCGGTTTTCTAACTGTTGTTCTAATTTATTGGCGACAAAGGCCTCATTCCACAAAGGAGGGCATGACTTGGCAGCGCAATTAACGGCAAAATGCATTCTTGGATCATTGTATTTTGCCCTTAGAAAATCGTTTTCAATCTGGTTCAGGGAGCATTTTTCCTTTCCTATTGGAATGCGCTTTACATCCCATGTCTTTTCGGCATCCAGTGCTGTAATAGATTTAATTGGATAGTTGTCGACAATCAATTTTAATGTATAAGCATTGTATACATTAATCCAATACGACATCACTTCTTCCTTCTTCCATTTTTGTTCAGGTGCTCCCTGGGAAAATTGCAATACTATATTGTCGAGTGCTGCTTTATTTTTTTGTATTCCGGCATAATTTACTTTTCCTGAACTATTTACAAATTTTTTAAGAAAAGCATCATAAGCAGCATAATCCGGTTGAGCTACTAAGCTGCTAATAGAAAAAGCAAGAAAAATCGTCAGAAACTGTCGCATAAAAAAAGGAAGTGCTAGTAAATAAGATTCAAAGTTAACGCTTTGAATTCGGTTTAATTGAGCAGATCGGAATAATTTGATATTAAATCTCACTGAATGTCGCCAAGACGTCAGTTTGACAAAGTAGAAAGCTCTGAGAAGGGGTATTAAAAGGGTGGATTCGATGCAGTTCATTTTTAAAATGTTCCACACGACTCTTATCGCTTTCACATTCAAGCAAAGATTTCACGATCAAATTCCGATAATCCGACAATTACATTTTACTTTTTAATCGTGCTGAATGTCAGTGCAAGACTTACTTTGTAATAGAGTCAGTGCTAGGAAAGAACTTTTGGTAGAAGCCATTCATCGTGATGACATGGGGGAAGCTGATGCAGGAAATAAAGACAAAAAAGGCCGTAACGATTTGTGAGTTAAAAGCTACAAGCCATCCAGTAATCATACTGTAAATCAGAAATGCAAATAAAAGAAATGCCCCAGCTGTAAATGGTAACGCTTTTATAAAGAGCGATATATTGTCGGTATTGAGACCTCGCTTTAAATGAGACCAGCCATTTATACTGTGTTGACCTATAAAATACAAACCAAAGGAAGTAAGAAGTGGGAGTTGGATACTAATGGCGAGCATACAACAACTGAGTAGCATTGCAGCTTTTCGCTCCCGAAATCCCCAAATAAAGTAAAATAATATCAACAACATGCTAATTGTTTTTCCCCCGGCTTCGCTGATTGGCAGTGCGAAAACACTCATGTTAGCAAGAATCTGATTGGTTTCAGCGACATGTCCACATAGTATGGTTCCCAACAGGATAGATCCCCAAATCCAGTTTTTCATCGATCTGTTAGATTGAATTCTCCATTCTTCAACATCAGCCTGTCCGAAATGCCAGACAGAATAGATCAAGAAGAAGAAAAGTGCCAGATTAGGATATAGCAACCAAAGGATCAAATATGCGGCGGCAGCAGTTAAATAACGAAATACAAAGTTGATATCAATCCGACTATTCAAATCCCCATTTGCTAATAAATGATCTATCGCTCCATGCGGTATGCCTACACTAAATAATCCCAAAGCAAGCAGGGTCGGATTAACCCAGGCAAAAACGTCGGGTGCAAGGGTATGCAAAAACCATAGACTAATTGTTAAAACCAAAATGCAAAGGGGAAGAATAAAACCTTTGCTCCAGACCAATATATCCGTCCATAAAGCGCCCAAAAAAGGCCTGATAGGCAATGTAAGCAGTATTTTTAAATCCTGCATTAACGATGTTTTTTCATCCAGGAATTGTAGTACGTTTGAAGTTCTGTTTTTTTGGAACAAGGCCTGAAATATGGGCTTACCATGATAAGGCTGAATGCTGAGAATCAACAATAGCAGCCGATCATAAAACTTGAATTTCTCGGAGCTTGAAATTCCTATGGGTTCAATCCCTTTTTGAAGGCAATCTGCTATTTTTTCACCATGTATAAACATATTCTTAAAAGCATAGCCTGTACTTGGCTTTATGGCTCCTGCTCTTCCTCCAATATGAATGACACCTGCTGTTTCAATGGTATCAATTTTTGCTGAGCTCATCGGGATACATCCCACCTCAGTATCTGTAACTTTAAATCGGCCAAATCGCTCAGTAATGTACTGATTTAAAATGGGTTCTGCTTCTGAGAGATTTATCACCTCGTTTCCAAAGCGCGTCAATTCAACCAGCAATTTATTCGGACCAAAAGGCAACACATAAACAAACTGTGTCCAGCCTTGCTGATCAACATTAAAATCCATTAGGTCTATGCAGTCAGAATAGAGTACAGCCTTATCAGTATCGATGACAAAACCAATAAAAGATTGCAATAAATGAGCTTGGTTTTCACGGAGGGGCTTGAATTTCGGTGGACGGCTATCAAATACCATATTGGACTG
The DNA here is from genome assembly GCA_049316985.1 of Saprospiraceae bacterium. Classification (GTDB taxonomy): domain Bacteria; phylum Bacteroidota; class Bacteroidia; order Chitinophagales; family Saprospiraceae; genus CANHEE01. The sequence continues at coordinate 2,642 of JBMOJB010000120.1, read as the reverse complement.
CCAGTTTCCTTGATCAGTTTGTATAAGCACGCCATTTTCACCTGCATCTAATGCATTCACTGAGGATTGAATTAGTTGCATTCCAAATTCTTGTGTCAATCGATGCAGTTCAGTATACAAATCAATGCTTGAGATGTGAAAATACTTGAATGGTAGAAGTGTTTCTGCTTGTTTGCGGTTAATACTCACCTTTTCCCACTGATGACTGCTCAGATGTTGACAGTGTGAGGCAGGAAGCTCCCTGGGATTGCCCCAAAAACAGTATGTTTTATCATTTTTATGCTTGGATACAGGATCCGCGATAGCGATTCTTTTGCCGAGCAGAAGACCTCGACGTTCCATACTCAAGATTAATAGAATGGCCGAAGCTCCTGATCCTGCAAAAAAGTAGTCAACTTGGGAATTTTGGTATTGTGTTGTCTTCTCCACCACTTAAAGGTTAAAGGGGGCTCTACTTGCAGACAAGCCCCCTTTAATGAAAGAATTTTAATTTTAGTCTTCGCTTCTACTCAAGCTGTAGATTACCAGACCAAATCCTATTTTGTTGATAGCATCTGCGATGTTATACACGATATCCATTGCATGAGTGGCAGCTGCTCTATCAGCAACCAACTGCATTCCGAATAAACCGCCTGGTGTACCTAATATGTATCCTAAGGGATAAATTGCCCAACCTACTAGTACAAACCAAGCAAGAATTCTGGTTGCCTTTGCGACTTGTGGTCCTGCATCTTGTGATAATTTTGCAATTTCACCAAACCAAACCAGGTAGGCGATGTAGAAATAAGCAGCACCTGAAATAACGCCCCACATTACACTGTTGTACTGGTCAATGGTTTCTCCAAAGTAACCTGTTACAAGCATTACCAATGAAGCGAAGATCAATTTCCACAACAATCCAATTTTTGCTCCGGCCTTCTTTGTAATGAGATAGAATTCTACGCACATCAAAGGCACCGTCAAAATCCAGTCAACGTATCTGAAAAAAGTTGGAGATTCTCCTGTCTCCAGGTTGTAGCCTCTCATGTAGTAGTAGTGAACCGCAGCAATGAAAGTGATTAGTCCAGAAACAAGGACCGAAGTCCTCCATTTTTGAGAAGTATTATTCAGTTCAAAAAAGAAAAATACTGATGCGGCCATCATAGCCATTGTTCCGATAAAAAATGTGAACGCCACATAATTGTCGCTTGCAATCTTTAAATGTTCCATTATGTTTAGAAAATTTTGGTTTAGTCCTACTCTTGTGGATTTTCGGATACTCCCCGTTTTTTTGATTGGTAGCTTGCCTCCAATATTTATCATAGCAGATTTCTTCTATACAAAAAGGGTTGAGACTACTGCTAGAAGCACTGAACCATTACCTTGTCTATGAGCCAACAAGGTTAATCAGTGATGATGAATAAATATTAGGGTTTGCTGGTGTTCAAGTTGGAACATATCCAACTCAAGTGCAAATATGAGGTTGTTGAAATGATTTGACCAATGAACTATTTTAATAAAAAAGCTTAAACTATATTAAGCCTAAACACCTTTTCTAATGCGGGTATTTCTAATTTTACTTAAAAATTCAGGAGTAATGCCCAGATAGGAAGCGATCTGGGTATTGGGCAGACGTTGGGCAAGCTGTGGGTATTCATTTACAAAAGTATGATAATGTTCTTCGGTCGAGCTGCATATTTTTTGCATTAGCCTATTTTCCAAACAAATAAATTTGTCCTCAATGATCACTCTAAAAATTCGCTCAAATTTAGAAAAGTTTGTAAGCAGATCAATTAAAGCAGATTTTTCTATTTGAATTATGACCGACGACTCCACTGCTTCAATGAAAAATTTGCTTGGTTTTTTCGTGTTAAAACTACCGATGTCATTTATCCAATCATTTTCCGCTGAAAATTGCAGATTATATTCTCTCCCATTTTGATCGCTGGTGTACATCTTGAATAGGCCAGAAACAATAAAAGAATAGTGACGACAGACATCACCTTCCTGCAGAATAAATTGTCTTCTTTTGATTCTCCTCTCGACAATACAATTACTCAATGCTAGTTTTTCCTTTTCATCCAAAGGAAGGTACTTGTCAAAATAGGTTAGTATTTTATCTGAATTTAATATTGCCATTTTTTATTTATCGTTAGTTTTAATTATTATTTTAAAACTACTTGACAAATAAAAATAGAAAATGTTGTGAAATAATTCTATTATGTTTGGTAAAAAAACTTTTTACTTTTTCAATAACTCATAGATGGATTCTACTATAAAATCTTGTAATTAGAAGTTGCTCATCAATTAAAATTAAATAGTGAAATTCGGTGTATAAAATAATGGTCAGTTGCATTTTGCTGATTAAAATAGTTCGTGATGTATTTTCTCTCTCTTTGATAAAGCAACAGCCCACAACAACCACAATTTTGCTTGATTTCAGATTTCGCTAAAACAAAAAAAAAGACAAACAACACCTCTACGTGCTGTCTGTCTTGATTTACATCGAAACAAAAATAAAAATGCGCTTAGTTCTTATTCACTGTATAGTAATAAGTTCTGTCGTTCAGTTGCATGGAAGCGGTATATCTTCCATTACTTAGCTGATTCAAGTCAAAACGACGACCGAAGTTCAGACCGGGAGAAGTGATGTCTTCCATTAC
>JBMOJB010000119.1:0-11855 GCA_049316985.1 Saprospiraceae bacterium | reverse complement strand
ATTAATCATTGATCGTTATTTGCACTCCTACCTCTGTCTTCTTGTTGCCCGGAATCATATCGTTTCCGCTGCCGATGGATGTGGCATTAGGGAAATAAGACCTTGCAAAACGCAATTCGATCGATGTTCTTTTCATTGCGCGGTATCGCAGGTTTACATAATACCTTGTTCCTTTACCGGCACTCGCGGTAAGTGCATAATTTCCGGTGAATGAATTTTCATAGGCGTACATCCGGCTGTTGTAATCCGTCGTAGAGAAAATGGAATATCTGGCACTGATTGATAAAGGAATTGTTTTCGGTTTCCAGTTCAAATCTGTGTAGAGCATTGAACCACTGGATTTTGAATCGAAAGTATAGGTAGAAAATTCAGTTCGGCACTGCCATTTCAAGTCGGGAATAATTTGCTGTGAGAAATGCAGACGGATTTGTTGCGTGTAAATGGGATGGAGATGCGATAATAGGCTGGCGCTTACTTTGCTTTTCTCTTTCTTTTTGAATCTGTATTGTAAGTAAAAATCCAATTTCCGGCTTTGCTGATATGTTACTTTACTAAAGTACTCGTAGCCGCTCGAAGGTGCATCAACCTGGAATTTCAACCATGGATTTTTCCAGAAATCTACGAAACTCTCGATTTTAATTTTGCTGAATGGCGTCATTGTACAACCCCAATACAGGCCCTTTTCATTGTTGTTGCCGGATGACTCTGCAATAGATGAGGCATTTAATGTATGGAAATGTCTGCCGTAATTTCGGTAAATCAAACTGAATTGAACATTTTTGTCTAAGCTTAGTAGTAGGCCATTCACTGTTCCAAAGCCGCCGTTGTTAGAAAGACCCGTTTCACCGAAAAAGTTGATATTTTTATGAAGGTAACTATAATTCAAACTGTAATTCAACAATTCCTTACCAGAAAATGAGTATTGGCGGTACAACTTTTCTTCAAATTGCAATGGCTTATCCAGCCAATTGTAAATAATCTGAAATCCAAGGTTTGCATTTTTCTTCTGAACTTGAATGGAGGAACCCAGCGTTAAGTTGAAAACACTTTTTTTATCTGCAATTTCTGCCGATGTGCGATGCAATCCCGAAACCTGCAACGAACTGATGTTTTGAATTTCGGATAAACTGTCCCTTATGGTATTTCCATCTATCCTTTTCATGGAATTCAACAAAGTGAGGCTGATTGATTTGCTTAATGGAATGCTTGCAGCTAGTCCCCTGAAGAAACCCGCTTCTCCGCGGGAGGTATATGGTTTCAGCACTTTAGGAATTCGCTTTAAATCAGTAATAAAGGGGCTTTTGCCGGGAGCAAAATCCTGCATTAATATTAAGCCCTGTCCCAGACTGGCACTGTAGTCGCCCAAAATAAGCGATGCTTTCTTTATTGGTAGTTTAACATGAAAGGATGCAAAGTCCGCAAAACGGATTTTGGGAGGATACCAATATGATTCTCCTGCATCTTTTTCCAGATTTAAACTCAAGCTAAGTTGATTGTTGTACTGCTTTCGGAATTGAATCATTTGCGAAAACCGATTTCCATTGTACTTTTGCTTTTCAAAACCTGCGGATTTTTCCAATACCAGAAAATTTCTTATGCGAATTAGATTATTAGCATTTATCAGCTGATCCTTTGTAGAGCTTCTTTGGCTGGCACTGTTTATAGTAATAAATGGCAACAGATTTTTGATGTCCTGCACCGAAAATGAAGGAATCGCCTGCAATTCATACATCTCCATAATTGCGCCGGTTTTACTTCGCCAGGCAATTAAATCGTCAATTTGCCGGGCAGAAAACAGTCCACAATGATACAAATCTTCGTTTTCTGCCTTATTCAAATCAATCGGTTTGTTTCTGAAAGCATTTAATTTGTCAGATACAAGATTCAGATCGATCTCGATGGCAGCATTATCGGGTGTCGACATATGTTCCTGCCAATCTGCCGGGAAATTGATATAATTAATGGAGTCGCTTTGTGCATTTCCGATGGAGGTGAGGAGCCACATGCAACTAACCATGTAGCATTTGATTTTGTTTTTCATGTTTGGGCTTTTTGAAGTTGCGAAAATAAGACATTGATCTTTTAGTTAATGATATTTTCCGTTAAAAGACTGTTAAATATTTTCTCAAATATTATTTGCAATTGAGATATTTTTACCAAATAAAACAACGATGGATACTGAATTACAATTTATACCTTTATATTTGCAATCATTTTTTTAAAATTACCTCATTTAAACCATCACTGTTTTATGTCTTTTCCTTCAGATTTAGAAATTGCCCAAAATGCTTCCATACAGCACATCAAAGAGATCGCAAAAACCATCGGAATTACAGAAGACGACCTCGAATATTACGGAAAATACAAAGCCAAATTACCCCTTTCTTTAATTGATGAAAATAAGATAAAGAAAGCAAAACTGGTATTGGTCACTGCTATCAATCCGACACCTGCCGGAGAAGGAAAAACAACGGTGACTGTTGGACTTACGGACGGAATGAACAAGATTGGCAAGAAAACGGTAGCTGTTTTACGTGAACCATCCCTTGGTCCCGTTTTCGGTATTAAAGGGGGTGCTGCCGGAGGTGGTTATTCACAGGTGATTCCAATGGAAGACATCAATCTGCACTTTACCGGAGATTTCGGTGCAGTGGAAAAAGCTAATAACCTGCTTGCGGCATTGATAGACAATAATTTACAAAACAAAGAATACAGTCTGAACATAGATCCCCGCACTATTAAATGGAAAAGGGTCATGGATATGAATGACCGATCGCTTCGTGACATTGTTATTGGCCTGGGTGGTACTACCAATGGTATACCGCGCGAGGATGGATTCAATATCACTCCCGCATCAGAAGTGATGGCGATTCTGTGTATGAGCAAGGATATTGACGATCTGAAAAAACGCTTGGGTTCAATTTTTATCGGTTTCACATTTGACAAAAAACCAATATTTGCCAGAGATTTGAAAGCACAAGGTGCAATGGCCTTACTGCTTAAAGATGCCATCAAACCCAACTTAGTACAAACACTGGAAGGAAATCCGGCGATTTTGCATGGCGGACCATTCGCTAACATCGCACAGGGCACCAATACCATCATTGCTACAAAAATGGGACTTTCAATGGGTGATTACGTAGTCACTGAAGCAGGTTTCGGTGCGGACCTTGGTGCGGAAAAATTTATGGACATCAAATGCGGTTACGCCGGACTGTCGCCTGATGTCATCGTTTTGGTAGCGACTATTCGTGCACTTAGACACCACGGAGGCGCGAAAAAAGAAGAATACAATACAGTAAGTCTTTATAAAGTCGCTTCAGGATTTAAAAATCTGGAGAAACACATAGAAAACTGCAAGAAATTTGGAATCACACCTGTTGTGGCTATCAATCACTTCCCCGCTGATTCGGCAGAAGAAATCAAATACGTACAGGTTGAATGTGCCAAACTGGGTGTAAAAGCTGTTGTCTCCTATGGTTTCAGCAAGGGCGGAGATGGCACCAAAGAACTGGCGCAAAGTGTATGCGATGTGATTGAAAGTGGTAGCAATCATTTCAAACCATTGTACGATTGGAATCTCAGTATTGAAGAAAAAATCAATACCATCGCAACTGAAATTTATGGCGCTTCAAATATAGAGTATTCTTCGAAAGCCAAATCACAGATCAAAATGATCAAAGGCCTCGGATACGATACTTTCCCAATATGTATGGCCAAAACCCAGAAATCACTTTCTGACAATGAAAAATTGGTCGGTCGCCCTAGTGGATTCTCCGTCACCGTACGTGAATTTGAATTTGCTGCAGGCGCTGGATTTATTATTCCCATCCTCGGGGATATGATGCGGATGCCGGGACTACCCGCAATCCCCGCTTCTGAAGGTATGGATATTGATAATAATGGGAAAATCAGTGGACTTAGTTAATTAACAATTGACAATTGACAATTGACAATTAAAAGCCACGAATTCACATTTTTCTGAATTCGTGGCTTTTAATAAAATATTGTTATAAACTAATTACTTTAACAGGCAACTCTAAGTGAATTGTTAATTGTCAATTGTCAATTGTCAATTTCCAAAATAAGGTCATCCTGTTCCACCAATGTATCTTCGTCGAGGTGGATTTTTTTAATAACGCCGGCGAAAGCAGCGGTGACGACACTTTCCGTGTTCATGGTTTCAATTGAAAACAGTTGGTGGTTTTGATCTACTTTTTCACCTTCTTTTACAAATATCTTTCTTATAGTACCTTGCAGTGGAGCGCCAATTTCGTTTGAAGTGCCGGCTTTCTTATGGGCTACTTGTTCGACGTGAATACTGTAATCTCTGATGTCAAGAGAGCGAGCGGATCCATTTAATCGGAAAGATACGGTGCGTATGCCATGCTCATCCGGAACGGTCATGTTCAGATATTGGATCAGTATGCTTTTTCCTTTTTCTATTTCAACAATAACCTCTTCTCCGGGTTTCAAACCGTAAAAGAAAGCAACGGTTGGAATTTCGCGAACTGCTCCGTAGGTTTGATAGTGCAAATACCAATCAGTAAATATCTTAGGGAAGAAGCAATAACTTAGGAAGTCTGCAAAATCAGCGTAAGGAAATTGCAATTGAAAATCAAAGAAAGCATCGTCAAAATCGATGTCCTCCGGAATTTCTTCTGATAATTTTTCACCTTTGAGTACAATATCCCTCAATTTTTGGGGAAATCCATCCGGTTTTACGCCCAATTCTCCTCTCAGCAGTTCTTTGAAAGATTCAGGAATTTCCAGATACTGCGCTCTTTCGAGAATATCAGTTTTATTGAGCTTCTTTTTGGTCATGTACAATGCCATATCACCGATGGCAGTTGAGATAGGCGGTACCTTAATTACATAACCAAGCAAATCATTGACAACCTGATAGTTCTTCTTTATGGTGCTAAGTTGATTTTCCAGCCCCAGTGCTTTCGCCTTTGGAAGCAGACTGGCAAGCTGTGTGGCAGGGATTTCATGGTCATAAACTTCGGCCGTTCCTGCCCTTAATCCCGATTCAAAAGGTTGGTAATAAGATCTGATGGTCTCAAAATAAGCGGAAATATCGTTGAGTTTTTGCAAATCGATGATGTTCTCTCGTTCATGACCATGCAACATAGCTACCATAGAATTGAAGTTCGGTTGTGATGTCAGACCAGACATAGAAGCTATAGCTACATCGATGATATCAACCCCGGCTTCGATGGCTTTCAGATAAGTTGCAGATTGGATTCCGCTGGTATCGTGTGTATGCAGATGTACGGGAAGATGGACTGTTTTTTTCAATTCTCTAATCAGCAATTCTGCAGCCATTGGTTTTAGTAATCCTGCCACATCGTTGATTGCAAGAATATGCGCCCCGGCGTTTTCGATCTGCTTTGCCAGATTCAGGTAATATTCGAGAGAATATTTATTGTCATTTTTATCCAGAAGGTCACCTGTGTAACAGATGGCAACTTCAGCAACGGCGCCCGTTCTTTCTCTGACGGCTTTTATCGTTGCCTTCATGTTTTCCACCTGATTTTGAGGATCATAAATGCGAAAAATGTCTATTCCTTTTTTGGCACTTTCTTCGACAAATCTATTGATCAGATTTTGCGGATAATTCCCGCTTCCAACTGCATTGGCACCTCGCATTTGCATTTGAAGCAGTACATTTGGCATTTGCTCCCTAAGTATTTCTAATCGGCGCCATGGATTTTCCTTCAGATATCGCATCGCTGCATCGTAGGTCGCACCACCCCACATCTCCACTGAAAAAACATTCGCACCCACATTTTTTGCATAGCTTTCTGCTACGGCCCTAAGGTCGTACGTTCTCATGCGCGATGCAAGTAGAGATTGATTGGCATCTCTGAATGTGGTATCGGTATATAGTATAGCTTTTTGTTCTTTGATCCATTTGGCCAGACCTTCTGGGCCGAGCTCTTTCAACAATTGACGTGATCCTTTCGGAAATGGAGCATTGATGTCAAAGTCAGGTATAGCAGGAGCAGAAAATTTCATATTCCTGTCGGCAGTCTTGATATCGGGATTGCCATTTACGATTACATTCCCAAGAAAACGAAGCAATTTATTGGATCGATCGAGGCGACGGGGCATTTTTAGTAAGTCCGGATGTTCCTCTATAAACAATAGTCCTGCATCTCCCTGTTGAAAAGTAGCATTGTTCAGCAAATTTTCCAGAAATCCAAGATTGGTGGTAACGCCTCTCACCCTAAATTCAACCAACGCTCGGTGAAGGCGATCAATTGCACCTTTGAACGTCCTGCCCCATGAAGTAACTTTCACCAGTAAAGAATCGAAATGCGGCGGGATTTTAGCGCCTGGATACGCTGAGCCTGCGTCTAGTCGAATACCAAATCCACCCGGAGAGCGGTAAGCTATCAATGAGCCGTAATCTGGTTTGAAATTGTTGGTGGGGTCTTCGGTCGTAATCCGGCATTGTATCCCGTAACCGCTGACATGTACATCCTCCTGACCGGTAATTAAAATGGTCGGATGGGCAAGCGGATATCCCATGGAAAGCAGAATTTGAGTCCGAACAAGATCAATCCCGGTAATTTCTTCAGTGACTGTATGCTCAATTTGAATTCCACTGCTGATGTCATTGAGGTAAATATTCTCATCCCGATCAACGGTGAATTTCACCGTGCTCGCACCGCTTAGTTTCAAAGCATTACCTATTGCAATAGCATACTCAAAAATTTTGTTACGCGTTTCTTCCTTTAAATTCATACTTGGCGCGACATCAACCACGTGCTGAAACATTCGCTGAACAGAAATGTCTCTTTCATAGAGGTGTACCAGGTTTTCATAATTGTCTCCCAATAGCTGGACTTCAATCAATTTAGTCTTTCGGTCAATTTTCTCTATGAAAATTTCACCTTTCCCATCCAATTGTATCGCTTCCTGTATTTGCTTGACAAATGATTTCTCATCGGCTGCAAACCTGCTTTTTCTTCCATCAATTGACGAAGATGTTCGAAATCCAAGGGGAAATCCGATTTGTTTGCCATGGGCTGCTAAAGTTGTGACATCATTGGATTGCACTTTCAAATGATTGCTAATAGGAATAGACAATTCGGCAGCAAGGGCATAAATTTCAGAAAGATTTCGGGTTTTTTCCAGAATCTTGGTCTCAGGACCGATAAAAGTAATTTCTTCCTCCCGGCACCTTTTGGCGAATGCTGCATTTTCAGCTAAGAAACCGTAACCCGGATGAATCGCATCTACTTTATTTCTTTTGGCTACTGCAATGATTTCTTCAATGTTGTAGTAGGGTTCGATCGGTTCATCGTTTTTTCCTACCTGATAACTTTCGTCGGCTTTGTATCTGTGTAAACTGTAACGATCCTCAAAAGTATAAATAGCCACCGTCCTGATTCCAAGTTCAGTTGCAGCGCGGAATACGCGTATTGCAATCTCTCCCCGGTTCGCCACCATCAATTTATTGAATTTTTGTCGGATATCCATATAGTTTTTTATAAAAATTATTTGAAAGAAATAATGCTGTTTTTAAGAGTTTCAAAGGTACAAAAAAGATGCGATTTTTAAATCGCCGCACTTGTTTTTTATATCGATTTTAAAATTATTTTTATAGATTATAAGTACTTTCGCCGATTAAATTTTAAACCGCCTATGAGTAATTTTTTTTCAATAAAATTGGCACACAAAATGGTTGCAGAATTCGAATCCTGCACTTTGTCTAAAGAAGAATGGACGCACGAAGCACATTTGATTGTTGGGCTGCATCACCTTGATAAATATTCTGACAAAGCAGTCGACCAACTGCGTGAACAAATTTGCAAATATAATATTGCAAGCGGAGGAACAAATACTGATTCCAGTGGTTATCATGAGACAATGACGCGATTCTGGAACTGGGCGATTTATAAATATTGTCAGGTTAATGGCAAAGTAATTTTTGATCAAACGACCCTTGACGATATGCTTTGGACAGAAGAGCTAAGTGACAGGAATTTATGGACTGCATACTATTCGAAAGAGCTGATGTTGTCTGTAAGAGCACGTCTTGAATGGGTTCTACCTGATTTAAAGCCCTTGAACTAAGGTTAATCAAATAATTAAACCAAGGATTATGATTTATAAGAGCATGATGGAATGCGTTCTCGATCTGGAGAGAAATGGTCATTTGGTGAGAGTAAAAGAGGAAGTGGATCCGAATTTGGAAATGGCTGAAATTCATCGTAGAATATTTGAAAAAAAAGGTCCGGCTATTTTATTTGAAAATGTGAAAGGGAGTCCATTTCCTGCTGTTTCCAATATTTATGGCACCTATGAGCGGGCAGATTTTATTTTTCGCGATACCTTGCCTAAAGTTCAAAAAGTAATGGAAATTAAAGCAGATCCTTCGCAGCTGCTTAAAAATCCGTTGCGGTATTTAAGTGCACCATTTACTGCATTAACAGCACTTCCCTGGCAACAAAAACTGTTTTCAGCGCCATCGATGTACCGTGAAACGAAAATTTCACTATTGCCTCAGGTGGTATCATGGCCGGATGATGGCGGTGCTTTTGTCACTTTGCCGCAAGTATATACCGAAGATCCGGATAAACCGGGTATTATGGGTTCGAACATCGGTATGTATCGCATTCAGCTATCGGGCAATGATTATATTCAAGACAAAGAAATCGGATTGCACTACCAGATTCACCGCGGAATTGGTGTACATCATGAAAAATACAACAAAAACAATCAGGAATTTCGCTGCTCCATCTTCGTAGGAGGACCCCCTTCGCATGCTTTTGCTGCCATAATGCCGCTCCCGGAAGGTTTGCCAGAACCTTTGTTTGCAGGTATGCTAGGCGGAAGAAGATTCAGGTACAAAAGACACAATGGCCATGTGATTTCTTCGGATGCGGATTTCGTGATTACCGGTAAAATAGTAAAAAACAAAAAGATGCCCGAAGGCCCGTTTGGGGATCACCTGGGTTATTATAGTCTAAAACACGATTTTCCCTATATGGAAGTCGATAAAGTTTACCACCGAAAAGACGCCGTCTGGCACTTTACCTGCGTAGGCAGACCACCTGCAGAAGACAGCAGTTTCGGTTATCTGATTCATAAAATCGTTGAGAAATTAAGTCCTCAGGAATTCCCCGGGTTGGTGGATATTCATGCCGTTGACGCTGCAGGCGTTCATCCTTTGCTGTTAGCGATAGGTAAAGAGCGCTACATGCCTTTCAGAGAAAAGAAACCCGAAGAGATTTTGACCATTGCGAACAGAATTTTGGGCAGCGGACAAACATCGCTGGCCAAATTCCTGTTCATCGCGGCAGAAGACGGACTTTTGAATACCCATGATCTTCCACATTATTTCCAACACGTACTCGAGCGAGTGGACTGGATGCGTGATCTCCACTTCCAGACTCGAACGACCATTGATACCTTAGATTATTCCGGTTCGGGATGGAATGAAGGATCAAAAGTGGTGTTTGCTTGCTGCGGCGACAAAAAACGTTCGCTCACGAGTACTCTTCCTGATGCATTCCAACTTCCAGAAGGATTTGGCAATCCTGTATTTGTACAGCCCGGCATACTTGCTATAAAAGGACCTGCATTTGCGGATTATGACAAGGGATACGATGCAGTTAAAATACTCAGCACACATTTAGAGCGATTTGAAATGACTGAAATTCCATTGATCGTACTCTGTGATGATTCCGCATTTATGAGCAGGAATCTAAACAATTTTATCTGGGCGACATTTACGCGGGCTAATCCATCACATGATATTCACGGTGTAAGGAGCCAGATTGTGCACAAGCATTGGGGTTGTAGCGGACCATTAATCATCGATTCGCGAATCAAACCGCACCATGCTCCGGAATTGATTGCCGATCCAAAAGTCAGTAAAAAGGTAGATACTTATTTTTCTAAAAATGGCTCACTTGCCAAATGGGGATAAATAAAGCGTCTGTGCTAACATCACAGACGCTTTATTTGGTGAATTTATTTATCAGGTTCTAGTGACTTTGTTCCTATGAACATTTTTGCTTCAAGTATTACGATTGCAGACGAAAAACGACTGAAAGATCATAAGAAAGGAAAACAAAGCAAAAATATACCCTCCGCTATATCATGCAGTAAAAAAAGGAACAAGTTCGATAGTTCAATTACAGTGACGTTTTTTACTTTATTAAAGATCTTCTTCCTCCTCGTCGAGGATTTGACTAAGCATATCTGACAATGAATCTTGAAAAGTGAATTTATTGTCGATTAGCTCTTTGGACAATTGTTCAAATTCTGTTAATCCAAACAACGCTAGTTCCATGTATGCAAAAAGATCCAATTCTTCTTTTTCTTCAAATTTCTTTACGAGTCTTTTTAAACCTGGAACTGATTCTAAGGTCATTTCATAGGCACCATTGTTAGTATCAAGCAGCAAATCAATGGTATTTCCATCAGAGAAGAAAGCTTTCATCGGGCCATAGTGGTCCTTGTCATTTTTCTTTGGTTTTTCTGGATTAGGGAAATGGGAAAGAAATTGTTTTTTAATTGCTTTTCCTAATAACAATAAAGCGACTTCATAGGGCCCCTCTTGTTCGCCTTCGTAAACCAATTCAATTTTTCCCGTTATGGCAGGTATTATCCCCCAAAAATCAGAAATTCTTGCAGATGTGTTCGTTTCACCATTGATAAGCATTCGACGCTCGGCAGCGCTGACCAGGTTTTCAAAAGCTGAAATACTTAAGCGTGCCGAGACACCGCTGTTTTCGTCTACAAAATCGCTGTCTCTGGCTTCAAATGCAATCTCTTCGATGAGTGTTTTTAGCAAGTCAGGTACGTAAATACTACTTTTCTGCGCATCGCTAATTCGGGCTTCTTGTTGGGTTATTTCTTTTGATATGTCTATGCTTTCCGGATAATGCGTTAAAATCTGGCTTTCGATACGATCCTTAAGTGGAGTGATGATGCTACCTCTATTGGTATAATCTTCCGGATTGGCGGTGAATATGAACTGAATATCCATTGGAAGTCGTACTTTAAACCCTCTAATCTGGATATCTCCTTCCTGCAATGCATTAAACAAAGACACTTGAATTCGCGGCTGCAGATCCGGCAGCTCATTGATGATAAAAATACAGCGATTGGCCCGCGGAAGTAGTCCAAAATGCAGTACACGCTCATCGGCATATGGTAATCTCAGTGCCGCTGCTTTGATTGGGTCGATATCACCTACCAAATCAGCCACACTAACATCCGGTGTTGCCAGTTTTTCGATGAAACGATCACTTCTGTGCAGCCAATCTATGGGTGTATCATCACCCATTTCAGCGACGAGGTCCTTTCCAAATCTGGACAATGGAAACAGAGGATCGTCATTAATTTCAGAACCTTGGATGATCGGGATAAATTCATCCAATAATTCTATTACTTTCCTTGCAATTCGAGTTTTTGCCTGTCCTCTTAATCCAAGGAGTAGAAAATTATGTCTTGAAAGTATTGCTCGTTCAATATCGGGTAAAACAGTTTCATCGAAACCGAGAATACCTGTAAAACGCTTTTCACCATTTCTTAATTTAACAATGAGGTTATCTCGCAATTCATCTTTAATGGATTTTGGCTTATATTTGCTTTGCTTTAGTTCGCCAATAGTTTTTATTTTTATCATAGTGCTTTTAACAGATTTTTTCTGGAAAGGTTCTCTCATGCGAAAGTACAGCTATTTTTCAAGCCAAAGTTCTTTTGAATTGCATTATTTTTAAAATCACTTTCAAAAAAACATATTTATTCGGCTTGTTGATTTATTTTCTGAAAGATGAGTCCCCTCCGAAAAGGTCTCAAATTATATTTTAAAATAATGTATAATATGT
>JBMOJB010000118.1:0-11887 GCA_049316985.1 Saprospiraceae bacterium | reverse complement strand
AATATACTTATCCATAAATCAACCTTTTTTGTTGGTCAACCGATTTTTTAAAATATGGATTTTTGATTGCCTTTTCTTCAAGCAGATCCACCGGTCTTTTAAAAATATCTTCTAACGAAAATTTGAAATCAAAATAATTATCAGCATATCTAAGCAGTTCAATCTCTTGAAAAGAAACAATCAAATCAATATCACTCTCTTCAGAAAATTTGTCGGTCAAAATTGAACCGAATGCATAGAGGTGATCAACCTTGTGTGATTCACAAAGCTTTACAATGCTGTTTATATTTTGATCTATTAAGTTCATCAGTTCAAAGGTATGAAATTACCGGAATTTACCGGAGCATTTATGCAATTTTTGCTGGCTAGCCCATAAGGCGGCGATTTAGCTCACTTATTTCATACGATAAAAATGTTGTCGTGTTTAAAAACAACATCGATTGATTTTGCTCAAACTATCTACCGATGTTTTGTCCCTACGGGACAATGAACCATGGTTCTGAGAAAATTATTATTGCAAAACCATTACGGTCAAAATACAGAAACTACTAAAAGTCCCAGCGGGACTATCTGTTGGTAGAAAACCCAAAAACACCAACTGGCAGGAGGCTCGTTAGGGCCGCGACTTGACAACCACCATGCTATTGAGTTATCTCTCTTATCATCGCGCTTTATTCGTCGTTCAACGAATGAATTCCCTGTTCTTTCAGCGACACCAATGCATCTTTCATCGCTTTAACCGCTGCTGCCGGGTGTCCTTGCCAATTCGCAACTTCACCGACAATTCTAAACGGATGCGTTGAACGATAAGATTTTGTCGGATTGCCGGGGAATTTTTTATCTGTTAAGTCCGGGTCATCTTCGATGGCACCGGTGGGTTCCACCAAATAAATTCTTTCGCGTCCTTCACCAAATGCAAGTTCAGCACCCCAGATCGCTGCGTCCAATGTCGCAGACAGAAAAATGTATTTTGCATTTTTTCTCGATCCATAATTCGAGTTGAAACCCACTTCGATAAACTCACTAGGTTTCAAATCAGACCTTGTTCCATGAAATAGGTCTGTGCGAAAGGCGTTGCAGCTCCTTCATTTGATAGCTGCTGTTTGTTGACTTTTTCCATCGTCTAAAATGATGATTGCTGGTTTTATTGCTACGCTATTTTACGACCGTATTGGCTCATAATAAAGCACAATAGCTCCCGAACCAAAGGTTTTTGTCTTTACTAGTTTGAAAGTTTTCCGTTCATTTATCTTGTCAAACAGCGGAAGACCTTTTCCTTCCAGCATGGGGTGTATACAAATCTGAAACTCATCGATCAAATCAAGGTTGATGAGCTGTATAATCAAACTCCGGCTACCCGCCAAAATAGCCTTGCCCGATTGTTGTTTGAGAACTGCCACTACCTGTTCAATATCCTTTGTAGCAAGCTGTGCACTTTCCCAATCTGTACTTTTCAAAGTCTTTGAAAAAACAATTTTTGGTATTTTATCAATAGCAACAGCAAAGTCGTCCATCGATTTTTTACCTGAAGGTTTTTCCAGCAGCGCTTGCCAAAATTGCATCAGTTGATAAGTAGTCCGTCCATACAATATAACGCCTGCTTCGTCCAAAAGACCGGTATAATGATCATGCAAATCCTCATCGGGGATACCGACCGTATGGTCGCAAATCCCATCAATGGTCATATTGATTGCTGCAATTACTTTTCTCAAATGTTGTGTTTTAGGTGTTTGGGGTTGGGTGGTTTGGGTGCCATTTGTATTTGGCGATGTTTAATCTTACTCTACTTTTTCAAAGAAGAACTTCGGTCGGAAAAATGTAGACTGAAGTTAGGTGTTATGCATTTTGCATTTACCCATTAGATTTCATTTTTGTCATACATTTACATCTGGCTTCTTTTCTTTTTTTGTAGCTGCCTTATTTCGTTTTGCTTTTTGCTCAGCCATTAATTTTCTGAAGTCAGAAAGTTCCTCTTCTGTCCAGGATTCTGAATGAATAGTAAAGTCTATTTCTTTTGGCTCTTTAAATAGTCCCATTTTATCTGGTTTGTTAGGGTGGTTAGTGATTTTTTGGTACGGCTTATTGGCTTTGAATTCTCGCAGGCTTACAAGCATAAAAATGTCAATCCACAACGAAAATAATTGGAAAACTTAACTTGAATTTAATGATGGTTCTTCACATAACGCCAAACGTGTGCTTTAAGTAATCGAATTAATCTGCATAATCCAAATTTTTGAGGTCGATAAATCCATAAGGCTCTCTGCAAGGCACAGGCGGGGCTTCGTTCAACAACGTTTTCATCGCTTTTTCTGCGTGCACGACGAAAACTTAGTTGTTAGTAGCTGTGGTTATTCTAGTTTAATTAGATCTTTCTGTTTCAAATAATCAATAAAATGATTCAATATTTTTTCAGTTCTGTCAATTATTTCTTCTTCAGTAAAATCGTTTTTGCTATTAGCCAAATTTACCAAATCTAAAATAATTGAACCTGCTTTATGTTGGCCTTTATCATTAGTGAAACCTTTATAATATTTTATTTTGTCAGCAAATCTGTAATCGGATGCCCTTATATTTATTTTGTCTTCAAGTAAAGATTTGTTTCCTATAACTTCTAAATACTTGGTGTACGTTAGTGACCTTTCATTTTCTTGCCTCTTTTTAGCAAAAATATGCTCAATGTCAAAATTTGTATTGAGGTCTGGAATTTCTTGTTTATCGTCTTTAAACGCCCACCAAGTTAACATTGACCTTGTAATTGGTCTTCCGTTTTTAAATTCAAAATTGTTAATTGCTGTTCGTAATGTGTGTTCGTTAAATTTATGTTCATAAAAGCTTATTAATTTATTTGATACAATATTAATCATCTCTGCATAGACAGGAGTTCTTAAGGCGTTTACCCCGGGATTTGTAAAGGCAAATGCCCAAACAAATCCAATTGTTTTACTTAAGAATTCGTCTAAGCTTTTTTCTTCTAGTTGTTCGTTTACTTTTTTGTTTTGCAGGAAATAAACCGATAGAAAATAAGTCCACATTCCATTTGGTGCAGAATTCAGGATAAATAATTTCCTTAAAATATTTGGTGAAAATCTATCGGTATTTTGATTATATACGTCATGCCAAAAATCAGCAAGAATTTTGAGATTTGGCAAGGTATCATCTTGTTTTAAAATTGAGTATTTGCCTTTTTCATAGAATTTACGTAGTGCTTCTGTTGTACTTGATTTAATACCTTGCTTTGCACGAATAAAATACATGAACCTTGTAAAAAGCTCGTCCATAGGTGTCCCATTCAATGGTTTGAATATTCTACCTGTTATTTCTTCAAGTTCTTTCCATTTTTCTATAAAACTATCCTTTTGATTTTTGGAACTATAATGCTTGTAAAATTGCGCTTTGAAAATGTCTGCATCTGACAATGGAAGCCCTCTATCATTCAATGTTGAAAATATTCTCAAAGCTGTGTCTTGTGACTCAGCTTCAATTGGTAGCAGTATACAATTTCCTAAAATCCTGGCTGGCAAGTATGCAAAATATGAGGGATATTCGCTTAAAAAATTGTCAATTTTATCTTGAAAAAAGCGATAATTTTTAGCGTAATTACTTTTATGATCTTTGTTTGCAACACCTGTTTTGAGAATTTCTAAAAACTCATCTTTGTCATTATCAGTTGCTACTTCCGAGTCTATTTTTAGTACATTCTGGTTTGGTTGTCCAAACTCATTTGTTTTCCATAAACATTGCGCAATTCTTTCACGAGTACTTTTAGAATTCTCGTCTTGCATAGTACCGAACTTTGCATAAAAAGCTCGCAATAGCAGCATCAACGTCGTTAAACGTTGCTGTCCATCAATTACTTCTTTTTTATTATGTTCGTTTTCAAAAGTAACAATTGACCCTAAAAAATATTCTTCATTACTGTCAAATTTATCACAATTGTTGTCAGGAAATGCAAATGCAAAAATATCGTCCCAGAGGGTTTGACATTGTCCTTCCTCCCATGCGTAAGGTCTTTGATAATCAGGAATTAGAAAATCTGACTTCTTGTCAGAAAATAGCAACATAATTGTCTTTTGGTCAACATTAAGTTTAGACATATTTAACCATATTATTTGTTATATTATCTTTTTTGAATTCAGTAATTGAGGACCCATAGCAACAATTTTGAGCCGCTAAACCTTTGTGTCAGCGCGATATTGTTTTACTATGTCTCTTAATTTTAATGTTTTTTAATTCAGCTGTCAAAAAATCCTTTAAATTACTGCTTTGAAAGTCAACTAAATTAATGCTTACTATTACTAACGATTGTTGAGTATTCGATTCTTCCATGTTATAATTTCAGAACTGATAGCAAGTTTCCATTGTGGAGCCCGAACATTTCTAGTTACTAAACATCTTTCAATGAGATTTTTAAACTCTGCGTTTGAATATCGTCTTGTAGCTAAAGCTTCAATCGTAATAATAAAATCAGACAAACTAATAGGTACAATATTCACGAACTCTTCATTATCTTGTTTGTACCAAACGCCGATTCTAAATGTTTCTGCTACATTGTTGTCGACTGTTGGTGCGATGAATAAGCAATATACATCCTTAGTGGGATAAAGCTCTTTATACTGAACAGTGTGCCTTCTCACAGGTTCGCTTTCGACTGCCATTTGCCTATGTGAAGTCGTAAGCGTAACTTCAACTACAAGGACATAAGTTTCAAACTCAAACAATAAATCTGCTCCACCGCCCGGTGCCGTATTTCGGGGCTGAAAATCTTGATCAACTGGAAATCGTCTAGTTAGGTATGCAGGTGAGACGAGATCATTTATTGCGAGAAAACTTCTCCAGACCGCCCATTCTAAATACGCAGGTCGATCATCTATTTCGGGTCCATTTGCAACTGTTTCCCCATTAAGCATCCTTAAATAATTAATGATATCGCGTATCGCTTCAGGTTGCTGCTGCTCATTTGCAAAGTCTTCTTCTCTTTCCCAATTGTTGTATTCAATTAGTAGAAACCTAACTGCTTGTATTTCTTCTAAAGTACTATTATCATTCAGCGCATTAGCTTGTGCTAATAGGGCATTTGTGCGATCTCTAATTCCTGCTTTTAGAATGTCTATTTCTTGTAAAGCAAATTCTCTATTATCAGTAGGGAGAGAAAAAGTGTTTTTGTAAAAGCAACCTAGATAGGATTGCGGATCTGTATCAAATAAAAATATGGGTTCAGATTCTAATAAATGGTCAACTAAATTTTGCTTATTCGGTCTAATAATTATCGTTTGACCAACACGGGTAAAGAGACCAGAAAGAGAGAAATATCGAAATGTAGTGTCTGAATAATCACTTACTACAGAGTTCGGGTTAATTCCGATATCATCTCCTAGTCTTTCTTTATACTGATTTTTTAATTCTCTTATTTGCCTAGCATCGGCACAGTCTGCAAGGTCCTTTCTATATCGCAGTACTTGGTTAACTATTTCCTGAGGTAACTCTGCTGTATGATCTTGGAATTTCTGAAGGAATAAACCCGTCTCAAACTTGTTCAATCCATTATGTCCACCATTCTGCAGTAGCTTGAGTACTTGAAGTATTAGAATGAATGGCTTCATCTTTCCGACAGGAAAGTTTCCTTCTAAACTATTTGGAAGTTCATAGCAGACAAATTGTCGAGTATAAATCTCATCAATTTCGGGAATAGTGGTTGCTTCTATTAACTTTCTGCCTGCAGGAGTAAGTTCATACTCTGTTGTTATTGTTGGAATCTCGATTCGTGTGAATAGCTCTGAGGTGCTTAGATTGTCATCACCAATTTGATACCTTTCATAGCTGATAAATCCAAGTTGATAAAATGCAGCTCTCCACTTTCTTCCATTCCAATCGGAAGGTTCTCCTTCAAACTCTAGTACTTCTCTTTCCTTTAACTTACCGTGAAGCCTGGCTTCTCTTTCCGAGCCTTTTACATTTCCTGAAAACCCTTCATCGACAAATACTTTCAGCGCATTTTCGATTCTCTTAGGGTTTCTTACAGTTGTATTTCCGATGTTCCAAACGTTTCGCATATTCTTTTGTTAATGTCCAATAAATAGGTATTCTTTAACTCGGTTTGATTTATTCCCTATTTTGTGATTCTGATTGCCAAATGAATATGTATGATCAAATTCATGGACTTTCACATCACTTTTGTACTCTTTTAATATATTGCTAAGTTCTTCTTTTGTTGGTATCGAGTTAGAAGAGTATGAGATTGCAATCACAGAATTTTGATGTCTTTCTAACAAAGAGTGAAATGCATCATATGCAGATTCTCTCTTTGAAAAAGGTGATTGATAGCTCTTAAACTTCTTTGTTATCGTATGATCCTGAATCTCCAAACCTTTCCAATTTTTGGCTAACCCTTCAACAAAATGATATCTACGAACATAATCATTATCAGACTTTGGCGAATAATATGGTGGGTCGAGATAAACTAAATCTGCGGTCTTGTTCAAATCTTGGCTCAACTTATTGTATGCTTGACATATTGTTCCGTTGTGAAAAACAGCATTGTTGAAATCCTGAACATTATCAATGAAATGATCTCTTAAAGTTTTACGGATATCTTTTCTTCCATCATCATAACGATGTCCTATAAAAGTAAAGATTCCACGAGGTCTTTTTTTCATGCAAGCCCGAACTAAGGCTGAAATGGCAATTGCTTTTTTATATTCGTTATCAATCAACTCAATATTTGCTCGCACTTGATCTAGAAAATTATTATCTTCGTCTGAGAAGTAAAGGTCTTTAAAAGTTTCAGAGATAAATGACTTTTCAGAAGGGTTTTCTAGTAGAAAATTGAGTTCGTCATCATTTAAAATAGTTATAGAGTTTTCAACAATCGCTTTGGAGAGATAGTAGCTGATAGACATAAAGTCATTTGTTATGACTTCTTTATTTTTAGCTTTCATGAAATATGAAACTACGTTGCTTCCTGCAAAAACATCTAAGAAACTATCAAATTCAATATGTTTTAAAATATCCCAAATCTCGTAAATAATCTTATTCTTGCTTCCCATGTATCTTGTACCTGGAAACATCGTAAATTGATCTACGAATTCTTCTATTTCAATTTGATTGTTAAACATATCCGCCAATTACTATAATGTCCTTTCCTGTTCTCGTTTTTGAGTTGCTACTGATCATTCTTCGAGTTTCAATAATGTCAATTTCATAATCCGAATACAAGTTAAGGATTACTTGGTGATCCGAATTTGTTAAAACTACTTTGCACCCAATATTTACCAATCTGTCAAACTCTTGTTTAAGTTGAACTTGATTTTCATGGTAAAAGAACTCCTTGGTATATCTTTTAAAATCAGAATATTTACCTACGGGGTAATAAGGTGGATCTAAAAAGATAAAGTCACCTTCGGTAGCAAATTGTGTTAAGACATCAAGATAGTCTCCTTTAATAATGGTAGTTTCTACGAGGAATTCACTTGCATTTCTCAAGACTTCTCTATTCAGAAAGCTGCCATTACCTTTACCATAAGGCACATTGAATTGACCTTTTTTGTTAACTCTGTAAAGTCCGTTAAAACAAGTCTTGTTTAAGTAAATCAAGCGTGCTGCTCGAAAACTATTCTCCAATTCATTTGGCTCGAGGCTCCTAATGTTATAGTAAAACTCTTCACTGTGCTCAAACGTTTCTAGGTGCTTAATTACATTTTCAACATCTTCTTTAACTTGTGTGTAAGTTATTACCAGCTCTTCGTTTGAATCAGCAATGATCGACTCATGTGGATTAAGACTGAAAAACAAAGCACCACCACCAATAAAAGGCTCAATGTATTTATTGAAATTATTTGGGACGTATTTATGCAGTTCTGTCAGCAATTGAGTTTTACCACCCGCCCATTTTAAAAAGGGTTTTATTGCTACGTCTTTTGGAAACAATCCAAGTGGCTCATTAACTGATGTAATATCTAATTCTTGCTTTAAATCATACATGTTTTTCGACTTTTATATATTTTAAAGAGCACTCATCAATTTTTAATGCTCTTGTTGTTTTTTCTTCATCTATAATAATTCTATAAAGTTGATCTCAAAGCCAAACAGTCAATAGTTCATTTACTTCAGTTTACAGAAGTTCAGCAAGTTTTAAAACTTGCTCTCGTTTTACTCTGCGTTTTGCACGTTCGATTTTAAAAAATTTAGGAGTGTCTAATTATAAAATTGTTGCAATTTGGCGTTTTAAGAATCTCGGACAATCTATCAGCTCCTAAATGATATCACCAAAATTAATGAATGATATATTTATGACTTATCAATATTTGGCAAATATAATTAAGACTTGTCATATATCAACTCTGTAGTAGAAAAAAAGGCTCTTTTTCTTGCGAACAGTCAGCTTGTATATATGGGTAGGCTAATCTAACTGCTGATTGCGGTATGTTTTCCTATTCAGTCAGCCAATTGAACCATATTTTTTGGTCAATAAATGGAATATTATTTTGTTTGCAAACATTCATTGTGTGTCCAGTTCCACCTGTCATTGAGTTGTCTAAATCGTCATAGAAAATACCAAAAGTTGCTGGCTTTATTTCGTCTGTCCCAATTGCCTTTATGGTGTCTCGGATTATATAGGCTGCTTTTACTGTATAACGATTTTTGTCTCCTGAGACAAATAGGTCTATGAGCTTTTCAGTTTTTTTATTGCTTTTGGACTGATAAACAACTTCTTGTTCAGTAGCAATGTTTATGTCGTCTAAAGAAATTGTTTCGTAAGCTTGATTGGTTTTTTGCCTGTGTCCAGAATACGGAGTAATTACTTGTAATCTTTTATTGTCGACTGCGGTAACACCATCAGAAAACAGTTGATCTGAACCTTCTGCATTTCCGCTTCTAAATATCATACTTTTTGACCAGGATGCTAACAACATTCCAAGCGATACCAACTTTTCTTTGTCTGCTTCTAAAACATTTCTTTTGCCTTCAAGAAGAACAATAGAATTGGGTTTATCAAACTGTTTTATAAATTCTTTTAATGTCATTATCCTATTGTTTACAATTACCGCTACGTTATATCTACTAACGAAAACCTTTTATTTGCGTGCTTTTAAATAATCAGGGTTTTTGTAAATTTCTATTTAAAGGTATGCCTCTCTCAATCCGCCACACAAATAAAACCATACTCTTGCTTATTTCCATAAAATCCACGTAACTTCCTACCGGATGTAAATGTTTGTTGGATACAATGGTTTAGAATGCTTTGGTTTTTTTTACATCTAAGCCCCGGTTTTTTTTCTAGCCACTGATTTTCAAGCTTCGACACACTCTTCCATTGATCAATGATCAATTTAGAATATCCAGCTGATTGTGTAAATATAACCACCACAAGCCGGTTTTTATTCTTTAATCACTTTAAATATTTGATTAGAGCCTTCACCAAATGTAAACAAATAAAGTCCTGATAATAAATCCGTAAGATCAATTCTAGAAGTGGTGCAATCTATAGTTCCTGATAAAACTATTTCCCCCATACTGTCATAAACTGCATAATTAGAGCCTATTTGACATGTTTCTACTTTGATGTTAATTTGGTTTTTTGTTGGATTAGGGTAAATAATAACTGAACGATCTATATTTTTTTCTTCAATGTATGTTGTTGAACAAGCAATTTCTTTTGCATAAGATCTATCAGTTTTTGTTCCATCGCCTAATTGACCATAGAAATTACCTCCCCAAGTCAAAAGTATTCCGTCTGCTTTTATAGCTACAGTATGTCTATCGCCAGCACTTATTTTGCTCCAATTCAAACTAGTTCCAATTTTAGTAGGAATGTTCTTATCTTTTTTTGTTCCATCACCCAGTTGACCACTATAATTATATCCCCACGCATAAAGTGATCCGTCTGTTTTAATGCAAATTGTGTGATCTGACGCTGCACTTACTGCCTTGCAATTGCCAATATCGATTATCATAGTAGGGATGCGCCGATCAGCAGTGCTTGTTCCATCTCCTAATTGGCCCTTACTATTATGTCCCCAAGCCCACAGTGATCTATCTGTTCTAATTGCCATCGAGTGATAAGTTCCAGCACTAATTTCCCTCCAATAATTACCAGCAGTAATTTGAGTTGGTTTATGCCGATCAGCGATAGTTCCATCCCCTAATTGACCATAATAGTTAGCACCCCACCCCCAAAGCGTTCCGTCACTTTTTATAGCCATTGTGTGATAAGCTCCAGCACTTATTGCAATCCAGTTATTACCAATTCCAATTTGAGTGGGTTTGTTTTTATTCGAAGTTGATTCATCACCTAACTGACCCTTATCATTCAAACCCCAAGCCCAAAGTGTCCCATCAGCTTTTATAGCTACACTATGTGCACTTCCAACACTAATTGCGATCCACTTATTTTCTATTCCAATTCGTGTGGGTTTGTACCTTTTCGTAGTTGTTCCATCGCCTAACTGACCCTTATCATTCAAACCCCAAGCCCAAAGTGTCCCATCTGTTTTTATAGCAATGGTGTGTGCACCGCCTGTATTTATTTTATCCCAATTTTTTTCTGTACCAATTAGATAAGGGGTGAGTCTTTCTGTGGTCGTTCCGTCGCCTAATTGACCTTGATTATTGTTACCCCAAGCCCAAAGCGTTCCGTCAGTTTTTATAGCTATTGTGTGCACGCTCCCAGCACTTACTGAATTCCAACACTGTGTATATATTTTGATGCTAGATGCTAAACTTAAAATTAAAAAGACTATTTTCATTACTTTTTATTTATTAAGATGACTTTTGTCAAATTTGCCTATTAAAACATTGCAAACTCCCGCTGAGGATTCTAATATGACGTGATTTCGCAAATATAGCACAAAAAGTTAGAGCATCAAACAATTATTTTGGGTAAAAAAAGTCCAAATTTAAATTCAATTCCTTCAGTGTAAGGGAAACTTTCTTGACCACTTCATGAAAATTTGTAACAGCAATAGAAACGTTCTTAAGTACTCATTGAAAATTCCCTCACGACAATAGAAACGTTCTTAACTGCTTCACAGAATTCGTAATCGAGCAAAAAAAATAAGTAAAGCACCTTTCAAAGAAAATTGGCATCAATAAAAAACGAGGTCTATCGAATTAAATCCAGGATAGAAGACAATGTTGTAAAGCAGAAAACAGCATAACGCACTTTTAAATGAAATCTATAGTGTTCTGAAACGAAAAAAAAACCGGCTGAAAATTTCAGCCGGATCAATTTTGGATTAGTTGTAAAAATTTTAATTCGATTAGTTTTTATCCCAGTAAAGCTTTGTCGTAACGGCATCACCGCCAATGGAAGTGGAAGCTTTCGCATAATTGGTACCGTTTAGATTTTTTTCCTGAGTCGGATACGTATACCTAACCGGAAAATCACTGACTGGATCATCCGGAGCATTCAATTTTGGTGCATCCAGACGTCTGATTTCAGTCCATGATTCCCAACCGCGATTGTACAAGGCGATCCATTTCTGCGTGCCAATTTTTTGTTTCCAATCGCCTTTTGCTGTGTTGTACGCTACTGAATTTTGAGCGAGATAGGTATCGGATTGTGCACTGCTAGCACCCCAGTAAGCTAATGAAGCTCTGATTGCTTTATCGTAATAATCAGCTGCCTTGCCGCTGATAAACCCTCTTTCCACTGCTTCTGCCTGCAAAAATGCAACTTCAACATAATCCATCATGAGTGCTTCAAAGCCCTGAGAAGTGATTCTGGCGCCTGGCTTGGAAAAAGCAGCGTAGTTGTTTCCGGCACCTACAATTCCACCGGAATAGCTGCCATTTGCGTCGTTTGTAAAAAATGCAGGTATACGAGGATCGTTAAGGGCTGTCATCAAGTTTACCAAAGTATCCGTGGCGACAAAGTCTTTTCTATTGCTTT
>JBMOJB010000117.1:0-11931 GCA_049316985.1 Saprospiraceae bacterium | reverse complement strand
TTAATTCTTAATTCTTAATTCTTAATTCTTAATTCTTAATTCTTAATTCTTAATTGAAAATCAGTTTCACCGCGTCCACTTTTTTCCCATCTACAATCAAAGTACAAATGTATATTCCGGAGGCATGAAATCCATGATTGTACAATATTTCATTCGTATTGGCATTCAACGTTACCGGCATGAAATGTACTTCTTTCCCTGTCAGGTCTGTAATGCTCAGATAGCTGCTTTTATTGCTGAGATCTTTTTCTGAAAAAATGGTAATCAATGTTTGTTCATCGCTGGGATTCGGTGTGTTGGCTGTAATATAAGTACTTCTTTTGTTAGCTGTTAAGTCATTAATTGCAGTGGTTACATTAACTACAACTTCTTTAGAAAATAAGCTTTCAATGCCATTATCATCGACGCTTGCAACGCTGAAATAACGATTTCCGGATGTTGCAAAATTCAGGGTGTCTTGCAGTTTTCCGGAAATGGTGTAAACAGAGTCCCAGTCATTGGTTTTCGATCTTACGGCTATTCTGTATTTTTTATAATCTGTTTGCTTAACGATGTTTACTATTACGCTATTTTTTCCCATACCAATCGCTGTCAGATCCGGAATTTGCGGACCAATCGCAGCCATTCCTACTGCGGTTGCATTGATAATGGTATTTCTTTTCAAATAATTGAAATCAACGAAAAAACTATCCAGGTCAGGATCACTATTGGTATTCAAACCCAAAATATCCTTGCTGGTATGTTGTCTGTCCTTGTAGTTGGGATCAGCAACATTCGCACTGCCATTTTCATTTGCGGCTGTCATTCTGATAGCGGTATAATTCTTTTGTCTGAAGGGAATATGGTCACTGCCTCTTCCTGTGCGATCTTCAGCGGACATGATGAGTATATTTGTAGCAACATCCATTAGTGGTTTTGTTTCTTCCAAATATTCCAGTTTTACAAATTGTGCGAACTGCTTGTGTGGGGAATTAAAACCACCGGCAGAAAAAAGCCTTACATTTGTACTATCAATATTTCCATATCCCGGGCAGGAAGGTGCTGAAGAGGTGTAGCCGCAAAAAATACCACCGGAAATGTCATTATTAAGTACGGCTCTTAGCGGAATACCGTTTTGCCTGACGTATGAGGCAAAAGCTTCAGCGCCATAGGTGCCTTGTTCTTCGCCTGTGGTGAGCAAAAAGACAATCGTGCGCTTGAATTCACATTTACTCATGACACGAGCAAGTTCCAGCACAAGTGCCGTGCCACTACCATTGTCCTCTATTCCTTGCGCGAGACAGGTAGTATCGCAAACATCTTTGCAACGACTGTCAATATGCCCTTCTACAATGACGATGGACTTATCGGTAGTATCTGCACCGGGAAGAACCGCAAAAATATTACGATGGCGAATGACACCACACATTTGCGTGTGGTCGAACTGGAGATAGGAAGAAATCAACCTATTATTATTTTGAGCACTGATTTTTTCAAACTCACGGTATGCCCATCGACGGGCAGCCCCAATTCCTCTTGTTTCAGATAAGGTATCAGAAGCAGAATTTCGGGTATAAAAGGTCGCCAGCTTATCGAGCGACTTGTGCAAAGAGTCAGCTGACATTTGATTGGCAAAAGCCTTAACAATAGCTTTGGGATCCCTGATTGCAGATGCGGAATAATAGTTTGAAGGGTCATATTTTCCCTTCATCACTTGGTCGGCAGTAACTGAAGTCGATTTAATGTTAGTCT
The DNA here is from genome assembly GCA_049316985.1 of Saprospiraceae bacterium. GTDB lineage: Bacteria > Bacteroidota > Bacteroidia > Chitinophagales > Saprospiraceae > CANHEE01. Next base: position 10,200 of record JBMOJB010000117.1, on the reverse strand, counting down.
GTGAATAAACCAATGAAACACAGAAAAATGCCGAACTGAGTAATAATATTTTTTTCATAATTAAGTAGCATTTGAATTAGAACCCATCTATAAGTAGTGGCTCAATGTTGTTTTGTACGGGTAATCAAATTTTCTTAGATAGCTGCATCCAAATTTGATGATTTGAAAATTTGAAAATTTGAAAATATATTGAACTCCTACGGAGTTATTTCTAGGATTGCTTTGTTCCCTTACTTGGAGACTTATTTTCATAGACAAACAAGTATTTATGTAAAAAGTAAGATAATTTAGGAAACTCAACAACTAGAGAAATCAACGAAGTTGATTAGAAATTACTTTCAAATTTTCCTGCCTACCGGACAGGCAGGCAAATCGTCAAATTTTCAAATTACAACTGCAAAAAGCTTTAAAAACTCAATTACCAACACAAATCGACATCGAGCCAAAGTAGTTTCATTCTAATTATTGACCAAAATACAGCGATAAAATAAAATTAATCAAAATTTGTTTAAAAAATAAGCAGTAAAGTTAAATTTAATAAATTTACCCAAATAATAAATAACAAAATACGATAAACTCAAAATATTAATAAATTTTACCACTTTTAAATCTAAAAATGTTTGAAAGTTAAATCGCCACGAAAATCATTGGATAATCAGATTTTTTTCCTATGTTTGTTTACATGGAGCAATTTCTTCATGGCTGCCATAAAGAAGGCAATTTATAAAATATTATGGATAATTATCAGGAAACGATTAACACCTTCGACAAGCACGCATCAGGTTATCAGGAAAAATACATGGATGTATCCCACTATGGGGATAGCCTGGATTACTTACTAAATTTGCTAGCGCCGAATCCTTCAATCTTGGAGATCGGATGCGGTCCTGGAAACGTTACTCGCTACCTGCTCAATAAAAGAGATGATCTGCACATTCTTGGAACAGATATGGCGCCCAAAATGGTGGAATTGGCAAGCGCAAATAATCCTGAAGCCAGATTCCTGTTAATGGATGCGCGAGAAATCGACAAAACAAAAGGTAAATTTGATGCAGTCTTGTCTGCGTTTATTCTCCCCTACTTGTCGCGTGAAGATGTGGACAAATTATTTTCAGACATGGCGGCACTATTAAACGAAAGAGGTATATTGTATATCAGTACCATGGAAGACGAATATTCTAAATCGGGATACCAGGTTTCGAGTGATGGAAAGGACCGCTGCTTCCAATATTTTCATTCTGCTGATGACTTACAATCGCGATTGGAGAAAAGTGGATTTGAGTTGATCTATCAGAAAAGACAAGTTTTTCCGCCTGAGGGTGTTGTACTGGCTACCGATTTGATCATAATAGCACGTAAAAGAGAATGACATGAAAAAATTCCAGTTATTATTTGGACTATTGCTGTTTCTAAGCTCCTGTAATGTTATAGAAAAATCATCAAGACATGGTTTTCAAAGTGGATTTTACAGCTACAGTGGACCGAATGCTGATCGAAAGAAAGTGTACCTGGAAATCAGCGATAGAATTGCTGCCTACGAATACAAGGGTCATGATTTAAATCAAAAACCTACGTTTTCAATTGCTTTGGAAAAAAGTGATAGTATTTGCCACTATCCGGTAAAATTCAGCAAAACAAGTCTGGATATTGACATTACCACGGTCTTGTTTAAATTCAGGCCAGGTGTTTACAACTTGCCGCAACAATTGACTACAGATTTCAATGCTGCCATCTACACCGGTTGGCGGCACGACAACTACTTCATCAGAAGCAAGGTGGATCCCTTGGGCAAGTGTAACTATTCAGTTATCAATCGTGGTTATGATTTTGGTGTTTTTGCAGGTCCGGGTGGTACAAATGTTGGTCCATTTTCGACCAGAAATGCAGTTGTCAATGATTACAATAGCTTGATTTTACAATATGGCTTGGTGGGATTTCTGGAATCAAATGTGGCTAGCTTTGGAGTTTCTGTTGGCATAGACAGATTATTCAGTCCAGACAGAAAAATCTGGATCTATCAAAATAAACCTTGGATTGGCTTTATGGTTGGCGTAGCATTGAATTAGTAAAAATGTTGAAAAACAAAAAAAGCAACTATAGTAGAAGTGAATTTTATAATTTTAAAATAAAAAAGCTCCATTGCTTCAACTTTAAATCAAAACTTCTATATTTGCTTTTGGGAATATTTGGTTAACAAGCAACCCAAATTTGTTAATCAGACTTTAACAAAGTACATTAATTATTTATTTTATAGACGCTTTTTACTTCTACTATAGCTTATTAAAGCGTCTCTTAAATTTCCAGAAAACGCTGTTACATGGAGCCAACCAATATCAAAGATCCGGAGTATTTTCACAAAGTTGTGGATTGCCAGTGGGCATGCCCGGCTCACACACCTGTTCCAGAATATATCCGATTAATTGCCGCCGAAAAATATACTGAAGCCTATATGGTCAACTGGGAAAGCAATGTTTTTCCGGGTGTACTGGGTAGGACATGCGATAGACCCTGCGAGCCCGCTTGTCGTCGTGGACGAATCGACGAAGAACCTGTCGCTATCTGTAGGCTCAAGCGTGTTGCAGCTGACAATAAAGGCGATGTTAGTATTCATATGCCCAAAGGTCCTTTCCCTAAAAATGGAAAGAAAATAGCGGTTATTGGTGCAGGGCCAGCTTCTTTGACTTTGTGTCGTGACCTCGCGCCGCTGGGTTATGAGATTCACCTTTATGACGATCAGGAATTGGGAGGTGGTATGATGAGGAGCCAGATTCCCTCATTCCGTTTGCCTGATGCTGTAATTAACGAAGAGGTCAACTTCATACTTGACCTCGGCATTCATACGCATTTCAAGACCTTTGTCTCTTCGATGAAAGAGATCATGGATAAAAAATACGACGCAATTTTTGTAGGCACAGGTGCTCCAAGAGGAGGAGATCTCAAAAATATGCCGGGTCGATGGGAATGCAAAGACAATATTCATATCGGTATAGAATGGCTGGCATCTGTTTCATTTGAACATACACACCTGATTGGTAAAAAAGTCATCGTGCTTGGCGGAGGGAATACCGCTATGGACTGTTGTCGTACTTCCAAACGATTGGGAGGAGATGAGGTAACTGTTGTCGTTAGATCACCGCGGACTGATATGAAAGCTTCTCCCTGGGAAGTCGAAGATGCTGAACACGAAGATATTACAATTCTTAATAATATGCCTCCGAAAGAGTTTGTTCATGAAAATGGAAAACTGAAAGGAGTACTTTTTGAACATGTTAAGCCGGTCTACGACGAAGCCGGTAAAAGATCATTGGTCAATACCGGTGAACCGGATACATTTATCGAAGCGGATGATGTTTTGGTTGCTATCGGACAGGAGAATGCATTTCCGTGGATTGAAAGAGATTTGGGTATTGAATTCGGAAAATGGGAAATTCCTGTCTTAAATAAAACTACTTTCCAAAGTACTTTGCCGAATGTTTTCTTTGGAGGTGATGCCGCTTTTGGACCTAAAAATGTAATTACTGCTGTAGCTCATGGTCATCAAGCAGCGATTTCAATGGATTTGTTTTTAAGTGGAAAAAATCTGGTCAACGACAGACCGGCACCAACTGTAAATCTTATCCATCAAAAAATGGGAATTCACGAATGGATTTATGATAGTGCTGTACATGACGATGATCGATATAAAGTACCGCATGCCGATAAAAATAAAGTACTAAAAGATAGAAAACTGGAAGTAGAACTGGGTTTTGACTCCGTTATTGGCTATAAAGAAGCGCAGCGTTGTCTGAATTGTGATGTACAGACGGTTTTCAGTGATACGAAGTGTATCGAGTGTGATGCTTGTATGGACGTTTGCCCGACATCCTGTATAAGTTTTGTAACAAATGGTGAGGAAGATGACTTAAGGACAAGACTAAAAGCTCCGGCTCATTTGTTGTCACAAGATCTATACGTATCAAATGTGCTGCCTACAAAAAGAGTAATGGTAAAAGATGAAAACGTTTGTCTGCATTGTGGATTATGTGCGGAACGCTGCCCTACTGCAGCCTGGGATATGCAGAAATACCTTTATTCGGTGACAAAAGCGTGTGAAGTACTGTAAATAACTATTGCTTTAATTTAAGACAATAGATTGTTATACTGAAATAGTTTATTTTTTCAATATTGATTTATAAATGAAGATTTTATATAAAGATTCAGAAGGACGAGGTTCAGATATTGCCATGCCAATATTAAAAGGTGTGAATGATTTGGTAGTTCGTTTTGCCAACGTAAATGGTACAGGTTCAGCAAGTGCAAATAATATGTTTGCAAAAGCAGTATTTCGAATGGGAGTGCCTGTATCGCCGAAAAACATTTTTCCTTCTAATATTCAAGGCCTGCCGACTTGGTATGAAGTGAGAGTCAACGGTAAGGGTTGGTTGGGCAGAAGAGACGGAATTGATATCATGATTGCCATCAATCCACAGAGTTTTGCGAAAGATGTAACAAGTGTCAGACCTGGCGGATATCTGATCTATGATAGCACCAAACCATTACATAAGGATTTTTGGCGGGCAGATATTCACTTTATTGGAATTCCGATGACGCAAATGACAATGGAGCATTTCGCCGACCCCAGAGGCCGCATGCTGTATAAAAACGTTATTTACGTTAGTGTGCTCTGTTACTTACTTCATATGGGAGATTCCATTTTGAAAGACCTGATTTCAGAGCAATACCGCAAGAAAGAGAAACTCATCCCTGACAATCACAAAGCAGTGGAGTTAGGCTACGAATACGCAAAAGCGAATTTCAAAGCGCTGGACCTAAAAATTGAAAAAAGCGACAAGATTGGTGACCGAATTCTTTATAATGGCAATTATGCCTGTGGTCTCGGGGCAGTTTATGCAGGTGCCACTGTTTTATCCTGGTATCCGATTACACCATCTACCAGTGTTGCAGATGCATTTGAAAAATATTGCCAAACCTATCGGAAAGAAAAAGAAACCGGTAAAAACAAATATGCAATCGTTCAGGCAGAAGATGAATTGGCGGCAATTGGTATGGTCATCGGAGCATCCTGGAATGGCGCAAGAGCTTTTACCGCTACCAGTGGTCCCGGAATTTCTTTGATGAATGAATTTCTGGGTCTCGCTTATTTCGCAGAAATACCGGTAGTTTTGATCAATGTACAAAGAGGAGGACCTTCAACCGGTATGCCTACCAGAACACAACAATCAGACATTTTATTGTGTGCATATGCCTCACATGGTGACACGAAACACCCATTGGTCTTCCCTTCCACTCCTACCGAGTGTTTTGAATTAACCGCAGAATCATTTGATTTGGCAGACCAGCTGCAAACACCGGTTATGTTTATGACTGACCTTGATCTGGGCATGAATGACCACCTTACTGATGCGTTAACGTGGGATGACAATAGAGTTGTTAAACGTGGAAAAGTTCTTTCACATGATGATCTGGAGCATATGAAAGAACCATTTGGACGGTATAAGGATGTGGACGGAGATGGAATTCCATTCCGCACAATTCCCGGAACTCATCCAACTAAAGGTTCATTTTTCACCAGAGGAACCAGCCGAGATGAATATGCAAAATATACAGAAGAATCAGCTCCCTATTTAAGAAATATGGAAAGATTACTGTTGAAATGGGAAACTGCGAAAAGTTTAATGCCGGCTGCTCAGATTTATCAGAAAGAAAACAAAAGCAAAGCTGGAATTGTATTTTTTGGAACATCAACTGACGCTTCACTTGAAGCAATGGAACTACTGGAAAATGAGGGCGTAGTTGTTGATGCAATGAGACTTCGTGCATTTCCGTTTGGAAAAGAGGTCGAGGCATTCATCGAAAGTCATGATATTATTTATCTGGTTGAACAAAATCGAGATGCGCAAATGAAATCATTGATTGTCAATGAATTGGAAACACATCCCAAAAAAATTATTTCCGTCCTTAATTATGACGGATTCCCAATTACAGCGAACAACATTTATCAACAAATAATAAATAAACAATGAGTTTTATACGCCCAAATTTTAGACACCCAGAACTGCCAAAAAATGATGTTGGTTTCGAAAGAAAAGACTATGAGGGTGTCATCAGTACACTTTGTGCAGGATGCGGACACGATTCAATCAGTGCAGCCATTACACAAGCTTGCTTTGAATCAAATATCGAACCACACAGGGTAGCAAAACTCTCAGGAATTGGTTGTTCTTCAAAAACACCTGCCTATTTTTTGAACAATTCTCATGGTTTTAATACGGTTCATGGAAGAATGCCATCTGTTGCCACCGGTGCACGCCTGGCCAATCGTGATCTCATTTATTTTGGGGTTTCAGGTGATGGAGATACGGCAAGTATTGGTATGGGACAGTATATTCATGCCATCCGACGCAACCTCAATATGGTGTATATTGTGATGAATAATGGATGCTATGGATTGACCAAAGGTCAGGATTCTGCAACCGCGGATTATGGATCAATCAACAAATCCGGACATGAAAACCTGTTTCAGAATATCGATCTTGCGGGGCTTTGTCTCGAATTGGGCGCTACATTTGTTGCACGCAGCTTTTCGGGTGACAAAGAACAATTGATTCCATTGATAAAAGCTGCCATTCAACACCAGGGATTTGCCTTTATAGATGTAATATCACCTTGCGTCACTTTCAATAATAATCAGGGAAGCACAAAATCATATGATTTTGTACGCTCACACATGGAAGCTACTTCAACTTTTGATTTTGTCCCCGCTGTAAATTCAGAAATAACAACTCAATATGCTGAAGGAACAGAAAAGACGGTTAAAATGCACGATGGCTCACTGATAAATCTGAGCAAATTATCAAAAGACTGGGACCCGACCGACCGACCTTCAGCAGCAAAGCGACTCAGTGCAGCGAAAGCATCCGGTGAAATACTTACAGGTTTGATCTATATAAAGCCGGAAAGTCTGGAATTGCATGACGTGCTCGGAACTTCCGCTACACCGGTGAATCAAATTCCTCAAAGCGAACTTTGTCCGGGCAGCGAAGCATTGAACAAACTAAATATGAGTCTTAGATAATTTTTGTAAAAGCAATATTTTAAAAATAGTTAGGTAGCTCGCAGTAAATTCCGCGGGCTATTTTTTTTAATCATATCCACAATGGAAAAACCGACAACTTATTGTCAGGCTGTAAGCAAAATGGCCAGCGACAATCTTCATTTTATCTATCACAATACTGCTTACGGATTTCCAATCGAAAATGATGATGAATTGTTTGAAAGGCTGGTACTTGAAATCAATCAGGCAGGATTGAGCTGGACAACCATACTTAATAAACAGATAAATTTCAGAAAAGCATTCGAGGGTTTTCAAATAGCAAAAGTTGCACTGTATGGACACGAAGATCGGGAACGATTGCTACAAGACGCCGGGATCATCCGAAATCGATTAAAAATAGATGCAACGATCCACAATGCAAGTGTAATTTTGGGTTTACAGGAAAGTCATGGTTCTTTCAAAAACTGGTTGGATCATCATCATCCGAAGTCGAAATCAGAATGGGTAATTTTATTCAAAAAAACGTTCAAATTCACCGGCGGAGAGATCGTAAATGAATTTCTGATAAGTACGGGTTACCTCGAAGGTGCACACCACAAAGATTGCAAACTATACGAAACTGTACTACTAGCCAATCCGGCATGGGCAAAATGCAAGTAAATCCTTTTGCATTGTTTTCCAATCATGATGAGAAACTTGGAATTTTGACGCTAATTTGAATAGCATAGTTGTCGAGTTAGGTGAGCCGCGAAAAACACCGGATTCGAATATTTGTTGGTGATGGTATCAATTGCTTCAATTAAGTGGCTTGTTTCCATAGGTGGTCGCTCAACGGAGAGGCCTACATTTTGGCTATGCTGAGGCCACAAAGAATAACAGGAGCCCAATATTTCCTATCTTTGCAAAATATGAAAGAATTCTCACGGATTGAAAACAGTATTCGAAGATTTGTACTCAAACTGCCCAATCGAAGTTTGCTAATTATCATTTGCATTCTGATTGGGATTGTCGCAGGTATTTCCGCTTTTCTACTTCGAAGCACGCTTCAATTCGTACAAAATTTCATCAAAATCTTCGGCAACCAGAACATCTCCAATTTTCTGTTGGTATTGCTGCCAATCGCCGGCCTCTTTCTAACCGTAACTTATGTGCGAATTTTTCACAAAAAATTAGGACTAAAGAAAGGGATTAGTCAGATACTCTATTCAATTAAAAATAACTCATCAATTATAGAAGCCAATCAAATGTACGGTCATATTATTTCCAGTTCACTTACGGTTGGATTTGGCGGTTCAGCAGGTTTTGAAGCTCCTATTGTAGCAACCGGGTCGGCGATTGGATCAAATATTGCCCGATATTTCAAATTCGCCCCTGAAGAACGTGCTTTGTTGTTGGCGAGTGGCGCTGCTGCCGGTATTTCTGCTATTTTCAATGCACCGGTAGCCGGAGTGCTTTTCGCCATAGAAGTATTGCTGGTAGATATGTCTGTATCTTCATTTGTTCCTTTGCTTTTGTGTAGTGCGACAGCAGCGGTAGTCTCAAAAATTCTATTTCACGATCAATTATTTGTCCTAATCAGCAATGACTGGCGTGTACGGACCATTCCTTTGTATATGTTATTGGGTGTACTGGCGGGTCTGTATTCCGTATTCATTATCAGGCAAACACTATTCATCAATCGTATATTTGGCAAAATAAGGAATGTCTGGGTCAAAGCCGCTATCGGTGGATTATTACTATCCGCACTTATTGTACTTTTTCCCTCCTTGTTTGGAGAAGGCTACAATTCAATCCAGCATATCTTGGACTTAAATGTTTTATTCCCCTTGAATGATAAATGGTTTGATGCCGGAAAAACTGAAATGTACTGGGCGATTATGGCCCTTTTATTTGCAAAAGTTTATGCGACATCATTCACGATTTCATCCGGTGGGAATGGAGGCATTTTCGCGCCATCGTTATTTATGGGAGGGGTGCTTGGTTACATATTTGCGAAATTTATCAACAGTACCGGAATAATCGAATTACCGGTGGTATATTTCATCGTAGCCGGTATGGCGGGTATCTTATCGGGCGTAATTAAAATTCCACTTACGGCGGTGTTTCTAATTGCTGAAATTACGGGAGGCTACGTACTATTTGTTCCTTTGATGATAGTTTCGGCAAGCTCATTTTATATATCATCTTATTTTGAACACCGATCCATTTATAGGATTGAACTCGAACTTATCGAGCGAAAATTGAAAAAAACAGCAGTTCCATCCTGATATTTACCTTTTATGCAACCAAGAATTGAAATTATAAGCGAGAAAATATTCGCAGGAAAGCGCATGTCAATGAGCTTTTCTAACGATAGCACAACGCTTTTATGGCAAAGTTTCATGCCAAACCGGCATCAGATTGCTTCTAAAATTGGAACAAATTTGTACTCCATTGAGTTATTTCCTAACGATTATTTTGACCATTTCAATCCAGATGCCTTATTTACAAAGTGGGCAGCCGTAGAAATTGAAGAAAACACGAACGTAGCGTCAGGCATGGAGCTACTACTGTGCCCAGCCGGCAAATATGCAGTATTCGTTCACAAAGGTCTAGCTTCCGAAGGGGAGCGGACTTATCGCTATATTTATGAAACCTGGCTTCCCTCCACAAATTATGCGGTAGATCAAAGGCCACACTTTGCTGTTATGGGAGAAAAATACAAACACGGAGACCCGGAATCTGAAGAGGAAATCTGGATTCCAATCATTGAAAAGGAATTCAAATTAATCGAATATTTGATCCGAAAGTAAGAAAAAAGCTAATAACTGACACACTTTTCTGAACACTCCCCAGTTTGGAGGGAACTTTTAACACTCCCCTTTTATAGAATTCGCAGGAACTTAATTTATATTCCTTGGAACTTAATCTATATTCCCGGGAACTTCTACAATATTCCTAGGTACTTAATTTATATTCCTTGGGTACTTCTACAATATTCCCGGAAACTTAAAATATATTCCTTGGGTACTTCTGCTATATTCCCGGGAACTTAATTTATATTCACAGGTACTTAAATTATATTCCCGGGAACTTAATTTATATTCCTTGGGGGGAGTGTTCAAAAAAGTGTGTCAACACTTTCTTTAGCGCGAAGCGCGGTTGCG
>JBMOJB010000116.1:0-11932 GCA_049316985.1 Saprospiraceae bacterium | reverse complement strand
GCAACTATTCTTCCAATGCTCGTTACTCCTGGAAGATTACAGGAGGTTCAGTTAGTAAATACAGCCTGGATTCTCTTCAAGTCAAAATAAAGTGGAAAAATGGCGCCACCGACAGAAAAGTTAAATTGCTGGTATCAGATTTTTGTGGAAAAGACAGTACAACTGTTAATGTAATCTCTACTTTACCTGCCACTATTAAAAGCAATAGTCCCGTCTGCACGGGACTTATACTTCTACTTGAGGCAAATGGTGGTATTAATTACATTTGGGAAGGACCTAATGGTTTTACCTGGGAAGAAAAAAATGTAAAAATTGGTAATATGTCTACAATGGAAGCCGGAATTTACACCGTAACGGTTAGTGCAACCAGCGGATGTTCAGCGGTTGTGAAAACGACAGTTGTTGTAGCCCCTCTCCCATCGACAGTTAAAAGCAATTCTCCGGTTTGCCTTGGCAATACACTTCAGCTTAATGCGGTTGGTGGCACAATCTATCAATGGTCGGGCCCAAACAATTTTTCGAGCAACCTTCAATCCCCAGAAATCAAAAATTGCACCCAGGCTCAAAATGGAACTTATACCGTTACCGTTAGTGATGCCAGCGGCTGCTCAGCTGTACTGGAGACAAAAGTCGAAATTGCAGCACAAATCAATCCGATTGTCAGTGCCAACTTACCGGTTTGCACCGGCAATGTTCTGAAATTAAAGGCAAGTGGAGGAACTTTCTACAAATGGGAAGGTCCAAATGGATTCAAAAGTGACTTGCAAAATCCCGAAATAAGCAATGTAGCAATGATACAGTCAGGCACCTATACTGTTACGGTCAGCAATACCAATGGTTGTAGCGGCAAGGGACAAACCATCGTAAATGTTCTTGATGTATCCGGAATTATGGCAGTAGTCAAAAATAACGGACCGGTGTGTGTTGGGGATACTGTTAAACTCACTGTTTCAGGAGGTGCTTCTTATAAATGGTCAGGGCCGGCAGGATTTAGCAGTACAAACGATAAAATCAACATTCTCAACGCTGCTAAAAATCTCGAAGGGTCGTATGTGGTAACCGTTACTGGCTCAAATGGATGTTCGGTGACGACTCAGACAAGTGTAAAAATCAATGCTTTGCCGCTTGCCGTCGCTACTTGCAATTCTCCGGTCTGTATTGGAAGTGATGTAAACTTTCTGGGTCAAGGTGGCTTAAGTTATCTTTGGACAGGACCGGCTAACTTTGAATCCACTCTTCAAAATCCTACATTGACAAAAGTGAATTTGAATAATAGCGGAACTTACAGCGTTGTAGTTACCGATGCCAATAAATGTAAAAATACTGCAACAGTAAAATTGGAGGTAAAGACTTGTATCTCCACTAAAGATGGGCAATCCAACAGTCAAATAAAAGTCTTCCCGAATCCGGCAAAAGACAGATTGAATATTTCTGCCACTTCTATAATGAAATGGGTCGAAATTAGCAATATCGCGGGACAAAAAATAATGGAGCGCGCTTTAAATTCGTCAGAAACAGTTTTGGATGTATCCGAACTAATCGACGGTGACTACTTCTTGAAGGTTTACCTAAGTGATAAAAACTTTGAAGTCTTCAAAATTATCATAAAGGACTAAAATAGTAAATTAGCCAGTCTTTACAAAAAGCCACGTTTGCAAGAAATCTTATTTCTGTATCGTGGCTTTTTTATTTTTTAGCTGCAACTTAAGCACTGATAAACAAGCAAGATCTCTTTTCACTTGCTAAAATGATTTAAAAAGCCACGAATACATGAATTTAGTTCTTCGTGAATTCGTGGCCTTCTATTTATTTGAGGTCTTTATTTTTCCAACTCAAACGACTTTACAATCTTTTTAAAGGTCGCAATTCTCTCTTCTCTGTTTTCGGTCGCTGAGCCATAAAGGATAAAGTACTTGTCCGCTGCAAAAAGTAGTACCTGATACAGCGAACGAGAAGTTCCATCGGCTGCAATTGTAGAGGCCGTGATCTCATAACCGGATAATCCCTGAATTTGAATCGGTTTATTTTCTTCTATCGTAAGTTTCGTCTTGATTTGTTTTTGCAACCTTTCCAGTGAATAGGCTGCTTTATCAGTCGGAATTTCTTTATTGCTTCCTGCAAAAAATGAATTGCGAATGAGCGAGTTCACGGAAGTTTTGCCATCTGCGGTGTACATCACCGCATCAGATAAGCTTCGTGCAAATTTCAACCCAGTACCGCTGAAATCCAGCTTGAAACCCGCAGGCATGGGCGAATCTTTGGATTCTTCAGGATATGCTACAGACAACATAGACTTTTTGATTTCAGCAGCTTGTTGGTCCCCTTCCGGAAAAACGGCACTAATCATCACATTATAATCATCATCGCCAAAAAAAAGCAAATATTTACCAAAGGACTTCCGGTTGACTTTCTGTGTCAAGGTGAATAAGGTCGCTTCATTGCCATTCAATAGAAATTTCTCCTGATTTACAATTTTGATACCGTTAATGATCAAATTCTCACTCAAAAAAGACTGCAAACTTGATTTGTAACTACCTACAGCCTCTCTGATGATGATTGAATTGTCACTATTGTTGTCCTTAAAACCGATAGATCCAAGTACCTGTTCGAAATTAGCAGGCGGAACCATATAAATTTTAGCGCCTTCAACTCGAATATGTTCAGGACCTACTTTATTAACAATATCACCAGCCTTGTTTTGTGCACTTAAAATAAATGCACAACTTATTGCGATAAACAATGGGAGGAAATTTTTCATATGATTTAATTTATTTTAAGTTGTGGGATTTATGCGTTGATGGAAATCCATCTATAAAAACGGCTCAAATTGATAAAAATTATGGAATTGTCCGAAAATTCAGTTGAATAGAAAGAACTTTCAAACATTACAAATTTCAAACAATTCAAACTTTCAAACTTCAAACCTCCAAACTTTGCAAACTTTATTTTTCTCTTTCAAGTCGCTTTGCATCATTCCAAAGCGCATCCATTTCCCAAAGGGTCATTTCATTCAACGCCTTTGGCGCTTTTTCTTCGATATATTCGAAGCGTGATTTGAATTTTCGATTCACTTTTTCCAAAGCTGTTTCGGGATCGATTCCCTGAAAACGGGCATAGTTAATTAGGGCAAAAAGGACATCTCCGAATTCTTCTTCCTTTTTATCCTGCGAAAAATTCAGGTCTATGGTTTCTCTGAATTCAGCCAACTCTTCTTCAACTTTTTCCCATACTTGTTCTGCATTTTCCCATTCGAATCCTACTTTCCCGGTCTTCTCCTGCATTCTATAGGCTTTTACCATCGCAGGTAGTGAAATTGGTACTCCTTCCAACACAGACTTCTTCCCTTCTTGCAACTTGAGCTGTTCCCAGTTTCGTTTCACTTCATCGGCATCAGCCACTTTAACATCTCCGTAGATGTGTGGATGACGATGAACCAATTTATCGCAGATGGCATGTAGTGCATCAGCAATATCAAAAGCACCTTGCTCCTTAGCTATTCTGGCATAAAAAACCATGTGCAGCATGATATCACCCAACTCCTCTTTGATCTCATTCATATCCTCAGAGAGAATAGCATCGGCCAATTCATAGGTTTCTTCAATCGTCAGATTTCGCAGTGAAGCGATGGTCTGCTTCATATCCCAGGGACATTGTTCGCGCAAATCGTCCATCACATTCAACAAGCGCGCGAATGCTTCGGTCTCGCTTGCATCCGGCCTGGCAATATTTGAAGGATTATTTTTTTGCATGAAAAAAAATTTCTGCAAATGTATGATAAAAAAAAGTGCATTAATAAAAAAGCCTCCGATGTTTGTCACAAGGGAGGCCTTTTATTTGCTAATAATATCTCAATCGAATCACATTGGCAATCCATTTCGCGAAACGGATTACTTGACGGGTATAACCATACTCATTGTCATACCAAATATAAAGCACCACGCTTTTTCCATCTTTGGATACGATAGTAGCAGGACTGTCATAAATAGAAGAACAAGGGTTGCCCACCAAATCAGAGGAAACCAACTCATTGGATGTAGAATATTGAATCTGCTCTACCAATTCACCGTATAAAGCAGCCTGACGCATGGCCTCATTCATTTCATCTTTGGTAACCGCTTTGTTTAAATTTAAGTTGAGTACTGCCAATGAAACATTGGGTGTAGGTACGCGAATCGCGTTTCCGGTGAATTTGCCTGATAGTTCGGGCATAACTTTCGAAATTGCAGATTCAGCACCGGTCTCTGTGATTACCATATTCAATGATGCAGCACGACCTCTACGATATTTCGGATGATAATTGTCCAGTAGATTTTGATCATTGGTAAACGAGTGGACTGTCTCGATATGTCCTTTTTCGATTCCAAAAACTTTATTAACAACAGACAAGATCGGAATGATCGCATTTGTTGTACAAGAGGCCGCCGAAAAGACAGTTTCCTCCCGATTGAAGTTCTCATGATTGACACCGTGTACAATATTTGGAACATTTCCGCTCGCTGGCGCGGTTAAAAGCACTTTGGCTGCTCCTTTCGAATTCAAGTGTCTGCTCAAATCCTCCCGTTTCCTCCATACACCGGTATTGTCGATGATTAAAGCATCGTGTATACCGTATTTTGTATAATCGATGTCTTCCGGAGAGGATGCGTTGATCATGTGTATTCTATGTCCGTTCACTACGAGGCAGCGATTTTCTGCATCAGCGACTACTGTTCCGGGAAATGCGCCATGTACAGAATCAGATCGCAGCAAATCTGCACGCTTGATGATATCATCAGGAGATTTATCGCGTGTCACGATTGCTCTCAATCGCAGTTGCTCTCCTTTACCTGCCTGGGTAATTAATTCACGGGCAGCGATACGTCCTATTCGGCCGAATCCATAAAGGACGACGTCTTTTGGTACCAGCTTCAGCTTTTCTTTTCCCATAAAATCGCCCAGCTTGGCATCAATCATTGCTTCTACTGTTGCAAATTTGTCGCCATTGTTCGACCACTCCACACCCAATCTTCCGATATCGATACGCGAAGGAGCGAGATCTGATTTGGCCAAAGCTTTAGCAATAGCCAAAGTGGTATGTATATATATTGGACGTTTTGCAAACTCTTGAGCATAATGGTGTAGTTGCAGCAATTCAGAAGCGCTTCGATCCATCATCTGATGGCGGAAAAGTATCAGTTCTACTGATTTATCAAACCACAATTTGCCCAAAATACCAATTAGTTCAATGGCCGCTTTTTCATCTTTAATCCATTGTTTGAGGTTGTCCTCGTAAGTTTTCTTTTGCATAGATAGCCTTTTTATCGTTTTACCTTTTGATTTATAAGGTTGCAGAACAAAAGAAGAGTTACTGCAACTTTCTCTGATTTATTTTTAATTATTAACCCAAATTGTGCGCAGCATAACGCTCCACAAAAGCTTTCATTTCATCCACCATGTCCGGTGAACCCACTGCAATGGTTGATTTCTGATGCAACAATTTTGGCTGAAGATCTAATATTCTTCTCAATTGACAGTCGATTGCTCTTCCACCTGCTTGTTCAACGATAAAGGCAATGGGATTGCACTCGTAGATCAGTCGCAATTTACCTTGTGGGTACTTTCTTGTATTTGGGTATAAAAAGATACCTCCCTGAAACAGAATACGGTGGATATCGGATACCATACTGCCAATATATCTAAGTCCCAGATTCATATCAGAACAATAATCAATATACCTGCGCATTTCGATATCGAACTTCAAGTAATAACCTTGGTTCACACAGTAGTAATTGCCACGGGCTGGAATTTTGATATCACGGTGACTCAGACAGAACTCACCTATTGAGGGATCAAGCGTAAAACCGTTAACTCCATTGCCTGTCGTGTACACCAAAATAGTTGAAGTGCCATAACTTACATAACCTGCAGCAACCAATTCAGTTCCTGCTTGCAAGAAATCTTCCATCTTCACTTCCCCGGCGATGTCTGACACCCTTCTGTAAATTGCAAAGATGGTTCCGACCGACACATTGACATCTATGTTGGATGAACCATCCAAAGGATCAAAAAGCACAACATATTTGGCTTGTTTGGTTGTTACGGCAGGAATAGCCATAAAATCTTCCAATTCCTCTGAAGCAATACCACAGCATTCGCCGCTGTTTTTCAGGCACTCGATCAATTTTTCGTTAGCAAACATGTCCAGTTTCTGAACAGCATCTCCTGTGGAATTTTCAACACCGGCCACACCCAGTATATTCACGAGGCCGGCCTTGTTTACTTCTCTGTTGACAATCTTGGCAGCTACTCCGATATCCCGGAGCAATCCCGTTAACTCACCTGATGCAAATGGAAACTCACTTTCTTTGCGGATAATGAACTCGTCCAGGGTCACAATGCGATTTGCAATACTCATTTTCTTAAGTTGAATTTAATAAACTACACTTGTAGTTTGGTGTTAGGACTTAGTGCAAAACGGATAGAGCTATCCATTCCGACCATATTTCGATTCATTAAGTTTGTTGTTTTGAGTGTTGTTTTTCCGGCTTAATTATCTTTGGTTCTCCACACATGTGTTTTATCGCTGATGTCGAAGAATTCAGGCACAAATACCCTGATTTTCACGAATTCATCACATGGACCAAATTTGGTCTTTAACTTTTGCGGACTAGGATTTTTGTAACTAAGGTTGAAATTACCTTCTTTTTTATCTTCAAATGTCATCTGATAACGACCGTTTTCAACGACAAAATTCATAATAGCGGCGTTTGCCTGTTCCAGCTTGACATTGGTTTCAACCAAAATCACATCACCGGGCCAGGAAAACAATTCGTATTCCGCAGGGATATTGATGTTAATATTTTTGGTATCTTTTACCTCAAAAGTCTGGTGAATGGTCTTCTCCAACTGTGCAAAAACAGGAGTCAGCAGACAAGAAAAAACCAATAGCAACAATACTTTCATTTAAAAGACAAATTTAATACAAAGATAATATTATATCCCAATTAGTAAAAAAATAATGTAACATTAGAATGTTGAATTCACAGTCATTCTTACTCCGCTAAATGCAGGCTCCAAACGACAGATACCTCCCGTACAAACGACTCCTTCCACTTGCTTGACATAGCTTAGGGTGAGTCGGGTAGAATGGTACGTGTATGCAAGGCTTACTGTTGGATAATGCAACGCTTTTGCCGTTTTTTTCGGATGGTAATTGTACATATCTGCTACCGTAAGTACCCAATGTGGCGCAGCACTCAATTCAACCAAACCATACCACCAGCTTCCATAATCTTGCTTCGTCAGCATATGTTGCAATTCGGCACGGATACTTCTTTTTTTGGAGAATTTGTATAGAAAATCAGTATACACCGTAATGGTTTGTACGATTGGCACCAAAGGTTTTACTTCGTATATCTCTTGATTGTATTCCTGATGTTGGAATCCCAGTATCGCGCTGTAGTGCTTCTCTTTGTAAGTAAATTCCGCCAAAACTTCCCGATAAAGTTTGACTTTTTCCAAAGTCTGTATGTTCGAAAAATTAGCCAGAATCTCTAGCTTTTTAATGGGCTTGTAGCGCATTTCTACCTGAAATGCCTCTTCTCCCAATTCTTGCGTTGCTGCATTGTATCGCGCAGACAATCGGTAGGTATTCTGGCGGCTCATGGGTGGCAAAAAATTAATCGTACCGCGATTAAGCGCAACAAATGGGTTGGTTCTGAAAGTGAAATTCTCGGTTCTCTTGCCCTCCACCGATATCCCGATGCCTTTGGCTGCGTAAGACAAACTACTGTACACGACATTGCCCGGTTTGTTTTGCAATTTTCCAAAGGCAATATCGCCTGTTGACAAGGTTCTTTCCGCAAAAGGATTGAAGAAAACGTCCGTACTTTTATATGCTCCTTCGATATACCAGGTAAACGGTCCGGCATTCAAAGTATTGAAAGCTGAAAAAGCATAAGTATTGTATTGAGGAACAAGGCTATCGGCCACGGTATAAGTACTAATCGAAGAAACCATCTGATCGATAGAAGGCTTATCAAAAGTGCGTCCCACTACTCCAAAACCCGGCGAAAAAGTCCAGGGCTTCAAGCTATCACCCAAACTGAAAAACCCATCGACGCTAATGCCTTTGATAACAGAACCGTAAGAATCAAATTGCTGCTTTTGTTTTCCGCTGAAGGCTTTGATATTGATATCTTTAACGGGTTGATAACCCACCCGCACGCCATACAAAGCGTTGTCAATGGCAAGCGGCCTTTCTTCAAAAGCTCTGAAAATAATGCCACTGCCAATCTGGTCATAGATATAACCCGCTGCAAAATTAAATTTATTGACGTTCTTTTTGATGTACCAATTGCCAATGCCCTGAGCGGTATAACTTTGCGTAGGTACCAATAAGTTTGAGTTGTTGAACAGATCAAAACGGATGCCCATGTCGAACCCATAATTGCTGTAGTTCAGATTAAACCAGGACTGTGCACCAAATTTCTGATAATCGTATTGGGGAATATTGAAGGCTCCAATCGCTGTGTCTCTAATGAAAAAATTGCCGGTGGCATCAACACTGCCGCTTAATCTGCCTTGATTTTCGGAAGTTTGTTCCTGGGCATACAAAGCCATACTACTAATAAAAAAGGAAAGTGAAAGGGTAAAAATAGCACGAATCATGGATTTCGAATTTGTTCTGATTCTAAAATATATTATTGCAAAGCTAAAAAAAGATTATGCTATTCCAAAATATACGCTAATTAAGTTGCATTTTAGTTGGCGGGCAGTTTCCTCGAGCAACCAATTTCAAATAAGATAAGATAAGTGCCGTATTACAATCCAATAAGCTGCGTAGTACAAGCCCGGAAAGCGCGAAAGACCATAGCGAAGGGCGCAAATTGCTCGATATTCAATAGTGATATTACGCCGCTGCTTGACAAAGTCTATTACTTCTATGAATTTCTTTACAGATGTAAATGCTACCTATTCGTAATCAAACTATCAAACTTTGTTATAGGATTAAATTCTGCTCCGTGGGAGCAATCTGTCTGTAGAAAATAGGTATCCGATAATGATGAGCTCCATGGGAGCGACCTGTGTAGCCCATGTAATATAGCAACAAATAAATGCTGTCTTGCAGGTCGCTCCGATGGAGCTCAATTTTATGGGTCTGGAATTGTTTCTACAAACAGAACGCTCCTAAGGAGCTTTTTCAGGTTGCAAGCCTGGCAGAATTTGCAAATTAAAATGATATTTTGCTTAGGATACTACATATATGCGGCTCCAGCGTAGGGGGGCAGGCAAAGTCGTTTGGTTCTATGAATTTCAATACTTATGCAAATGCTTCCGATTCGGAATCAAATTAACAAGCTTTGTTATAAGATTAATCCCGAAGGGATTTAATATTTATAGCAAATGATTATCGTTGTTGTACGACCCCGATGGGGTCGAATATCATATTGCACTTATTTCTATAAATATTTGAATCCTTCAGATTCTGGAACCTTACCAATATTTTTGTTTTATGTCAATTGGACAGGTATTTAATATTTATAGCATCAATGTTTTCGTTGCTGTGTTAAGCTTATTAGGTCGAATTGCTAGAATTTACAGTTTTTTGATAGATTTATGGAATATTTTTGCACTAATCAGCACCAATCGATTCTGCCCATGCAAGGCTCGCAATTAGTGAACTATCGATACGATGGACTGAATTATTCCTTTTCATCATCGTCCTTGATGAAAAATTTGCGTAAATCATGCATGTGCAAATGACCTTGGGCCTCCAACTCGGACTTTAATTCTTCAATCTTGCTCAACTCAATGTTCAACGCATCTACTGAGATAATCACCTCGCGTACTGCAGATACCATGGACAAGCTCAGTAAAATCAGACCCACCAAAAATAAGAATTCACCGGTTTGCTGCTGGCGAAAATAGATCGAAAGGATGGATAAAACACTGAAAAATAAAGCACTGATACCTTTCAGTTGCATATTGCGAATGAGAATAATTCTTCGACGGAGATTGGCAATCTGTGGAAGCAAACTTGGGTCATGTGTTTCTACAAATTTGTTTTTTAGATTTCTCACCAGACTGGCGATGCTCATGAACCTGCTGGTGTAGCCGATGTACAACAACGATACAGTCGAAAACAACAAAGCAGGCGTATTTAAAGTTATATCAACGGTTTCTATCTGAAACATTTTTCAAAATTGTAAATGAATGAATTACATTTGTGTGCAAAATTACACAAGTTATCAATCAACGCTCAAAATTCCTGCTATTTATGTATAAAATCAGCATTTTGTTCTTTTTTCTTGCACTTAGCTCTTTGAGCGCCCAGACACTTTTTGAAGAAAAAAAGGTCAATATTGTCAGGATTTCGATTGATGACAACTACTTAAAATTCATTTACAACAATCCACAGCTGGATACCACCTTCAAAGCCGACTATATTTATACCGACGGCATAAACAGTGATACCATCAAACAAATCGGATTTTCCCTGCGAGGCAACACCTCTCGAGGGTCGGCCAAAAAGTCCTTCAAACTGTCTTTCAACGAATACAGCCCGGGGAAAAAATACCAGGGCGTCAAGAAAGTCAACTTGCTTGGTTCGCACAATGATCCAACGCAGATACGGGAAAAACTTTTTTACTATTGCTGGGGCAAATTCGGTCTGCCCGAACGAAAAGCATCATTTGTGCGGGTATTCATCAACAACAATTACTACGGCCTGTACACCCAAATTGAAGAATTCGACAAAGACTGGTGTGAAAAGGCATTTGGCAACAACGGTGGCAATCTGTACAAATGTCGTTATCCGGCCGACCTGGCGTATCTGGGCAGCAATCAGGCAGCCTACAAAGCAATAAAGCATTCTGCAACAGAAAGAGCTTACGACCTGAAAACCAACGAAACTGCCGACAATTACAGCGATTTGCTGACACTGTGCGCTGAACTGGACAAGCCAATCGGAAGTGATTTTGAAACGCGAATTCAAAAAGTTCTAGATGTAAAGATGGTTCTAAAGGCATTTGCCCTTGAAGTAATGTCTGGAGATTGGGATGACTATGCCTACAACAAAAACAACTATTATCTCTATAAAAACACTAAAACCGGCAAATTTGAATACATGACCTATGATACCGACAACACTTTCGGTGTAGATTGGCTGGGACAGGATTGGGTAAAAAAAGATGTGAACAATTGGCTGCCAAAAAGCCCCGAAAAAAGACCGCTTGTCAGTAAATTATTAGGGTCTTACAATTTTAACCAAATGTATCTGCGATACGTGGACACGATCAGCAGAATCACCATGAATCCGGATACCATCTTCCCCTATATTAGCGGTATCCACAATATGATTCGACCATTTATACAGAGCGACCCTTACTACCCGCTGGATTACGGATACTCCATGAAAAGCTTTGCCGAAGGACTTACAAAGAAAGTAGATAGCCACACTCCTTATGGAATATTTCCGTTTATCAATGGTAGAATCGCAAATACGCGCCAGCAACTTGATGGAATTCTTGCCATCGAGGAAGTTTCCCACACATTCCGCATTTACCCGAACCCGGTAAATGACTATTTTTTTATAGATACTGATTTAACAACAAATGGCACTATCAAAATATATGATGCGTTGGGCAGAATTGTGCAAACAAGCGAAGTGAATTTTGCTGAAAAACAGCTTATTCAACTCAATTCAATGAACGCAGGCATTTACGAGATTCAATTGTGCGACCAGTACGGCAAATGTCAGAAATCTGTAAGGGTAGCGAAGCAGTAAATTGACAATTAGCATTGGACAATTGACATTTTGTTAATTGTTAATTGTCAATTGTTAATTGTTAATTGTCAATTGTTAATTGTTAATTGTCAATTGTTAATTGTTAATTGTTAATGCGAATTAAGGGTTGAATTTTGACACAAAGAGAATAAAAACATATAAATT
>JBMOJB010000115.1:0-12053 GCA_049316985.1 Saprospiraceae bacterium | reverse complement strand
CATTAAACCGGTCAAAATGAATATATTTCGTCCCATCTGGTGTAAACACGGCTTGGCCGGTTCCATAATCATTTTCATTCACCAATCCGATATCTTGAAAAAAGGGTCCTTCAATACCGCTGTTAGTTAGCAGTATCTTGATATATCGGTTTTGGAACATTCTCGGTACAATGATCCACCAGTCGCGTCCATTGCCGTGCCGCACTGCGGTCATTTTTCCAAAAGCGATAGTATCAGGATGAACGACCACGTTCTTTTTGATAACTTCCCCATTTCCGTCATCTCCTTTCTGGTCGATCAAAGTGTAACAGATTTGGTCGGCGATCAAACCAAGATTATTGACTAATACTTCAACAGGATGAAGATGGAAGAGATAATATAAAGAAGTGTCAGTAGGATGGGGCAAAAACAAACTACCTTGACCAATTATATTTCCATTATCACATCGTTCATTTGAAACCATACCTGGATTCAATCCGGAACCGTTTTTGGATAGTTTATTTTTATTATTAAATATTTTACAGCCATTTGTGTAAAACAATAATTTACCGTCTCTATTACTGATTGATGCGCAATCATAGTTAATATTAATATTCCTTTTCACATAATCAGTATCAGGAGGATTAGTGTTGAAATTAATATTAGTGCCTCCAAAAATTGGATAGTGGTTATCATAGCCAAAAGTCCACACGTAATCGTGCTTTTGGGCTGCTGAAGCGACTGAAAATAAGCAAAAAATAAAAAGAACACCAGTTTGTTTCATATCAAAAAATAGAAGGATGTATGTCACGCTTAGAAAAGCATTTCTGGAGCCAATGCTCGTTTGTATATCCAATTGTTTCTCCACTATTCCATTTTCACAAACCGCTCCTTCCTGCTTACCGCCACACCTTTGTGCCATAGTTCAAAAATATACATAGCGCCGGATGGTAGAGTCGAAATATCAAGTGTATTATCACGGCGATCTATGTGTGCTATCATTTTCCCATCGATACTGTATATCCGGACCGCATCGTATTCGATGGGGGTTTCAATCGTCAGTTGAGCGCTGGCAGGATTGGGATAAAATGAAAACGAGCTTTGGTTAATGTCCTTCGTGGTGGTAGTAAAGCCGAGGGATGACAAGGAAAATAACATCCAGGTGGACCACTTCACATCAATATTATACTCGTTTTTTGAAGCACCGTCAATGTATTTTACCCGCACAAGCAGGCTACTATCACCTATTGCCTGTAAATTAAAAACACCAACGTCTTTGCCGATGAATTTAAAACTTTTTCGCAAAACAGTACCATCTTTTTCATCAGATGAAACTATTTCTGCTATTTTTTCAGTGCCCTGCCTATTTATAGTTGCCAAAATTACCTGTTGTTTATCGGAAAATAATGTCAGTGCATAAGAAGCACTATTTATATTATTGAGCATATGATTGCCAAAATCTACTTCCTTGACAAATTCTCCGGATGTTTTAAACAAGGAAGCTTTAATTTTGTATTGATTTGAACCGGAACTGGCCTGAATGACATTTCCCAGAAGAATATAATCTTTATCAATGAAGCGAACAGAGGTTGCCGTATATTTGGGAAGCAAGTCTGTAATGTCAATTATTTTTTCAATATTAAAGGCAGCGTCAAAATAAACCAACTGCATTTCCTTTTTGGCAGAAACAGAATTGCTGTTAAAACTACTTATAGACATTATTCGTTTACCAGGTTCATACTCTTGTAACTGTATCCACATGGCTGGATATTTTGTCGGTATTTCAAAGTAATTGGTATCAACTTTATGTCCTAGGCTATCCAAATAAAAAATTTGTACCGGTACATAATTTTTATTATTTTGTGTATTTGTTGCACTAGAGAAGTGGAAATATTGTGTTTTTCCTTGATATGAATAGATACTTGTCCCATGGGTATAGGGTGAATAGATATATCTTGAAATTAAGATTTGGGCATTAAGACTATCATTTACGTCAGTAATGATGCTATCACATTTTTCGCCCGTATCGCTACAATACTCAATTTTATTAAATCGAGATTCGGCCCAGAATATTGGACGAGTTTTACTCCATTCTTGGTAATAATACATGCCAATTTTATCTTCTTCCTCACATAAAGCCACTGCATAACGCCTGGTATTATAGACAGTGGCATAATAACTGTCATGCCAATTGCTAACACCTGTTTCTACATTTAAACTTTCAACAAAATAACCTTCGTCACGACTGTTATATATATTATGTAAAAAATACATATTTTTATTAATTTGTAAGGGCTGCCCTTCAAGTTCATAGAGCTGTAAAAATCTCGGCAGATTAGGGCTATACGTGTACCGCAACCATTTTGGAGTAATCCCTTGTATTTCTAAAGGGATGATGGGCTGAGCAAATGTATTTTTACTAACTAAAGCCAAAAATAAAAAGGTAAATAACATTTTAGATTTCATAATGTATGGGATTTTGAGATAGATTGATAGCGATGCTAATATTTTCGGCAAATCTTTCAAAATGCAAAATCGCCAGTTAATTTTGTAATTAATTTATCATGTATTTTGACAAAGAGCATATTCATTAGCAAAAAGCCTTGTATTCATAAAGACAGAATCAACTTACCTACTTAATCCATTGATAGATAGCCAATATTTAAGTCACAATAAATCAATTGTTTCTCCACTATTCCATTTTCACAAACCGCTCCTTCCTGCTCACCGCCACACCTTTGTGCCAAAGTTCAAAAATATACATAGCGCCGGATGGTAGAGTCGAAATATCAAGTGTATTATCACGGCGATCTATGTGTGCTATCATTTTCCCATCGATACTGTATATCCGGACCGCATCGTATTCGATGGGGGTTTCAATCGTCAGTTGAGCGCTGGCAGGATTGGGATAAAATGAAAACGAGCTTTGGTTAATGTCCTTCGTGGTGGTAGTAAAGCCGAGGGATGACAAAGAAAATAGCATCCATGTGGACCACTTCACATGAACATTATATTCAGTTTTTGAAGCGCCATCGATGTATTTTACCCGCACAAGCAGGCTACTGTCGCCTATTGCCTGTAAATTATAAACACCAATGTCTTTGCCGATGAATTTAAAACTTTTTCGCAAAACAGTGCCATCTTTTTCATCAGATGAAACAATTTCTGCTATTTTTTCAGTGCCTTGCCTATTTATAGTTGCCAAAATTACCTGTTGTTTATTGGAAAATAAAGTCAAGGCGTAGGAATCATAATTTATGTTATTGAGCATATGATTGCCAAAATCTACTTCCTTGACAAATTCTCCTGATGTTTTAAACAAGGAAGCTTTAATTTTGTATTGATTGGAACCGGAACTGGCCTGAATGACATTTCCCAGAAGAATATAATCTTTATCAATGAAGCGAACAGAGGTTGCCGTATATTTGGGAAGCAAGTCTGTAATGTCAATTATTTTTTCAATATTAAAGGCAGCGTCAAAATAAACCAACTGCATTTCCTTTTTGGCAGAAACAGAATTGCTGTTAAAACTACTTATAGACATTATTCGTTTACCAGGTTCATACTCTTGTAACTGTATCCACATGGCTGGATATTTTGTCGGTATTTCAAAGTAATTGGTATCAATTTTATGCCCTTTATCATCTAAATAATAAATTTCAAAAGGCACATAATTTTTTTTCTTTTCTTTATCAGTTGCACTGTAGTAGTGGACATACTGGGTTATACCTTGATATGAAAATAAACTTGTGGCATACTGAGTAGGTACCGCGTCATATTTAGCAATCAAGATCTTAGCATTTAAGCTATCATTTACGTCAGTTATGATGCTATCACATTTTTCGCCCGAATCGATGCAATAATCTATCTTATTAAATCGAGATTCCAACCAAATTATTGGCTTAGTTTCACTCCACTCTTGATAATAATACATGCCAATTTTATCTTCTTCCTCAGTTAAAGGCACTGCATATCGCCTTGTATTATAGGCAGTGGCATAATAGCTATCGTGCCATTTGCTGATACCTGTTTCTAGATCCAAGTTTTCTACAAAATAGCCTTCGTGACGATTGTTAGTAATATTATGTAAAAGATACATATTTTTATTAATTAGTAATGGCTGCCCATTAAGTTCGTAAAGCTGTAAAAATCTCGGCAGATCAGGGCTAAACGTGTACCGCAACCATTTTGGAGTAATCCCTTGTATTTCTAAAGGGATGATGGGCTGAGCAAATGTATTTTTACTAACTAAAGCCAAAAATAAAAAGGTAAATAACATTTTAGATTTCATAATGTATGGGATTTTAAAATAGATTGTCAGAGCGAGTCTCTGACAATCTATTAACTAATAAATTAATAATCCGCCGGGATTTCAGCAATAAAAGGCGGGTCGCAATCGTGTTGGCAATTTTCAGTGATTTTTACTACATTTTCGTTGCAGGGAGGTTGTTCATTTCCTAAACACTCACCTTCTGTTTCTGAGTAACCATCATTTTCAACGTCAATGTGTGTACTCTGATTCGTATAAACTCTAGTTCTGAGGCAACATTTATCACCACAGGTGGTTCTTTCAGTACTCAATGTACCGCCAATATCCAAAATACAAGTAAGATAACACAAACCTCTATAATATCTCGATTCTACTACAGTTAGTGTAGGGTGTGCTGCAAAAAAGATAGCTGTCATCATATTTTCCATTCTTGATGCCGCTAAAATTTCATATTCGTCAATAGCTTCATCTAATGTAGGTGAACTTAAAGTGGTCCAATGAGTATAAACACTACCGCCTATAGGGGTGAACAAAATGAAGTTAAGTATAATTGAATCGCCCTGCTTCTAATCAAAATGTTGTATAAAAGCTCCCTAAAATAATTTACTGTTTCACAATTCGCTTGTTGCAAGATCTACCTTGTTCATCTGAAAACTTAAGTATGTACATTCCAGATGCAAAATCGGATAAGTCAATGTGGAAAACATCTGAGGAAGTTATAAGATTTTGTTCCATTACAATATTGCCTGAAATATTTAAGCATTCGAATCTAAGTTTGGCTCCAATCAAATCTTCAAGAATTTCAACCCAAAGTCTGCCAGTAGTAGGATTCGGCATCGCCTTAATTCCGCTCAGCGTTCCATCTAGTTCTTTGTTATCAATACTATTGGTTATTGACTGCAATTTACCCTTGCAATTTGGAAAAGGGCAACCATCAGCATCGGTTCTTAATAGCCAAATATCTGTCCTAAATTCTTTATCTTTTGGATAATATCCAAATATAGTACCTGAAATTATCAAATCTTGATTAGGTAACACACTCAATCCTCCGAACCAATTTAATGATTCTCCTTCGTTAATAAAATTCCAATCTGCTATGATTCGCTGCCACTTCATAACTCCATTAGAATCAAATTTGACGATCCAACCTCCATCCAAATACTTTGTGGTGTCGTTGTTCTCGTTTTATCCTATGCAAACAAAATCTCCATTATCAAGCTCAATTTGCTTAGTAATTGAAGTTTGATAGCGATCGAGAAAACGAGCTCCCTTTTTAACTAATTTCATATCTTGATCGAGGGTATACATCTGCAGTGCGTAATCATGCAATGTCCAATTGGTATCGCAAGTCAGGTTGAAACTTCCAAAGTAACCACTCTTATGTTCGAAAGGGCGGAATCCCCAACCCTCTTCTTTTAGGCTGTCATTTTGTGGTGGAAATCGCTTTTGAAAGATGATTGTTCCATCTGGTTTGAATTTTGTGTAGACAGCGTTAATTTTGTCATCTTTTGAATTTATAGGTATTCCACCAACCCCCATAAAATAATTACCGTCATTTGTCAAATTAAACCCAAAAACTTTCAACTTATACAATCCTGTACCTACCCCTCCTTGCCAGAGGACCTTCCCTGTACGATTAGCTCTAAAATATATGCCAGTATCTTTTTTTGCATTATACAAACTGTCAGTTCTAACATAACCGCCAAAAAAGCCGCCCTCGGGAATTACCCTTACAAGAAGTTTATGTTCAATACTGTTAGTTCCAAAATAAATTGTATTCAAACTGTCACCATTAGTATTCAAAATATGAACCAAAATATCGCCTTTACCATCGGAATAGTATTTATTTCCGAAGAGATATAAAGTATCATTTAGTAGAGAAAAATCTGTTACATACAAGCCTGCAAATGATTTTTGCCATAGAAAATTTCCTTCAAAATCGGTTTTTACTATACCATCTCCTTTTGGATACTTATCAGAAAAATGATCGCTGACGATAAACACTCCATCTGAGCTGATCTGGTTGAAAAACCCAGATTCTAGTTTCGAGCCTGTATCAATTCGCTTCGAAAAATACTTAGTGGGCTGCGCTGCCAAGGTAAAAACTGTTAGAGCGATGGCAAGGATTACATTTGATATTTTCTTCATTTATGTAAAATTAATACTTGCTGGTTGAAATTTACAATTATACTGGTATCTAAGTGAAAACTCACTAACGGCTCATTTACTTTTTAACAAACAAAACTAATAAATAACCATCACGCTGATCTCCATGTATATTCAATCCGCTTTGCATTTTGGTTCACGAAGGTAAATTGTCTGAACTGTGATTTTTACGATTTATGTGATTTTTATGATGGACTTATGAGCATCATAGTATTCCTTCCCAACATCATTCATTATCTCCTTTCAAAATTTTCCTCCAATCCCTTTTCTGAAGTACTTTCTTCATCAGCTTCTTTTCATCCAGATTCGCAAATGGGTAAATTTTCATCTCAACGAAGTAATAGTAATTGGTGCCTTTTAGCCCCATTATGGCATGTTGCTCAGGGTAGCCGGTGATTTTGTATCGTACATCAAAATAGCCAATAGTATTGAGCCCCTTCGCATATCCCATACCAGCATCTATGCTCCACCATTTACAAGGTTGATATTCTAGGCCGATTCTGCCGTCAATAGAATGCCAGTGTTGTCTGATCCCATATTCTTGATATCGATCAAACTTGACAAATTGATCAATTAAAGTAACCGGGCCATTTTTATCAAAAAAGTCAGATTGAACGTAAAATGAACTTCCCAAAGAACCATCTCTGTAGCCAATTGATATTGAATAAACGTATGCAGCAGAAATATTAAATTTAAATTTCTTGTACGGTAGCGAGTAAATATACTTAAAAAGATAATTTTCTCCACCTTCAATATTAGTTCCAACAAGAAAATTATCTTTATTATTGGTAAAGGGTGCATTAAGTTGGTAGAACCCAAAGTAGGTTTCATTCGCATAAATAAAATTTGCACTATTGCGTCTATTAATCTTGTAGCCAACTCCGAAGGAATAGGTCAATTTTCGCCATTGATCGACATCTCCCCAAGAATAATCTGCAAATGTCATTG
Organism: Saprospiraceae bacterium; assembly: GCA_049316985.1. Taxonomy (GTDB): domain Bacteria; phylum Bacteroidota; class Bacteroidia; order Chitinophagales; family Saprospiraceae; genus CANHEE01. The sequence continues at coordinate 4,690 of JBMOJB010000115.1, read as the reverse complement.
GTTTATTAACCAGAAAATTGCCTGATTGCTTAATATATTGAAATTCGTATTTCTTTCTGACATCCAAGTTGAAAAAAAAATTTCGCACTATATTTTGCGATAACGCTGTATTAATATTTACAAGTAATGTGAAGATTAAGCACCTCATAGAAATTTGATAATAAGTACCGGGAGGAACAAAACAAATACGATATCAATCCTAAAGTTATCGTGATTAATTGTGTTTGTTATTGCCCCTTCCGAATACCTCCTTATTAAAAACTTATAACTGTGTGATTAGGGTGACTTGTACTATTCTCAATCAATAAATAAGTACATTCTACTTCTCCATGTCGAGCGCTAACTTTGCCTGTCCTCCATGTATATTCAATCCGCTTTTCATTTTGATTTTGATTAACCAGAGGATCATTTGGTAAATCAATAAAATTACAATCTTTCAAAAACTGGTCATCTATTCGGAATTGGAACTCCAGGTAATCTGCATTTTCAGCTACTTTTCGTCCATTTGATTTGAATCTATAATTTAACTGTTTCGAACCAAAAGACTTGTAGTAAATTCGGTTATCCATCCACAATGTACTTTCTGCTCTTCGTTCACCACTTTGATAATTAAATGATTGAAATTTATCGTTAGCATGCACACCACAACTACGATCTAGCGTAAAAGTTTTTGAATTGCTGCAGCAATTGCCATAGACTTTGACTGTAAAGTTACAAGTGCTAGAAGAATTGCAATTAGTGCCAGGATTAAAAGAAACGCGATGACCTGTGATATAATTTGAAGAGCTCACTGTAGTAGTCTGACCATTTAAAGTAAAATCCCAGGAAATGGTGCAGTTGGGATAACTTCCAGAGAGGTAAAATTCGTAATTTCCCGGTGTGCTCTCGATGATTTGTGTATTAAAAACACAATTTGAAGTTCCGCTTTCAATCACTTTTTTACCAGTAAAAGTTGAACAATCGCCACCATTCACAGTGACAACAAAGCTCAGCGGGTATTGAGTGTTAGAAGGAAATTGATGGGTAAAAGTATAACCTGTTGCCGTGTAAATTGTTGCTCCTGCATTGTCTTTTACGACCCAACTATAGGTCAAATTTGAATTTCCAATGTATTTTCCTTGAGCATTGGTAGGAAAACAACTGGCTTGAAATTTATGTGTGTCCAGCATTTTGGTCAGAACTAAAGCAGTACATTCCTCGCCGAAAACGCCACCAAAAGCTTCGACGTCCTCTACTATCCTGTTGTCATAAATAAATACTTCAGGCGGAAGATCTGCACCTTGAGGATCTGTTATCGCATTCAATACATCAAAACTTGGGTCAGCGGAAACTAACGTATGAAATTTGTCAATTTCCTGAAAGTAGATATCGCCAATTTTAATTCTCTTCTTAAAACTGAGCAGTGTTTGTAGCAAAGGACTTTGTTCGGTTTGATCAAGATCACTGTCATCAACTCCGTTGAAAACGTCAGTCTGTAACTTCCTCCTCATGGAGACATAACCTGTAAATCGCTCTTCAAATGCCTGAAATGCTGCGTGCTGTACATAGTTGGAGCTTTCGGGGTCACTCGCGCTTTCGCCTTTTGATTCAATAAAATTGGTTTTAAATTCCTCGTCTTGATCTAGTAGATTTAGCGCATCAACCACATCATCAAAGGTAGATTTGTCTTCAAATATTAACATTTCATGCTCAAATGTAACTTTATTGGTACTTAGAGCAAAATTTTCATCACGTGAAGTTGCTTTTATCGGTTTGCCTTTTTTTGGTATAGCTTCGTCTTTGGAGCAGTTCGTAAATACAATTGCACCTAAAGCGATTAATAATAGATAGATGTTTTTTTTCATTATGTAAATTTTTATTTTATTGTTAATTAATACAGTTGATTGTTTTTGCAAAATGTAAAAACCAATCTGTCTTGTTTGTCTGAGTTTTTCAAAAATTACATGTGACCTCAAGTTCGGTCTTCAAGGCCAATACAATAAGGATACAAAATAGAGCTGCCGGAAATGTAGATTGCAGAACGATTCCGGCAGCTTCCCTTTGTTAATTATATGCCCTGGATGTTGTCATCGATGATGATTTCGATCAATTCATCCTGTTGCTGTTGGTCCAAGGTGTACCAATCTGCTTCCGATTGGATATACCCAAGAGATATTAATATACTGATGATGATATTGAGTAACATAGATTTACAATTTTAAATGATTAAAAAAAAATTGATCAGCGCTATGTAACTCCGGAGTTTGAGGCGGCTATACCTCATCAATTGATTGTACAAATATGATTGTTATAATTTGCGGAAACAAGGACAAAAAGGCCAAAATTGATCACTCTAATTTTCGGCTATTTTTACTATATTTGCGTGGGGAGTAGCTTAGAAGGGCAGATTTGATAGGGCTTTTGCATCGTTTTCGATACTTTTACCTCAAAATAGAAAGATCTGCAAGTTTTACCTGGGACATTTTTACCTTTTTTGTTCACTCTAAATTAAAGGTGCGGTAGTTTTTCAGCGAAAATGCCGCAAAAAAACATTAATAATAATGAAATTACTTGAAAAATAATTGAAAAAATCGAACTCAATTCATGAAAACAAAGCCATCTAAGAAATTTTTACAGTTGCTGGAGCTGATTGATGTCGTTAGCAGGCACCGAATAAAAAAAATCGAAGTGCTCGGAAATCCTTCAAAAAACGATGCAGATGAAGAAAGCAAATTGGTTCAACAGTTTTACTGGCAATTGAGTGGCGGCAAATTTAAAAATGATGACGATGCTGCTGCTTACTTTCAGATGGATCCAAAAGATCCGGGTTACCGCAGGCTGCGCACTCAGCTACTCGATAAATTGATCGACATGATGTTCTTCATGGATACGGACAGCTTCACACAAAATGCCTCGCTGAAAAATGCTATCCAGATTTACAAAAGGGAAAGTGCGTACAAAATCATCAGAATCCTGGGCTTGAAGCACAATCGCGTTGAATTATCACTGGATATTCTGGAAAAGGCCATCTTATACGAATTCATCGACATTGCCATTTCTGTCTGCAGGCGAATCATCAATGATTTCAGCTATCTGTACGAGGTCGAGAATCGGACATTTGATTATTACTGTAAATTGGTGGATGAGTTGCTGGAATTGCAAAAAGCAGAAATACTGGCTGCAACTTTGCAAAAACGCTTCATGCTTCCGGCAATACAACATCAGACACCTGAGGTGCAACTCGTAGAGGATGCACAGAAAGCAGTACTGCTACTCGACGAATATGCTGAAAAAAAAATGACCTATATCTTTCACCTGCATCGGTTTTCAGTTAAATTGACTGCCGCTCAACTTCAATTCAGATGGGAGGATTGTATTGGTATTCACGAAGAAGCATTGCAGTTTTTAAGTACTTATCTCATTCAAAATGATTCGGGTTTGACAGTTTTTGCCGTAAGCAGGTGCAATGCATTATTTATGCTGGGAAGATATGAAGCAGCGTTGCTTTCATTGGCTGACATTGAAAACACCGTGCTTCCACATAGTCAGACCTGGTACAATGTGCAAAAAATTAAAATCTGCATTTTTATGCAGACATGCAAGTTTACCGAAGCATTTGACTTAATGCAAAAGGTAATGTCGAATAAGAGATTCACTACTCTGGAAAAAAATCATGCTGAAATATGGCATCTGTACCGGATCTATTTGAATCTCTTTGCACTGTGCGGGCAGGTAAAATTAGAAGCTGAATCGCAGTTACAGCTTTCGAATTGGTCAATGGACCATGCATTTGAAGCATTTTCTTTCCTCAACAAAGACAAAAAGGGTTTTAATATTACCATTCTGATTGCACGGATGCTGTATTGTCATATCCGAAAAGTAGAAGATGATATGGACCATCGAATTGAAGCGCTGTTGAAATACCGGGCCAGAAACATTAACGACGACAGATACATCCGGACCATCATTTTTATCGACATGCTGCATTTATTAGTCAAGCACCGTTTTGACATAGACTGGGTAAAGACAAAACTCACAGAACTCTATCATAAATTGTTGGAAAACCCCTATAATAAAACCAAGCAGCCCGATGAAATAGAATTGGTTCCCTACGATTTGCTCTGGCTACATATTCTGAACCCTGAACGGCAGTAAAATTGTGGTTTTGCAAGGGTCGCAGAACCGACGCATTAAGCACTGCAATCAAGTATCGAATCGATGCGAATTTAACAAAGTGTGTTGCTCAGTAATTGGTCCGGTTGAGCGCCCTCCATTGATTCTTCTAGCCAATGATGCATCCGAAGCTCAGAGTTTCGGACCATTATATGCAAATTCTTTAGCGAATTCGCCGTTATTCAGATAAATATTTCATTTTTTTTAGCGAAAAAACAACTTCCATCCGTAGAATTTTGTGCGCTCTATAGATTTAGAATGAACAATAGCTGTAAAAATGTCCACGAAATAATGCCTGCTAATTAGCTCTCCGCTTGCATTAGGCTAGTATTCGTCCTCAACAATCTCATTTCCTGACAATGCCACGTAAATAGCCAAGCCAACAAGCCAATTTACCTGAAATTTAACATGAACAAAATAGGCAAAAATGTCCTTGGATGCTAATTCCGAGCAGTGCATCTTTAGGTTGTAAAACGAAAGCAATGTGAAAAACGGGACAGGCGCAGCCTGTTCATTTTCGCAAAAACGGAGATGACAA
>JBMOJB010000114.1:0-12128 GCA_049316985.1 Saprospiraceae bacterium | reverse complement strand
CTTATCTTTTTTGGTGCAAAGATAAGCTTCTCCCCATAAAATTAATCTGAGCCGTAATAAATCTTTGCAAGTGCCCAAGTACTACAGTGAATGCTCTTCCAAGTATTTGGGTTTTTTGTTGAGTTGTTGAGTTGTAAAGTTGTAAAGTTGTTGAGTTGTAAAGTTGTTGAGTTTATTATTTTTTTTACATGCGCTAAACAACTACACAAGTCTGCCTTTAGGCTGACGATTCAACAATTCAACAAAAAAACGCCTTCCGGGTTTCGGAAAGCGCTGGGAAATATAAAGTTGGATTTTTGTTGTTTGCTGTTATATGCTGAGTTGTGATAAAGCGAATTTGACTTCAGGTTCGATGAGCGACCATCTGCCATTAATTTGTGACCACAAATCGGGAAGTTTATCTAGTTCCGAATTGTTCCGGGCGAGGAGCATCATTTCGTTGTTCTTGTCAGAAATTACATCATCTCCAATATAAGCGAGCGTTGATTTTAGTTTATGGCTCACTAAATGAAAATTGTGTAAGTCTTTTTCCCTAAGCAGATTTTTCAGGGTCTGCAATTCGGCTGGAACTTCGGTGAGCAGTGTCGATAAAACAATTGATTTCGTTTCGACATCATCTCCAATAAGTGATTCGAGGTATTCAGGGTTGTAAAATTGATAAGTAGCAGCGGACATCGTGTTTCTTATTTTGCATTGTTAGAATAAATGGCAACTTTGTAGTAAAAATCATCTGGATCGAAGGGCTTCAGAACGAAATCATCCATGCCGAACGCTTTGAATTTTTCTTCTTTAGCAATGTGCGCAAAAGCTGTCATCGCTATAATGGGTATTCCTGCTCGTTCGGGCATGTTTTTTTTAATATATTCGGTGGCTTCATAGCCATCCATTACCGGCATCTGAATATCCATCAGGATCAGATCAACTGCTTGTTCTTTGAGTATTTCGATTGCCTCCAAACCGTGACCGGCAATCTTTAAATGAATATTTGGCCATTGTTTTTCCAGTGTTTTTTTTGCCACCAATTGGTTGAGTTTGTTGTCTTCCACCAAAAGGAGGGAAAAGTGGTGTTGCGGATCGACCTTCAGGTTTTGGTATTTATTTATTTTACTGACTCCATTTTGGTTGGCAGCAAGTTCAAAATCCATTGTAAAAAAGAAGGAAGAACCTTGTCCGAGTTGACTGTGCACCCACATTTTTCCATTTTTTTGAGTAACAATATTCCTGGCAATTGACAAACCTAGTCCGGTGCCTTCAAATAATCTTTCTTTGGAGCGAACTCTAGAAAAAGTCTCAAAAACATTGTCAATCTGATCTTCCGGGATTCCAATTCCGGTATCTTGAATTTCAAATTGCAGGGTAATCGTGTTTTCTAAGGAATGCAGATTGCTGATTTTCAAAATTATCTTGCCTTCGTCTGTAAATTTCACTGCATTTCCCACTAGATTGAAAAGCACCTGGTTCAAGCGGAGCGGGTCGCCAGTAATAATTTTAGGGACATTTTGCTCCTGATGGATTTCGAGCGTCAGTTCTTTTTCTGTCAGCTTATACTGCATGATATCGGAAAGGTCTGTCAGTAGTCGAGAGAGGTCAAAGTCTTTCTTTTCAAAAGTGATTTTTCCATGTTGCAGTGAAGACATTTCAAGAATATCATTTACGATACCTAGCAACAATTCAGAAGACCGGTGAATCGAACTCACACATTCCATTTGTTCTCCCGACATTTGGGTATTCATTAAGATATTGCTCATGCCAAGAATAGCATTCATCGGCGTACGCATTTCATGACTGACATTGGTGATGAAAATTTCTTTTAATTTGGCCGATTCTAAAGCGAGCTCTTTCTCTTTTCGCAGCTGTTCCGTCATTTTTTTCTCTGAAATATCCTGAACAACACCATGTAAAATAGGATATCCATCTTGAAAACGTGATATATACGCCTGCACATCAAAGCACTTTTCTTGTCCCGACACATCAATGATTATTTCTTTCTTGACTATTTCTTTTTTACCCAACTGAAAATGCTCATAAACTTCTAATTCTACCGGAGCAGCCATTCTAAAAAAATGCAATTCGCGATAATGTTCAACATCCTCTGCGCTGAATTTTTTTTGTTTAGGAGCAGGTTCATTAAAGAGTTGAAAGATATCATCAGAAACAGTAGTTTCTTCGTTTTGGTAATTATACTCCCAGCTCCCGATTCTAGCAATCTGTTGCGTTTGCTCCAGTCGTTTTAGGATATTGGTCCGTTCTATAGAATAATAAAGGGACCGAACTAAACTATCTGGTTCATATTCGCCTTTGATGATGTAATCTTGAGCACCGGCCTTTACAGCCCTAATGCCCATTTGTCTATCACTTAACCCTGTCATAATGATGACATTTGCCTTGGGGTGCGTATCCAAAAATAATTGTAAAGTATTAAAGCCGCTGCTATCGGGTAAGGTTAAATCAAGAAAAACTGCGTCAATTTCAGTAGAATAGAAGTTGAGGCCATCTTTTAATTGCATTTTGTGGTAAATATCAGCGATTGGAAAGTCCGCCTCTTCCAACATAATCTTCAGGTATCTGGGTCGGCGAGATTGTCTTCGATGATCAGTAGCTGATACCCCGTCTGTTTGCCGGGCCCGCTGCCAGAACTGTCTGTTTTTGAAGTTGTCAGACTACTCATAATTTTACCGTAAATTGCATAATGGTAAAATTATAGGCAAATATTACGCCACATAGTATTCAATGTCTGATTTTGTGACATTGAAATGTGGGCAATTATTTTTCAATGAATATGAACTTAGCAGCATCGTCAGTGACCCAAAAAACACAAAGATGGGTTTCTGCGGATTTGTAGGCTTTTTTGAAATCTTCTATTTTATCTTCCTGGATCATTTTTTTTACATAAAACTCTTCCAATGTTGAAGCGTGCACGTTGTGCTCGAATTCCCTGTTATCTCCTTTTTGAATGATTTGAATGCCCAAAGGAACTTCCTCCTCATTGACGATAAAAATCGGATAACGTGACACATCTTCTGTCAGTATTATTTCAGATGCCTGATTAAGGAGAACTTTGATTTTTTGAAGTTGCAGTTGAATTTCTTCTAAATCCATTGTATTTTTTTATATTTATTCAAAAAGTTAATGTGCGGCAATTGCAATTGTCGCCACACTGATTTGGACACCCTCTATGCGTTGCAGTTCGATTGCGCAAGCCTCCAAAGTAGCACCTGTAGTGAGCACATCATCAACAAGCAAAATATGTTTATGTTTCAGCAGTGCGGCATTCTTGCCAATCTGGAAAACTTCTGTCACATTTTCCAATCTGCTGAATCTGTTTTTGGCGGTTTGGGAGCTGGTTTTTCGGACTTTTAGCAAAGCATTTGCAAAGATCGGTATATTCATCGAAATCGAAAGCCCTTTGGCAAAAACTTCAGCTTGATTATAACCTCGTACGCGCACTTTAGTAACATGCATTGGCACGGGAATGATCAAGTCAATATTTTTATAATAGTTGCTGTTATTGAGTTTTTTGCCATAATTTTCACCAATAGCGGTCGCTATTTCTTTTTTGCCTTCATACTTAAGCGCATGAATAAGTGCTTGCGCATGGCCACCTTTTGTAAAAAGGTAACAAGCAGCACCGGTTTGAAAGTGAAATCGTCCTACTATTCGCTCCGTTAGTGGATTGTCAAAGCGAAGATGATAGTCTGTCTTTGGTATTTTGTACTGACAACTGATACAAAGATCTTCGTTTTTTGCAGATAGATTATCACCACAACTCAGGCAGAGTCGCGGATACAAAAAAGACAATATGGCATCGGAGCCTGATTGTATAAATTGGCGGATCATTGGGAGATTGTATTGAAAATCAAGTGAAATTTGGTTGAAAGTATTGTAAACCAGCAATAGTTTGCAAATTTTAGATTTTTGTACAATTTACACTAATTTAGAGTCAATTTTAACTTAATATTATAAACTCTGCTTCGAATTGTGCGGATAACTACGTTTTATCAGCTTTATGCTAAGGTAATTTGACTGGCATCCGGAAGGCAGGAAGTTTGAAAATACGCTCACATCAACTTCAGTGAGCATATCGCTACCTAATGTTCGCGTTAGCTAGCGAAATAGCTGATTATCTGCATAAAGCGGTCGCTGTTAAATAAACAAAATTGTCCAGTTGGTCCAAAGAATCAAACCAGGTGTTTAAAAATATCTTCAAATTTTGAAATCATTAACCTATATGAAAGAAAAGCAGAATGGCAGCGTATAAAAAACTAAGCCTTTATGTTATCTTTGCCGACAAGAAAATCAATCTGTTATGTTAACTGCTGTTTCTCCAATCGATGGCCGGTATCACCGTCAAACCGCTGCTTTGGCGGACTATTTTTCAGAATATGCCCTGATCCGTTATCGTGTATTTGTGGAAATTCAATATTTCATTGCTTTGTGCAATTTTTCTCTGCCACAATTGGAAGACTTTGATTCACTAAAATTTGATGAATTAAATGATATTTTTGAAAATTTCACTCAAGAGGACGCTGAGATTATCAAGCAGATTGAGAAAGTAACCAATCACGACGTCAAAGCTGTCGAATATTTCTTAAAAGAAAAATTTGATGCATTGGGAATCGAGCAATTTAAAGAGTTTATTCACTTTGGTTTAACCTCTCAGGACATCAACAACACGGCTATTCCGACGAGCATAAAGCACTCAATTACCGACGTGTATTTGCCAATTTTTTCACAAATTAGTGAAGAATTGCGTGTTTTGGGACAAGAATGGATCAAAGTTCCTTTATTGGCAAGGACGCACGGACAACCGGCATCCCCAACATTATTGGGAAAAGAATTAATGGTCTTTTCAGAAAGACTCGACAACGAATTGAGTACGCTCAAGCACATTCATCAGCATTTGAAAGCCAAATTTGGCGGGGCAACGGGCAATTTTAATGCTCACCATGTGGCTTATCCCGATTTTGACTGGGAATATTTTGGCAATCACTTCGTCACTGAGTATCTTGGACTTGAAAGACATAAATTCACAACACAGATTGCTCATTATGATGACCTGGCGGCGCTGTTTCATTGTTTGTCGAGAATCAATACGATTTTGATTGATATGTGCAGAGATATTTGGACTTACATATCAATGGACTATTTCAAACAAAAAGCAATTGAAGGTGAAATAGGCTCATCTGCAATGCCACACAAAGTAAATCCGATTGACTTTGAAAATGCGGAGGGAAACCTTGGTCTGGCGAATGCCATATTTGGGCATATGGCTGAAAAATTACCCATTTCCAGATTGCAGCGGGACTTGACCGACAGCACAGTGCTTCGAAATGTAGGAGTGCCCTTTGGTCACACAATCATCGCATTAAAATCTATTTTAAGAGGATTCAGCAAACTATTGTTGAATGAAGAAAAGATCCATGAAGACCTTGAAGCCAATTGGATGGTTGTGGCAGAAGCGATTCAGACGGTGCTAAGAAGAGAAGGGTTTGAACAACCTTATGAAGCGCTTAAATCGCTAACCAGAGGGAAAGCCAAGGTAGGCAAAGAAGATATCCATCACTTTATTGATGGGTTAAATATCAGCGCAGCATTAAAAACGGAATTAAAAGTCATCAGCCCGCACAATTATGTCGGTATCTGGCACTAAAAAAAGAAGCAATGGAAAATTCCACTTTGTGGTATCTTGAAAATATCGATTTACCGGGAATACTTTGCCCTAAAAAGCAGGCACAACAGCACTTGATGCACTCCACTTACAAAAAAGGAGAGTACATTTTTATTCCGCAAGACAAATCGGACCGTATTTATTTCCTGAATAGCGGAAAGATTAAGATTGGGTCACTTAATGAAAATGGAAAAGAAATCACCAAGGTGATCCTGGGTAAAGGAGAAGTGTTTGGAGAACATTCTTTGGCTGGTGAGAACTATCGCCGTGACTTTGCATACTGTTTGGAAGATTGCGATGTCTGTATAATTTCTACTGCTGAAATGACCGGATTATTCAGGAATTATAGTGGCTTAACGGGATATTTTATGAAATTAATGGGTTCAAGGGTCATTGAAATGGAGAACAGACTCGAGTCGCTGGTTTTCAGGGATGCGCGTTCGCGGATCGTTAATTTCCTGGTAGAAATTGGAAAAAAGAAAGGGCAAAAATTTGGTGATGAGTGGTTGGTCAAAGATTTTCTGACCCATCAGGAAATCGCCAACCTTACGGCTACTTCCAGACAGACGGTTAGTGGTGTTATGAATGAACTCAGGAAAGAAAACCTCATTGCTTTTAGCAGAAGCAGATTAATGATCAGAAACATTAGTAAACTGGAAAAGTCAGCATCAGACTATGGAAAAGTGGGTTGAAGCACTAAAGGAGCATTTGCAAGCTGAGCTGCCAGGTAGAAAGGCACAATTTGAAATGGCCAATATCTTCAGGGAGCTGAATTATACGGTACCCGATGATGCCAAGCATGCAGGAGTAATGCTTCTCCTATTTCCGGAAGCCGGACAATTGCACACCACATTTATTCAGCGCACTGCCGACAATCCGAATGATCCGCATAGCGGTCAAGTGAGTTTTCCGGGAGGGAAGCGCGACGAGTCCGATGCAACGATGATGCATTGTGCATTGCGTGAAACGGAAGAAGAAATTGGGGTTTCAGTGCAACAAATAGAAGTGCTTGGTGAGCTCACTCAATTGTATATTCCGGTTTCACATTTTAATGTGCATCCATTTGTAGGATTTGCTGCCGAAAAGCCTAGCTTTACCCTCCAGCAAAGTGAGGTAAAGTCGGTATTGAATTTGCCTGTAGCACATTTTCTTGAAAAGAACAATCTGGGAAAAACAGACATTACCGTCCGCTCTTTTACGATGAAAGATGTACCCTATTTTAAAGCAGGAGATAGTAGAATCTGGGGTGCCACAGCGATGATCTTGAGTGAATTTTTGTCCGTCTGGCGTAAAATCAACTAAATTGCTGAACGCAGACAAAAGTGGAGTTGTTTTATAAGCGTAGAGCTGCATAAATGGTAATATGGCAACAAGAAGGAACACCAGATTCTAATTTATTAAATCCGGCTCACAACCAAAATAATAACATTTGCCTCTTTGGCTTGATGTGCGCGAAAAATCTCATTAAAGATAAACATATGAAACATTTATTTTTCTTTCTTTTAAGCATTTTCTGTCTTTCTACTACAATTGAGGCACAAGAAACAGAGCGTTTGATACAGTTCACAGGTGTGGTATTAACTGAAATAAATAATGATTTGGTGCCGGTGCCATATGCTAATATTTATATGAAGAACAGAAGCCGAGGCAGTTATTCAGATATGAGAGGATTCTTTTCTTTTGTAGCAACGAAAGGAGAAAAAGTCGTTTTTTCTTGCGTAGGATATAAATCTACCGAGATTGTGATTCCGGATACCTTAAAAGACACACACTATTCTGTTGTACAGTTGTTGACGAAAGACAATGTAAATCTTCCGGCAACAGTGATATTTCCATGGCCGAGTCGCGAGCATTTCAAAATCGAATTTTTGGCGATGGATATAAAAGACGAATTGCATCGGAGAGCCATGGAAAATCTGGCAGAGAAAGAGATGCGCCGAATGAGAAGAGAACTTGCTGCTGATGGAAAAGAAACTACGCGCCTTTTCTTACAGGAGAAAGCCAATCAAACTTATTATGCCGGTCAATTCCGCCCAATGAACATCTTTAATCCATTGGCTTGGGCAAAATTCATCGAGGCATGGAAGAAAGGGGATTTCAAGCAGAAAGCAGATACAAACTAAATTCCAATTTGAAAATTTGAGGATTTGAAAATTTGATGATATTCAGAACGCCTTCGGAGTTTTTTTCTGGACACAATTTAGCTGTAATTGATATTTGAAACTTTCAGTTGTAACAACAATCAAGTATTTACGCTGAAATAAATATATTTTATAACGCTAAACTTTCCATGAAATCGGCGACGTTGATCATAAATTATTTTCAAATTACAATTACATCAAGATTCGTAAGTTTATACCCACACAATTTAACATAGCGGCAATTCAATTATGCCTTCACAATGAGTTAGGGGCACTAAGTTTTTCGGTATAGCTTCCTTTATTGCAAAATTTTCTTGTATTTTTGCCTGATTTAAAAATTGGCATTTGTATGCGTGTTTTGTTTGTTTTTATCATTTTCTTTTTATTTGGCTACACTTCTAAGGCACAGGTCTATCCACCTTATCTGAAATGTGTGCAAAATGACACTTTGCGATGGGATCCATTTGCGAATACTTGTGGCGCATTTCAGCGATATTTAATTTATGGCAGTCAGAATTTTGGAGGCCCGTACGTGCAAATTGGAAGTGTAAACAACGAAGCAACCACCTTCTATTATCATTTGCATCCCGTAGGGCAAACCTGGTTTTATTTTTTACAAAGTCGTTACGATTGTCCGGGACAACCCATTTTGAATTCTGATACGTTGACAAGCTCTTCACCCGAAATTCCGATTATTCAATCTGTTTCTGTTGAGAATAATAAAACCGCAATTCAATGGAATAAATCCGGTGACAAACGGGTTTTTGGGTATATTATCTACAGATTTACCGCGAACGGAATCAAGCCCATTGATACTGTCTACAATTCAACTACCTATGTGGATAAGAATTCGGTTCCGGATAAACAGCAGGAAAACTATTTCGTGCTGGGTCTTGACCGTTGTGGAAACACCAGCTTATTTGGTAAAGCACATCGGTCAATAAGAGCCTTTATCAAACAAGACGAATGTGAAGGGACAGCAATTCTGAACTGGAATCGCTATAAAGACTGGAACAATGGAATTTTACGCCAGGAGATATGGGTGAAAAGAGGAAATCTACCCTATGCACTAGTCGACTCTCTTCCGGGGAATGATTCGACCTATGTGTTCAAAGGTCTAAAAGACAAAGAAAGGTATTGTTTCTATATCCGTTCCGTAAATGCTTATAATCCTTTGATTGCAGCAAAAACAAATGAAGTATGTCTGATTGCGAATTTGAACAAACCCACAGCATTTGTGATTGTCAAAAATGTAGAAGTCAACAACAAAGGGGAAGTTTCCTTTACCTGGATCTGGAACAACGATGCTGACCTTGACGAAATAAAAATACAGAAATCCACAGATGGAAAAACATGGAAAGATATAGGGTCAATTCCAAGTACTAATTTTCCGGGAGAACTTACGTATACCGACAAGTCCGGTATTGGAACAGACACCGTGCATTATGCGGTCTACAGCCGGGATATTTGTGATAAAGTGCAGTTGTTTCCTTTTTATACTTTAAATATTAAAGGGAACGTTCAGGATAATAGAAGTAATCTGCTGAACTGGACAACTCACTTCTTGCCAGGAGTGCAAAAAACAGACTATGAGCTTTATCGAGTAATAAATGGTTTGGAAAGTAAAATTTGGGACGCTCAGAACAAAAATGAATTTGTAGACCCTTTTGACCCTTTGAATCCCGATAATGCGAATATTTGCTATTTTGTGGTAGCATATGTCTATGATACGCTTCCAAATGGCAAGCCGGTTCGGGTACGTTCGAAGTCAAACACAGTTTGCGTGAGTCAGACAGCGACTATATTTACGCCCAATGCGTCTGCACCAAGAGGTATCAATCAGGAATTCCGACCAATAATCAGTTTTAACGAGCAATTGGCATCTTTTTCGATGCTAATCTTTGATCGATTTGGAGCCAAAGTTTTTGAAACGACTGATTTGACTATAGGATGGAATGGAAAACTAAACAACACCGGGAGAGAAATGAGCCAGGACACTTATGTCTACTATATAAAAGCAATACAGAAAAATGGAAAAACTGATGAGGCAAAAGGCACAGTCATTCTCCTGAGATAGCAGCAGGGGAAAGGTTGTTTCTTGCGTATTCACTTAATGGTCGACGGGCAGGAATACTTGCAGAAAACACAGATGGATCCCAAAAACACAATTCATGCTTATGAATAAATTCCTGATAACCGCACTCATTTTAGTAAATTTAACTGTCCTTTCCGCACAAGAGAGCTCCAAAGCTCTAGTTGTAAACAAAAACAGCAACAAAAGTATTGAAAGACGCAAAGGCATTGAACTTTGGAATTGCAGCGAAATCAATACTGAACGTACTGAATTTGCGCCTGCTTTTTATCAGTACGGTTTGGTTTACGCTTCTTCCGAGAAAAATGGCAGAATAGACCCTCAATCCGGCGAACCGTTTTTTCAATTGTTCTATTCAGAAACGGATCGCAATAATATTCCGATGAAACCTCATCTTTATTCGCTTGAAGCCAATTCGCAATACCATGAAGGAGGCGTTTCATTTAGTAAAAAGTGGGATGCCATGTATTTCTCTAGTAGCAATCAAAGCAGTGGCTTCAGTATTGCTGACAACAAGGGAGTCAGCAGAATGAAAATTTATGAAAGTAAACGAGGCCTGCGCGATTGGGAAAAAAGCGTAGAATTGCCCTTCAACAACAACAAATTCAGTTGCTTTCACCCTTCGCTATCTACCGATGGTCGTACCTTGTATTTTGCATCAGATATGCCCGGCGGCAAAGGAGGTTTTGACATCTACAAGGTTGAAAATACCGGTAAAGGCTGGAGTAAACCCATAAATCTTGGATCTGCTATAAATACGGACAGCGATGAAGCTTTTCCTTTTATCCATGATTCCGGAACACTATTTTTTTCATCTAAAGGACATAGCAGTACAGGCGGATTCGATATCTTCAAAGTTGACCTGAATAAAACTGCTCCCGCAATTATCAATCTTGGCGAGCCTTTCAGTTCAGCGGCCGATGACCTTGGGCTGATTCTCAATACAGATGGGAATGTAGGATATTTCTGTTCCAATCGGGAAGGTGGATTTGGCAAGGATGACATTTACATGTACAAAACAGAATTCAAACTCACTGCTGAGGCGCAACCTTTAAAAGCGCTGATAACAGTAAAAGACGCAGCCACTTCCAAGCAAATTGGCGGTGCGGAAATTCGAATATTTGAAAAGTCAGGCGACCGCTTTTTAGCCGGAGAAGAATTCTATGATGTTAAAATGACTACCAATGCCAACGGCAAAGACATGGCGATAGAGACCGTAAGAAAAGCAGTAGAGAAGCTTGGGAAACCCAATTGCTATAGTGCTTCCAGCGGCGATGTACAGTATGAATTGAAAAATGATCAGGAATACCTGATTTTGGTCAATAAGGAAAGTTACGAAACCAAAGAATTAAATTACAATACTTTCAACAAGGAGGCAGGTTTCGCAATATTGGAGATTTTACTGGATAAAGCCAAAAAACCCAGTTTGAAAGCAGTCGTAATCAGCGATAAATTCAATACTGCTATTCCCAATGCCAGCATTAGCATTACCAACAACACCACGCAAAAGTCTGAGACTCTTTACACCAATTCCAGTGGAGAATTTGATTTTGTTCCTGAGATCAACACGAATTACAATATTCGAATAGAAAAGAGCGGCTATAAATCCACCATAGAAACGCTGAGTGTCGACAAAGACGTTTCTAAGGCAATTGACAAAAAATTTATTTTGATTCCCATTGAGCCGGAGGTAGTGACAAAACCCATCTCCAAAGGTGCTGTAATCATTTTGGAAAAGATCTATTATGATTTTGATAAAGCTATCATTCGCGTTGGTGCAGCTTCAGAACTCGATGCACTTTCCGATTTGATGAACAAATACAAATCCATGGAAGTGGAGCTGGTATCGCACACCGACTCCCGAGGGAATGCTGCTTACAACCAGCGTCTTTCGGATCAGCGCGCCATCTCAGCCAAAAATTACCTGATCGCCAAAGGTATTGCCGAAAACCGTATCAGTGCCCGCGGTGCCGGTGAAACCCAACTCAGAAACAAATGTGTAGATGGCATAAAATGCAGCGAACTCGAACACCAGTACAATCGTAGAACCGAAGTTACCATCACCAAAATCAACGAACCTGCGGTAAAAGTGGAGTATGGAGACAGAGGGCCGGAAGTAATACATGGGAAAGACAATTGAAAATTGAACCTGCCTGCCGGCAGGCAGGAATTGAAAGTTGAAAATGATTTTTAGCATTGGATAAATGCCGAAATAGCAAAAGTAATA
>JBMOJB010000113.1:0-12131 GCA_049316985.1 Saprospiraceae bacterium | reverse complement strand
TAATTCGTAATTCGTAATTCGTAATTCCTAATTCGTAATTCGTAATTCGTAATTCCTAATTCTTAATTCTTAATTCCTAATTCTCAATTCCTTATTTTTCAAGTCCAGGCTGACCAGAATGGCTGCACAAATGAAATAAAAAGAACCGATTTTATCCGTTTCTACCATATCATTGATCAGTAATATACCATTGATTATCACAAATGATATACTGGCCATCAGACTTATTCTTTTTATATTGATATCTTTTGCCTGATGATACACCTTTTCGCCTAAAAGCAAAACGCCGAGATTGAACAGCAAGAATATCAACAGACCCAATACACCTTGCTCTACACAGACCAATAAAAAATAGCAATGGGTACTCGATCGTTCCTGATTGTCACTTACGTATGTTCGGAAACTGCTGACGGTGTAACTCTTGTAAAACTGATAAAAATTTCCCGGCCCAAATCCCATCCACGGTTTGTCGGCAATCATATTTCCGGCTGCGATCCATCGGTAAACCCGCTCCATCGTAGAAATATCCTGCAATTTATAGGTCGCATTCAATAGATTATCAAAACTCTGATGAGAGACTGTTTTTGAAAAATCGGGCGCAAAATCCAAGAAACGATTGTTTCTAACTAAGAAAAGCGTAGCAACGGTGACCAAAATGAGGAACGAGCCCAATACCCATTTCATCATTTTGTATTTGATCACAAAATAAACACCGATACCCATCAAGAGTGCAACATAAACCGTCCTCGTGTAGGAAAATTGCACTGCTAACATCAAAATAACCATCCCCAGCACCAATAGTATCCAGGTTAAAGACCATTTCCGGTGCCAATGCAAGGAATACCACGCGAAAGGCAGAAAGGTAGCAGGTAAACACGCATAAGCGACATGGTTCTGAAAAAATGGACCAACTACCCGATTGACCAAAGTATAAGAAAAATCAATAGCTGCATGTCGAAATAGGCAAATCGAGACGACTATTACAAGACTAATCAAACAAGGATAGATCATCTTTCGGATAAAATCTATATTGCCGCTCAAAAACTTTATAGTCAGGAAATAAAAAACAACGATATACCAGATCTTTGCAAGTGTATACTTGAGGGAAAAAATAAACAACTCCGACGAAATCATCGTAGCTACAATCCAACCCAAATGTAAAAGGAGAAAAATGGTTATCGGATGTTTTAAGGGTTTTAAATCGATCTGATTCAAATTCAACAAGACGTAAATAAAGGAAACTCCCAATAACACCCACATCAATGGCTCCGTAGGCAAATCCGTCGCCAGACCTCCCGGCAAATAAATTTCCACAGAGAATGGAATAGCTGCAATAAGTAAAAGGTAGATGATCCGGAAATCAAAAATGGCTACTACCACTCCAGCCAGTATTGCCGGAATTGCGAAAAAATTGTAATTGTTGTAGCGAATGGCCAATAAAGATACGCCTACACAAATCAATCCAAGTGCCCAAACCAGTATTTTATCCCAATTTGTGATAAAAAAACCCGAGAGCTTGTCAATTTTCCGCGTTTCTGATGGCATCCCAGTCTATTTTTCGATAGCTCTCAAGTGCAATTACACCCAATGTACTAAAGATGAAAGTAACTAATACAGATGCCAGCACGATCATCATTCGCTTAGGTCGGGATTTCTTCAACGGGAGGCCAGCTTCTTCGATAACATATATAGAGGAAACTTCCGACTGCTGAGCAGCGCGTATTTGTTCTAGTCTGACCGCATCATAGCTCATCTGCCTTCTTTTTTGATCATGCATCTGAGTCAGTACATCTACCAAGCCCATTCCTTTATTAAAAACCGCCGAAGAATTATTGTTTAAATAATTAAGCTCATTCTCAAGTCCTTTTACCAAAGAACGCATCATGATGATCGTGTCCCGGTTGGCTTTTGGTTCTTTCTCAAGCGCTTTAACTTGCGCACTAACACGAGCAAGACGCGCCTGCGCAATGCTTGTCAGATCGGTCAGCATTTTACTTTGCGTGGCTGTATTGTAAATACCCGAATTTCTTCGTAAAATATATAGCGAATCTTCTATGGCCTTGATCTCAGAATTTTGACTTTTAATACTATTTTCGAAACTACTAAGAATATTTAATTGATTTCTCTTGATTAAACTGCAAACTTGCTTATCAATGAAACCCCTCGCAGCTACAACTATTTTTTGCGCAAACTCCGGGTCGGTGTCTTCCATCGAAAGCTCAATGGCATCCAGCTTGTTCTTTTCAACTTTGAAAAGTTCTCCAAAAAAATCCTGGAAATCACTTCTGCCTTTTACCGAGGTAGAATCGAAACTATACCTCGAAAATAAGCCAAACTGCTTGGCAAGATATTCTCGCATTTGCGCCGACTCTGCGACCGAAAGCACACGATTTACGTCCTCTGGCGTACCGTAATAATACATCGTCTCGCTCGAGATGCCAAACAGTTTATCCGGCTTGAGCACATCAGAACTAGCCGCATAAAAGATGGTTTTCGATTTGTAATAGTTCTTTAACATTACCCAGGATGCTATGGCAGAGCTTACTCCGGCGAGCACACAAAACAAAACAATCGTTCTCCTCCATTTGAACCATGCTCTGAGCAAACCCACTATATTATCGTTGTTATTCATTCAATCTGAAACTATGTTAAAAAGCTGTTCCACCCTAAAGGATGGCGCAGAATTCTTTGAAAAGTGGGCAAAGGTAGGGATTCTTGATAACTTTTATTTTATAAGGAGCCAAAATAGTTGTGCAACAGACAAAGATTTAACAATAAAAATCAAGAATATTCTGCGTTACAAAGTCTTGCTGTTGAATACTAAGGTCAAAATACAAAGGAAGCCTAAGTAGACAGTCCGAAAATTTGTCGCTATTAGGCAACTCCGAACCATTATACTGATTGCTGAAAAAAGGACTCTTATGTAAGGAAAGATAGTGAAAAGCCGACGAGATACCCTTGCCTTTCAAGAACCTCATCAACTCCGTTCTTTCTTCAAGGGAAGCTGTGACAAGGTAGTACACATGGGCATTGTTGCTTGCGTACGATGGGATAGCAGGTGTTTTGAATGCTCCACTTATCGAAATCGATTGTAAAGCAGCGTGATATCTTTTCCAAATTTCAAGCCGCCTATGCTGTATGGTTTCAATCGCCTCTAATTGAGCAAATAAAAAGGCAGCGATAAGATCCGAAGGCAGATAAGAAGAACCAATATCCGTCCATCCGTATTTATCGACTTCTCCACGAAAAAATTCACTGCGATTGGTCCCTTTTTCTCTAATTATTTCAGCGCGACTAATGAATTTTTCCTCATTAACAACAAGCATTCCTCCTTCGCCGGAAATCACATTTTTTGTATCATGAAATGAAAATGCGCCGAATGTTCCGATGCTGCCCAACGCCTTCCCCTTATAATAACTGTCAATCGCATGGGCTGCATCTTCCACTACAACAAGGCCGTGGTTTTGGGCCAATGCCAGCAATTTGTCCATATCTACCGCTACACCGGCATAATGTACAATCACGATTGCCTTAGTCTTTGTACTAATAAGTGACTCAATCTGATCCACATCGATATTCGGATGATCGGGCATACTGTCAGCAAAAATTATTCTTGCTCCTCTTAATACAAAGGGATTTACTGTCGAAACAAAAGCATAGGATGGCGCTATAACTTCATCTCCTTCTTGGATATTCAGCAACAACGCGGACATTTCTAATGCATCGGTACAAGAAGTGGTAAGAAATGTTTTCTTAAAATGGTACTTCGCTTCCAACATCCGCTGACACTTTGCGGTAAATTCACCATCACCACTAATCCTTCCGCTTTCCATACATGCTTTCATGTAGGCCAATTCGTTGCCGGTGTAATATTTCTGGTTGAATGGAACGATCATCTTTCAAATGGCTTTTTGAAAACGATATTATCCGATTCAAAATTTCCTTTTAACAGATATTTATCTATATCCGCGATCTTCTGTAAATCTCCGCCGTGCAAGATGATGAATTGTTCATAGCCTTTGCTCCTCAGCAGTTCGGCCGCTTTCTGATGTTCTGTATTGTGGCGGGATGGGTTCAGGTATTCCATTACAATAACAAGTGGATACTTTTCTAACAGAGCTATCATGCCGCTGATAACTTTGAATTCCGCTCCTTCAACATCAATCTTAATGATTGAAGACTCCAGGTCTAGCGTAAGTAGTGTTTCGTCCAGCGTAAGGCTTTGTACTTCTAATTTCTGGGGAGGATACCGCTCAAACCATGGCTCGTTTTCAAATTGTGCAATATCTACCGTGTTGTACTCCGAGTACAATGCCGGAAACTCATAAAAAGTCAGGATTTCACTCTTATCTGATACTGCATTGTTGTACAATTGAATGTTTTTAAAAGGCGCGCAGTTTCTCTGTAACAGTGAAAAATTCTTCTGAGCAGCTTCAAACACCACAACTTTCCCGGATTCTCCAACCAACATGGAAGCTAACAAAGAAAAATATCCAAAATGTGCACCAACATCCACAAAACAATTGCCTTCATCAAGTCGGTTCATAAGAAATCTGGCCAATCGGATCTCAGATTCATGTGACTTCGCTCCTATCAAATAAAGGTCGGTACCAGCAGGCAAAGCAATCCGAATTTTGGCATCAAAAAAAGTGGTGATGTCCGTATGCTTTTCCCGGCGAGTAAAAGGATAAATTAGCTTATTGAAAAAAGCAGCATTTAGATAGCGAGCAGGAGTGTGATATAGTCGATAAAAACGGCTCGCTTTCGCATACTGTTCTATTTCGTCGATTTTCTTAAATAGTTCTTCTTTGTACATTTAGTAGTTTTAAAAGGCTTTTAATACTCCAAAAACGGAGTGCAAAACTGAGCAATACGGCAAAAGTACCTATAAAAAAGCACTTTATCACCCAATTGCCGATCAAAAAAGTAGAAAAATGAGTAGCCGTCAACAATATACTGAAGAACAGCAGCAGTTGCAGCAATAATTTCTTATCGGGCTTTAATTTAAAATTTACATAACTGATTAAGAAAAGTGCCAAGGCAACAAAGCTTTGGACGAATAAACTTACCCAGGCTGCTCCTATCGATTTGTAATGTGGAATCAAAAACCAGTTTAGAAACAAACTAATTACAACAGCAGTAGCAAATACCCGATTCCCTTCTTTGATTTTATCAGAGGCTGTCATCAAGGCTCCCATTACATACATCAGTGACAAGGGGATATAACTCCAAAATAAAACACCCATCATATTGGCCCAATATGGCGTCGACTCCCGATATAGCAGTGAACTGATTTCGTTTTTGTAAAAAAATACCAATATGCAGGCAGTAAAACTAATGAAAAGTACAATTTTGACACTAAGCTGAAGCAGTTCGACGATGGATTCTTTTTTGCGAAGCGTAGTCGAAAATATCGGCAACAGCAATGTGCCAAAAATCAACATAATCGAATTGACTGCCTCCAGCAAACGATAAGTGGACGCAAATATTCCTGCTTCTGCTTTCCCATCAGGTAACAATCGCTCGATCAAAACAACATCGCTCCTTGAATACACTAACATTAAAAAAACAATAGTTGCATAAGGCATTCCTTTTTTTAATAAGTACCTGATAAAATTATAATTGAATATTATTTCCAGCTTGCCAATCAACTTACTAAGGCTAAAGAAAGCAAAAACCGTCGAAAGCCCAAGCGCGACAATCTGAATAATAATAAACAAAAAAGCAGAATCACCGGGATGTATAAAGCCAAAACCAAGCACCGATACTCCCAGCAAAATGAGGAGAATTCGGTCGAAGACAGAAAAAAAACTGTCGGTATAGTAATTACCCAGTGCCGCAATATTCGAGCGAAAAAACAGCAGGAAGGAACTGATTACTTGTACTGCCATCAGCATACTGAGCATCGATAATTCAGTGCCCGAATAACCAATCAGCCATGCACCGCCTAATGTCAAGATCACGTAGAGTGAACTGAGCAATAATTTACAAACGAATAAATTGGAAAAATACTTTTGTGCCAGATGTGGGTACTTGGCTACATGGGTGCTGGTAAAATTTTGAATCCCAAAATCATTGAGCATATGAAACAAAAAAGAAAAACTGAGCAGCGAAAAATAAATCCCGTATGCCTCTTTGCCAATCACATTTTGTACTCCACGGTCAACTCCTAAGACATAGACCGGCTTTACAATCAGATTTAAAGCAAGTTGAAGCAGCAGATTGCTCAGAAATATCTTTTTCAAGTCCTATTCTTGATTTTTATAGGTATTCCTCAAAAATTCAGGTAATTGTCGGATTGCAGCCAGTTCTTTGTAGGCTTCGCGGGCTTCAATGGCCGGTGCACCAAAATAACTTTTGCCTTCTTCCAGGTCTTTGCCAACACCGGATTTGGCCATGACGGTTACATGATTGGCAATTTTTAATCGCTGCGCAACACCTACCTGTCCATACAAAGTCACATGATCGCCAATAATGGTTTTGCCGCCAATACCGACCTGTGCTGCAAACAGACAATGCTTGCCAATTACTACACCATGTCCAATATGGCACTGGCAATCCAGCTTGGTGCCCTGTCCAATGATGGTGTCTCCCGAAACGCCTTTTGCTATGGTACATCCGGCACCTATTTCTACATCGTCTTCTATGATGACCCTGCCAATCGAACGCCATTTGATATGCTTCCCTTCTTCTTTTTTATAGTAAAATGCATCAGAACCGATGGTACAGTTCGGTTGAATGATCACGTTATTTCCTATAGTCACGTGTTCGCCGATAACCGTATTGGCCTGGATATGTGCATTTTCGCCAATTGTTACATGATGACCAATCACCACATTGGGCTCAATAATGGCTGTCGGGCGAACGATAGCTTTATCCGATTGTGCGCTAAGTTGAGGAGCTAATGGCCTGAATTGCTTGGCCAGGTAATTATATGCTTCAAATGGCTGTGGGTGCAAAAGCAAAGTCTTTCCTTCCGGGCATTCAATTTCCTCATTCAGGATGACAAAAGTAGCTGCCGAACCAAGGCTCTTGGCAAAATACTTTTTTACATCTACAAAAGTAATGTCACCAGACTCAACTTTATTGATCTCATTCAGGCCCGTAGCCTGACGCGATCCATCGCCCAGGATCTGTGCGTTAATGATTTCTGCAATCTCCTGAATCGGAATTGGATTGGAAAATTTCATGTCGGAAGATTTTTGTGCAAAGTTAAAACAAATTGACTGTATTTTAGGGTAAAAAATATTGGTTCTATTCCAGAATCCGAAGGATTCAAATATTTATTGAAATAATGGCAATATAATATTCGATCCATCGGCCAGAGTCGATTGGTTCTGAATATTGCAAAAATATTCCTAATATCATTAAAAACTATAAATGCTAGCAATTCGACTTCATCTGCTTAGCATAACTTCGAAAACACTTATGCTATAAATATTAATTCCTTTCAGATTATACTAAAACAAAGATATTGGTACGACTCTGGAATCCGGAGGATTCAAATGTTTATAGAACATAATGGCAACACAATATTCGACCCCATCGGGGTCGTACAACAACGATAATCATGAGCTATAAATATTAAATCCCGTCGGGATTAATCACAAAGCAAAGTTTGTTAGTTTGATTTCAGAATCCAAAGCATTTACAGATGTATAGAAACTCAAAATACCAAGCGACTCTGCCTGAAAGGGCGAAATAACACTATTGAGTAAAATGTGACATTGACGAAACAACGAGATGCCATAAAGAGGAAGACGCCCTTTCCGCATGGACATTCTTTAGCGACCAATCCTCAAATTGCTCGAAACTCAATAGTGATATTACGCCATTTCAGGGCTTGAAAATAGTGGTTTATCAATTCGATGGGCTGCACCCATCGCTGAAATATTACGCCCTTTCAGGGCTTTTTCTATTCTTAACTCTTAAAACAAAAAGCTTTACTGGTAGATCGAAAAATTGAAAAGAGCCTAATTTTCTGTTTGTAACTAACTGTCTATTAAGTGGTTATTTTAAGTTACACAAGTAGGTTGATGTAAAATATAGCTTTTATGATCAAGTGACGTATTTCAATTTGTAATAGTTCTAATCCAAGATTTTTTTACTAACATTTTTCATGTTCTTGAGCCGCAGTATTTGACATCTAGCCATTCAATAATACCCAAGTAAAAATTCATTTGCTAAGCAAATGATACTTAGACCGCCGAAATATCCAAAAATAAAATAATGTTTTTACCTTTCGACCGACAACGTCGTGATGCGGGATATTTTTTGTGAAACTTTGCTTCAAACTACCCTATGGATTCGAATGCGATTAAAATTGAGATTTGTGCGGCGTCTCCTTTCTCAGCGATGGCCGCCCAGCAAGGTGGTGCTGACAGAATTGAATTGTGTGCTGCATTGGAAATCGGCGGCATCACGCCTTCTTTTTCGAGTATTGAAATGTGCAAAAAAATGCTGGACATTCCCGTCTTTGTGTTGATTCGACCTCGCGGTGGCGATTTTTGCTATAGCGAATCTGAAATGCAGCAAATGATTAGAGACATTGAAATCTGTCATTCACTGGGAGTCGGAGGTATCGTCAGTGGATCACTGAATTCGGATGGCAGTTTACATATCAAGCAATTGCAAAAGCTACAAAGTGCTTGCAAAGGAATGGAATTTACTTTTCACCGCGCATTCGACCGATGCAATGATCCTTTTCTCGTCGCTGCACAACTGGCTGATCTGGGTGTTGACAGAATATTAAGCTCAGGGCAGCAGCCAAACGCGCTCAAAGGTGCTTCCTTACTGGCGAGGCTAATTGAAAAAATGGAAGGACAAATTATTTTTATGCCGGGCAGTGGTATAAATGTCGATAACATTAAGGAGATCAACCGAATTACTGGTGCTCGCGAATACCATTTTTCTGCAAAAAAAACCCAGCATTCACCCTTTGCCTTTAAAAATGATATGAAAGACAAAGACGATTACAGCGAATCAGATGTCGATTTGATCCGCTCTATGGTAAATTTGGCAAAATCATTTTAGAAAGTGCTCAGTGATAAAATTATTTCGAAAGTAAAAACAACAAAGGTATATCCAGGCGATCTCTCCAAGCTTTTTCGCTGTGATTTTCACCGGGAAAGAATCGGGTAGACCAATTATCTACTGAATATCCGCACTTCTTCATCAGCAAATCCGCCTTTTTTTGCAAGGGTGGATACATGCTATCCAAAGTAGCATCGCCGTAATCAAAATATATCCGATGCGACTTAGGATTGGGTAGAT
Organism: Saprospiraceae bacterium; assembly: GCA_049316985.1. Classification (GTDB taxonomy): domain Bacteria; phylum Bacteroidota; class Bacteroidia; order Chitinophagales; family Saprospiraceae; genus CANHEE01. Next base: position 2,858 of record JBMOJB010000113.1, on the reverse strand, counting down.
TCTTCTTCAAATAAGCAAAAATCGCTTCTGGAAACGGGTTATGCTCCATCGTAAATAAAATGGGCCAATGGGTAGATAGGCAAGCCGCAGACCCAAACACCTTGGGATATTCGCAGATCGCATAAAGCGAAATCAGACCACCCATGCTACTTCCCATAATATGCGTGTGCTTTTTATCCTTGTACACCGAGAAATGGGTATCCACATAGGGTTTTAGTTCCTTTACCAGAAATTTTAAATAATTATCCGAACGGGCTTTTCGCTTGTAAAAAAGATCAGACGGGTTTTTTCCGTATTCTTGATACAAGGCATCAGTTATTACATGATCAACAGCTTCTACCGGCTTTTGCGGAGCATAATCCGCGTGCCTGCCCAAACCGGTATTCCAGACAGCAACGACAATGCAGTCTTTGGTCTTACCCTCTTTACTGAGTTTGCCCATCATTTCATCCATCCCCCATTCGACATTACTCATCGACCCAAAATTTGGGTCAAACAGCACCTGGCCATCATGTGCATACAACACCTCGTATTTTTTACTGCTGTCGTATCCATCCGGAAGCCAGATATCTACATTGCATGCATCCACATAGGTAGAAGCAAATTTTTCCAGGTGCACGATGCTGCCCTTTGAAACTACCGGAGTCTGCGACAACGCGCTAAAAAACAGAAAACACGAAAGGACTGATAACAAATGGTTCATAATTCGTAATTCGTAATTCGTAATTCGTAATTCGTAAATCTTAATCCCTAATTCGTAATTGTCAATTGTCAATTGTCAATTGTCAATTGTTAATTGATTTCAAACACTTGTCCCGATCTACCCGCGACCATCAACGGGTTAGCCAGATCATGTTTTTCTCCCGTGATTACATTTGTTGCGGTCTTTTTTCCATTAAGTATTTCCTGATATTTACTGGTTTGGACAGTCAGTTCATCTGGATTTTTATTCAATACGACCATCACGGTTTTTTCTTTATTGTGTCTGAAAAACACATACATATTTTTTTCAGGAGCAAAGTGCAATGTTTTTCCAGAATGAATAACCGGGTTGTCTTTCCGCCAGTTGAGCAACTTGCTAAAATAGGTTTGAATGTTCAGCTGATCATCGCTCAAACCTTTGCGAGTAAAAGCGTCGACTTCACCACCGAATCCGCCGGGGAAATCGGACCTGATCATGCCATCCACTTTTGAATGCGCGGTGTTCTGCATCAGCACTTCGGTGCCGTAATAGATTTGCGGAATGCCGCGTATGGTCAACAAGTAGGTGAGTGCCATTTGCATCAGATTGACATCCTCGTGCAACTGCGTGAATAGGCGATCCATGTCGTGGTTGTCACCCATGACCAGCATTTGATCGGGCTTGGCATAGACAAAATCATTGGCCAATGCGGTGTACATTTTATTTAACCCTTTTGCATAATTCGGATTGTCGTCTTCTTGTAGACCTTCGACAAGTGCTCCTTGCAGCGGAAAATCCATTATTGTATTTAGACAACTATTGTATCCATCGCTGCGCTTTTTCCCTTTTTGCCAGTAGGAAGTAATCAGCGGATTGTAGCTCCACTCCTCTCCCACCAGACTGAAATTTGGATATTCCTTCATGATGGTACAGCTCCATTTTTCCAACAGCGCCTTTTCAGAATAGCCATAAGTATCCTGACGAATGCCGCCCAGTTGAAGGGTTTCTATCCACCAGATGGAGTTCTGAATCAGGTAATTGGCCACAAATGAATTTGCCCCATTCATATCTGGCATAGCATACGAAAACCAGCCTTTGTGCATCAGGTCTTTATCGCGTTGAGAGGCATACGGATCCTGATTGACCGTGCGTTGATGGGTAGTCATCACCATGCTGTCGGGGTGATTCAGCCAGTCCTTGAAAGGCAGGTCGTCCTTCCACCAGTATTCCAGTCCGCTATGGTTGAGCACGGCATCGAAAATAATTTTAATGCCTGTCTTTTTTGCTTTTTGAGCCAGCTCGATGTACTCCTCCATAGTTCCAAATCTTGGATCTACTTTATAGTAATTGGTGATTGCATAACCATGATAGGAATATTCGGGCATATCATTTTCAAGCATGGGAGTGGGCCAGATGGCAGTAAAGCCCAGATTTTTAATATAGTCCAAATGGTCAATGATGCCACGCAAATCGCCGCCATGCCTCATAATGGCCGAGCCCCGGTCTGCTTTTCTTTCTTTCAGTCCTGACACTACATCATTCTGAGGGTCGCCATTGGCAAAGCGGTCGGGTGTAATCAGGTAAACCGCATCTGAAGCATCAAATCCTTTCAGCGTACTGCCGTTGTTTTGTCGGCCCATTATGCTATAGGGATGCGCATAAATAGTTTTTCCACCTTTCTTAAATTCAATGGTAAAAGTGCCTGGAATGGTGGTGTTCGCAATCTTCAGGTCGATAAACAGGTAGTTTTTGCTGTCTCCTTTAGTGGCCTTTACGATGCTGACACCCGGATATTTGATGAAAGGTGTGGTTTCGCCCACGTCTTTGCCATTGACCAGCAACTGCACAATTGGATTTTTCATCCCTACCCACCAGTTGAGCGGTTCGACGTGCTGAATTTGGGCATTGAGCGAAAAGGAAAGGCTGAGTAAAAGAAAAGAATAAAAGTACTTCTTCATAGGTTTTAATAAAAATTAAGCTTTCGAAAAGAGCTGAATATGTAAAAATGATATGTTGTCATAAAAAAATTGTTACGCTTTTGTTTATTTTGAATAAATGCCATCAACGTTACAAATCCAGCCTCAAAAAGCGGAGACCGACCCCGGCTTTCAATGCCAATTCCGGTTGAGTCAATTTGACCGCCTTTCTTTTTTCCTTCACAAAATCATTCAATTTC
>JBMOJB010000112.1:0-12139 GCA_049316985.1 Saprospiraceae bacterium | reverse complement strand
GAACCATGCAACTATAACCAACTCCTCGGTTGCATTATTAAAATTTCCAACGGCCAGTTGTTAAACTATCCGGCATTGGAACAAGCTCTTTCCAATATGTTCCCTGAAATGATCGTTTATAAATTAGTTCGAATTTATTATTAATTTCTGCTTCACCCCCCCACTCATTTTCAAGTTCCAGAATCTGAAAGACAAATCTCCTTTCCGGCCTATTTAATATCAGAGTATCGTAACTGCGCAACATCTTAGTAATAACATGGACACTATCATAGATCATAAAAATTTCATCGTCATATTTGTCTCTTCTTGGAATTCCCGCATGACAATAAATATTTTTTCTACTTAACTGAAAATATAAATATCTCTTATATTTTTCTGCCCTTCCTTCTTTACAAAGTATCCCTAAACTATCGGTCCGGAAATATACTAAATTGCGTTCCAAATCAAAGAAATTATTTTTACTTTGCACCAAAGTGTCGCCATTATGGTCTCGAGTTATTTTGATAACCTCAATTTTTTTACTTGCAGTTAAGCCATTATTGTAAAAAAGTTGATAAGATTTTTGACTAATTAGTACATTGTTTTCAAGATTACAAGACATAATTATTAAAGTGAAAATTATAAAAAGAATATCGGTTCTCTTAAAAGCCCCTTTTGCAATTAAATTTGTTATCATCATCGTGTCTCTTTTTTGATTGTTCTAGAAAAACGGAATTGTACACTTTTGAATTTTTAATATCAGTAAAATAAAGATTAAATTTATTATATTTTGCAAGTGAATTTGCATAGCCGCAATGGTCAATATTGGCAGTAGATACTAAAGCTTTCTCAAACAAATCAAAATGATTTGAATCAATATTTCTTTTCCGCCATAAATCTAATATTCGATCATCATGAATATTAAAATGGATAAACATCTCGTGGCCAAAAGTGCACTGAAAGTCCGGAGAATTGAACAGAATGCCATTTCTACTAGCATTTCTATAAATAGCTATGGTAAACTTTAAGTGAAATGTACCATTTATGAAAATAATCGATGGGGGATCATTTTTCCCATGAAGATTTTCGCCACCTTCTCTATCAATTATTTCAAGTATAACATTATCATGTGAATATTCACCATCTGAAATAAATTTCGAATTGCCAAATTTTAAATTACTTCTGGCATATTTAGCTAAAAGTTGATAGCCTGTAACGGATTTTGATGAAAAATTATCAAAAACATTTTCAAGTGTGGATGATACAACCCATCGCTTTGGAAATTCGTAAACTTGTTCACCGCGAGGATTACGAGTCAAATCTTGTTTGCTAAAATATAATGTTTCATTTACATCGACATTGCCAAAAATATTAATTTCAAAAGGTGCTTTAATTTTCTCTAAAACTTTATTTTCTCCGATATTTATCCAAAATGCATATTGGAGAGTTGGATCTTCAAACGATTTCCTGAGACTATCCATACTAGCAACAGTACAATCAAATTCCGATTTTGTAATAATTAATCTGCTTGGCACATTGTATTGTTGAAGCATTAGCAGAAAATCATGGAGAATAATTTGTGTATTTGAGACAGCTCCATTAACATTAATATCGACGTTTCCAACCAGGTTAATAATTTGGTTAGAATAGTTTATTTGGCTTACCGCTGGTGCGGCAATTTTAGTTATCTGCGCTTCATAACTCGTAAATTCATTGCTTTCATAAAATAATTCATTATCTTCTACTGAAGTACACAAATTACAGGTTTCACCAGTTCTATCCCTCCCCGCACAACAATCAACAATCTTTTTCACCTGCAACCTAAAAGCATCAATTCCCTTTTGTTCAGCAATATATGCTCCTTGATCTAAGTTTACATTCACTTCTTTTTCCACCCTTAGTTTGACTAATTCTCGTTCCAAAGCGGTCATACACCCAAACCTTCCATTAAGTGGCAGATTGACATCAACCCATATCTTGGTGCATTTGCCAGCCGCATCAACTTGTCGCGCAAATAACAGATAAAATGTTGTGCGTGCCTCCGATTGCATTGCCAAAAATGCTTCTGCGTAGCTGCCCGTCGTGTATTCAGTAAGCGGAGAAAATCCGTAGTCATATACTTTGAAAGTGTTGCAATAAGATTCTGGAAACTCATGTAAGAGATCCTTTGAGACCAACTCAAGTGTTGCTAACTTATTTGCATCATAAGGTTCTGCACCAGTGCCATCCTGCTTTTGCACGAAAACCGGTGTTGTCGGTTGACAACTATTGGTAGTCTGCGCACTAACTACAGCACAATATACTGTAATAAATCCAAATATCAAAATTATTTTTTTCATTTCAGATATTATAAATCCAGGTGCTGTTGGCAAGTTGCTTTCAGCACCCGGAACATTTAGAAAATTATTTTTTTATGTGTATTTCCTTCGGCAAATCGTTAGAAATGGTGCGGTATTCTATTGAAATGAAAATTTGTGAGTTCGAATCAAAAATCGAAGAATTTGCCTGTAATACATTGTTGAACCAGCTATGATTTTCATTTAGTATGGTATTTAGGTAAAATTCTGCATCTTCTTTAGTGTAATTGTCTATTTCAATCAGATCTCTCAACATTTGCAATTTCAGTGCTTTTGCCTTTGATTTCAATTCTTTAAAGGCTTCGAAGGTACCTGCAATAGCATCAAATCTCAAGTACTGGTCAATATTGCCGGTTGAATTGTTAGTCGTAAAGTTTGATGGAAGAATCAATGGCAGATTGTTAGCAGTTTGTACTAAAGTGCAAGTCTTAATAGCTGCATAAGGATTACTATTATTAGAATCATTTTGCCCGCGCTGACTGCTATTTGCAGAGGTAGAAAGCAGATAGTGACCTATGGTACCATCATTCGTCAATTGAAGCTTGTAGGTCCTATTAACATCGACCAAAGAGATTTTATAAGGTTCCTTGCCTGTTACCTTGTTCAATGCAAATTGATACAGTGGGCTCAACGCTTGTTCAAGGTTGGCGCTAAATTCCAACAAAGGTTTACGTGACTGAATACCACTAATTTCAAATTGGTCGAAAGGCTCAGCTGTGCTGTTTTTTCGCAAAATGTATTTGCTATTTGAAGCAGAAGGCGCAATTTTTGATTGGTTGCTAAATGCTGCATCAATCTTATCCGATATTGAATTATAAGTACTTGTTCTAAAGTAGCCAGTGTATAAAGTTCTTATATACTTATATTCAGGTATACACATAGCAGAGGCATCTGATTTTGCAATAGTTACCAATTGCATGCGATAAATTTGATTGGTAGATAATTTATCGGCTGGAACCGGGAACTTAATAATTCCCTTTTCGCCTTTTACATCGTTCTCAGCGGTAGTAGCGTTTGTCATGAAACAAGTTCCATTTTTTGCTGTAAAGACCATCTTGTTCTCCACTTCAATTCCGTTCTGAATCGGCTTAAATAAATAACCCTGAGCTATTTTTAACTTAATTATGCCATTACCGTTAGAATCCTCGTTTCGATAAAAATTATATTGTCCATTGATTGGATAGGAGAAACTCACATTGTCACTTGGAATATGTAGGATGGGTTCACCGGTCTTAAATGTTATTGTTTTTTCTTCAGTTTTATAATCTGCTCCATTTTTAGACAATACCACTTTAAACGAGAGCGAATAATCCATATTTCCTTCTAGAATACTTCTAGGTATCATTTTGTATACATTAACAATATCTACACCCGCCTTTGTTATATCTTCAGTGTCGTAACTAATTATATTATTAAACTTATCTTTTAGCACCGGAAATTGTGAAAATTGAGCAAAATATTCATTACCGTTATCTTCATCTATATATTTCGAATTTAATGGAAAATTGAACTCTATTTGAGGTGTTGTCAACACTGACATGTCAACGTCGCCAATAGAAGGTGTTACGTTCGATACAATATTTTGAGCTGTCGACAATAAATTTTGATCCGAGCCGGCAGGTAGCGTACATTCTTCACCGAGTGTCAATTGGAAACTGCATTGACCTTTCTTAAGTCCACCACAGATAGAATATGAACCTCCAACATTTCCTTGAGCCCAGAATGGATTCGGAAGTTTGGCCTGGAAAGCTACTGCCGCGCTCATTTTCAGAATTTCATACTTGATGCTCTTCCATTTCAAGCCTATTACTGCCTGTACACCTGCATATAGTTGTCCAGTTGCGTACCATCCATTCATACCAATCGGTTTACCAGTGTTAGAACAAACTGTTTTCTTACCGTAGTCTTTAAGCATTACATCAAAACCCATCTCAGCAGTAAAACTGCCATAAAAAATTAAGAATTTTTTGTCACCTGTACTAATTGATAGATCAGCTCCAAAAGCAAATCCACTACCGTTGCTCCGCAATGTTGAATTAGGTGCCTTATATGTAGAACCGAGCGATGCTTGAATATTAGGAGGTAAACCGGGAAAATCTGGAACGACAGAACCAATATCGAAGTACGTCCCAATTGTTGCTAGCGACGTCGAAGGTGATCCCGGCATTTGTAATTTCATCCTTACCCTCTTGTCGTAAGCTGGTTCACCAAGATAAAAATACCATTTCTTCTTATCGATATGCAATTCAAAACCACCCAATAAATCGACACCATTTGAATTACCACCTACAAGAATATTGTCAATATTCATGTACACCAGTGTTGCGCAGTGAAATTCGGGATTCGCTCCAAATCGCATCCTCAAGTCTACCGATGCTCGAATTGGCGCCTTGTTGGCAGTTGCGGTTGCCGAATCCGGATCTCCACCTTTCTTCTTATACTTAGGTATAGGCTTTAGATCTATAGTAGCCATAATATTGGCATTACCCAATAGCGAGATTTCATTCAAACTACCCGACGAAGAGAATTCTACTCCTAAAAGCAAATTACCATTTACAGCAGTTTTAGCTTTTGGCAAACTGAAACCCAGCATTAATCGAATCCCGATTGAAACAGCATTATCGGGAACATAACTGATTCCAGTAAGTGATTTTCCAATAACTGTCGGTATTGGCGTATCTTTACTTAATGTAAAGCTGTTGAACTGCGTCGTATCTCTGCTCATATGATAATATGCTCCGCCACCTAACCCATCTATAGCAATCGCACCAAGAGTAACCAATGGCTGGTCGGAGTACACCATCGCATCAATAAAGAAGTACTTATAATCCTGGAATTTCCCAAAGCAACCCACTGTCTTCGCTTCAATTCCCATCGCTGTAAATTTGACATCAATACCACCTTGGAAGCCATCGCCAAATTTTTGATCATTTTCAAAAAATTTGATATATCCTTCTAATTTTTCAACCCCTGGAAAGCTCCCATTTACGTGAATTTCCATTACCTGGAAACTCTTATACACGAACCGTTGCCTGTCGTTGGCATCCTTCTTATAAATCCCATTGATCTTAAATGCACCGTCTGCAGCAAGCTTCGTCTTGTCTTTTCCTCCACCTTCTTCCGTTAATCTGAAGCCTGCGCCAAGTACCATGGATGCTACTAAAGTATCTTCTGGGTCAGTTTTCACATCGCCTACCTTATAAGTTACTCCGAAGCCCTTGTAATGAAGACCGCCATCCTTAGGAATTTCAAAGGTTCCGCTTTGGAATCTCCTGCCTCTATTGGCAATCTTAAAATTCTGGAAACCAATCTGAAATCCACCCAATGTTTTCCCGGCTTCAAATTGACCACCAAACTGAATTTTGCCGTTCAATGCCGCGGTTACCGTTAATTTACTGTCCTGATATATCAAATCAACTCTGGAATCCTTGCTTAAATAAACAATTGATTTCAGCATATCTATTTTGAATGTATCATTTGTCCCCGCTTTTACCGTAAATGTAAATTTATCTAAGCCTGGAATATAGTCAGCTCTATAAGCAAAACAATCGTCCTTAGTTATTTTAGCTGTGGTGTCTATTTTTGATTTGCCGCTAAAAATTGGGACATTAAGCAATCCATCAAAACCACCTCCCACGATATTATTATTGAGAATATCGACATGAATACCATTCACTGAGAACGCCCATCCTCCGAGATTTCCCTGATCAATGGAAATAAATGGTACCGTCTTCGTGTAACCAATGACACCGGTCAGCCCGTAATCGTCGATTATCATATTTTCAACGAAAACTGAGGCATTACTACCTTTTGACTTAAACAATTCACTAGGAAAACTTACCGAAATTTCACCGAGGAATAATCCCTTCCAACTAGGTAATGCGTTGACTGTTTTTGGTGTTGTGGTTGCATCTACTTTTATATCTGGGGAGCCATAATTCTCAGGAAACTTAATTTCAGGACGAGGAACCCTTGTAGGTGAATTGTCAATAATGATCGTTTTGACTTTTATCTTGTAGTCCTCATACCCTGTCATTACAAAATTCATAGCCTGATCGGCCATTTTTATTTCAAAATCGCCCCAGGATTGCATCAAAGTCTCTGTCGACAATCTGACCATTGCTGTTTCATCAGCTATCACTTTATTGTTCGCATCTAACGGTTTTACATATTCCCGACAGAATTCAATGTCTATCTTGGTAGACAAGGATTCGAACCCATCACAACTAAACGTCGCAAAAGTGTTATCCATACCGCCCTTTAGGACAATCCTGGCTACATGATTGATTCCATAGGCAAAGTTAGTCATAAGCGCTAATCGAGGCTGAGATCCCGGCGCCAGTCCGCCGCCTGCAAATTCTATATTTGCACCCTTAAATTTAATTTTTTTACCATCAGATAGTGTAATCACCAAATACACATCGATTTTTGCTCTTTCACCAGTCAGCACAAGGTTATCTAGAATCAATGCGTAGTTTACATCTCCGATCGATTTATCATAACTCAGAGGTAATTTGTATGCATCTTCAACGAATTCTTCCAATGGTTTTGCCTTTGTTATGGCCTCCAGAAATACGATGCGGGGGATTCCGTGAATGTAGTCCCATCCCTGCTTGTATTGAAATAAGGCGTCTTCCATACTGAATACGGATGCCTGTTGGATCATTCTCATGTCGTTATTAGCGGTGGCGAGATCATTCTCATAAGGTGGAATAAATGGCTTTTCCAATTCCGGAAATGTGGAACGTTTACGTTCATATGGTCTGGTTTTCACCCACCCAAAATCTTTTCCAAATTTTTGCCTGTATGTCCCTTTTAGGTATTCTAGTATTTTTTCCACCATCCATACTTTATACCGCCATGGTGATGCTCTGAATTCATCTATCTTGTCTTTTTCCAATGTTCTTGTCTGTTCAGTAATAAAGCTGACAATTTTTGCAAATTCCTCATCACTTAATCTGAAAGTTTCTATGATTTCTTTGTAAGCAGCATTTGCGGACAATTTCGCATCACAAGTGTACAAATCGACCCATTTCTTTTCGAAAGAAGTAATGTCCTTTTGTCGTTGTGTTCCATCCAAGTCAATTGCTGTGGGTTCGGTATTGAACTGCTCGTTCATTTTAGCAGCAAAGTACTTGTCTTGAGCTCCAAAAGTGACTGCCCTATTTAGTCCTAATGTACCAATTTTTGGATCCAAAATTGTTCGAATACCAGCACACTGGACAGAGATATCTGCAATAACAGAGACCATATTTCCGGACAAAGAATCTAAAATAGAGTGACAGTTATCGTTAATTACAGTTGCTTTTTCAGTTGCAAATGCCGTACCTTCAGTGGTAACCCCAACATTATTGTTCAACCAATAGTAAGGTTTCTTGTCCGGGCAAGTACACGGCTTGTAGCAAGAGCATGGTTGCTTTCCAGCATCTAATCCATCAATATCACATCCGTAAGGGTCGAACTTTGTATGCGTAGAAAAATGTGTTCCGTCTTGTGCAAATCCTCTGGGATCCAGCATAGGATCAGTCTTATCAGTAGGACCAAGACAAGAAGGCATCGCTCCCTTGTATTTCCCGTCTGCTTCGAATCCATGCGGATCTTTGGTTGAATTAGTGGCTCCATAGGTGCCATTTGGATTTTTTTTGATGTCCTTTTTGGGCTTATCACATGTAAAACTATTCACTGCTATAGTATTTGGTAACAATGAAGCGACATTGCCTTGTTGCTCTACAGAAACCGAACCACCGCTTGCAATTTGTATTTTGGTAACAGTTATTCCTGAGAATACTACCTTTACTTTCTTATTTCCAAAAGGCAGCTGCATTTCGCCTTTTCCCGAACAAGGCTGAGTGGTTACCTTTTGAACACCCCCATTGAAATCAGTAATTATAATAGCCAGCTCTTTGTAAAAAATGACATCCCCAACATTCAATTCAGGAATATTGAAAGCTGAACTGCTAGCTGTCGAAGTAGGCACTTGCATTGCACTACCGCAAAGTACTCCCGGGAGTTTCTTAATGGCTTCCGTTTTTGTTCTTTGCTTATCCAGCTCTACCCACTCTGAGAAATCAGTAGGAGCACACACTCTTCTGATCTTGATTTCATAAACAGTATTATTAACTAAATTTGGGATGGTATATGTGAGCCCGCTAACCATCTTTGATTTCCAATCCTGATCAGTTGTACCTTCGATCCGATATAGAATTTCATAATTAGTTGGGCTTTTACGGTCAGTCCATGTCAATTTGATAAAATCGGAACCAGTTTCATAAGCCCTGTCGTCGTCGATCACTAACGCTGGACATTCGACATCTTGAGTAGAAACCTGATCTAGGGTTACCCATGCGCACCCAGTACCGTTGTTCGCAACAAATCTCCGTATTCGAATCGAGTAATCAGTACCTGTTTGCAATCCCGAAATCTTAAACTGATTTCCTGAATTAAGATTTTGAACAGCCGTGTAATTTGCAGTAATATCCTTAGTTTCCTTTATTTCACATTCGAACTCATTGTTCAAATCAAAAACCGGAAATTGAATTTGAATTTCGTTCTTTGTAATATTGGAGTAACTGATTTGCGCTTTTGTTGGATTTCCGAGGCAGATATCTGCTGCTGGGGTGCTAAAGGCTTCAATTTTACTGAACGAACAATTCACATACGATACTTTGAATTCGTATGCAGAATTATTTGTTAATCCTTCTTTGAAAAAACTTGCTGTATAAATCATTGGGTCATTGAATGCGTCAACACTCTGTATCCAATTTTGGTCACCAACCTTTCTGTATTCAACTGTAGCATTGCCGGTCGGTGTCCACTTGATTCCTATTGAAGTCGAACTGATACGGTCTGCTTTAATTACAGAAGGTATTCTGCAAGGTGTTGTATATGTCAAAGTAGTCATTTTGTACTCTTCGCATGAATTATAAGGGCCACAAAGATTCGGACAACCCTGAAATGTAACGAAAAAGGTGTACGTTGTACTCGGTGCTAAATTTGAAATGGTCTCACCAAGGGTGTAATTTGACGGGCCAAAACTACTCGAACTTCCTACTTTATAGCATACAAATAAATTACTAGGACTTGCATTACCATCAAATACAATTCTTACCTTGTCGGTATTTACGCCTTCGATGGACACCTCTGGTGCTTCACATGCACTAGGTATCGTAATTTGTGGAAATTCAAGGTAATTTTCACCGCTTCCGCAATCATAATAAATTCGAGCTACATAGGTCTTGCCCTCGTCCAATGTATAGAGGGTGTATTGGCCACCATAGTAGTCCATCGGTGTTGTACTGATTAAACCACCATCTTGATACACTTCAATTTTCGTTATGTGCGTCTGATCGAGATTTGTCCAGGTCAACACAACGCTACACGGCGTCGCAGATTGAACCAACGGATTGGAGAGTTTTTTAGCCGGAATAATATATTGCGTTTGCGATTTACTAATTGATTGTGATTGATAGGTACAAATTGCATTTAGTATGAAAATGTATTCATTATTGAACTCTAGTTCGTTAAAAATCTTGTAGGTATTCGATGTAGAGGTCAAATCATATTCGTTAATAATATTACCATCTTTTAGTACTTGAAGTGAGGTTAGGGTCGTAGAAGTGGGTGAAGGATTCACCCAGTGCACTTTAGTACCACATTCATCGCTGTAATCGACGTACAACTCTAATTCAGGACAAGGATCCTTTGTTTTAAAAAAGCAACCACCTTCATTTGCTTTGTATGTTCCGAAATTATTTGCTTGGACGGTGCTACCATTTATTTTGCAATTGATTTTTATTTGAATGCAGTACGATTTGTTTGCCATCAAATTCTGAAAAATGAATTCGTTGGTGCTATTTGCTGCTGAAATAACATGTTCCTGAATGATACTACTGCCATCTCTAATTGTCAAAATAAATTCATCAATAAGTGGATCTGATGGACTCTGCCATTGAATTTTGATCGAACTAGTGGTTGTATTTGTCGCTTCAATATTATATACCTTAAAAAGACAATCGGGATAGTCCAACTTCGAAGGTTCTTTGTACCACTTTATTGATTGTGATATAACAGCGTCTTTTGGAATACCACCGGTCGAAGTAGCAACAATACTCGACTCGAAGACCACAAAACAGTAGTTGTGGCCATCCTGCAGGCCTACTTGGTCACCATCGACCTGTACTTGATACTTGGCTATTATATCTGCTAAGATCGGCTTGTTAATAAGGTCAGGAACAAAATTGCCGCTATTATCCGCAATTGCCTCGTAAAGCCTTACCTCATAAGAAGATGCGCCATCCTTTTTCTCCCATTGAAGCATCAATTCTGTACCCACCTGTAGTGGGTTGAACAATATCGGTTTCTTCTTGGGCACTTCATCTAACGATGACCGAATATAGCCATTATCGCAGACCGCGCTCAATGTTTGCGAATACGAAGCAAAAGGAGCTAGAAATAGCACAAAAAGTACTATGCCACTAATATATTTTATTTTCATTGTCTTAAATTTATTGCAACTTCAATTCAATAACTGATTTAAGGTTACTCATTAGAAAATATTTTTGTTATAGCTTAATAAGGTTTCGAGTTTCAAAAAAATCAGCACTCTTGATAGATATCTGGTACTTTCCAGCTGCCAGATTTTCCAATGGAAAACTAACATCGTGCAAACCCTTGGTGAGTTTTTTGTCCATTTTGTACATGAATTGACCAGCATTATTGCTTACCACAAACTGAATATCCTTGTCTTTGGTGAGCAGCACTAGCAATTTTGTGGTTTGAGCAGCTGGATTCGGCATCGTTTCTGAAATGGTAATGGAAGGGTCTTCGCGCTCCTCCAATTGAGCAGTTCCTTTGAATCTTAGCGTAAATCCCTCAGTGGAAGAAAAATTATTTACGGAAATGGCAAATTCATCGCCGATTTCAGCATCCAAATGGGCTAAAAAATTGTCCTTCTGTCCCGAACAACCCTGGTTTTCCCAATAGTCACGCGAGAAATTGCTTAGTCCGGTAATACCTTTACAAGGCATTGACCCTGTCTTGTCACCTAAGCTCTCACCTGCCGCCATGCAGCGCAGTTCCTTCTTCTTGTCAAAAGATCCATTCGGCAATTGGAAAACAATAAAATCAAGGTCGTCATCTAAGTTCATCGGGACAATGTCAAACTCAATGGTTCCTGCTGATTTGACCTTGCATTTGATCCACGCACTATGTTTTTCAAAATTGATATCCTTCAGACAAGTGCATGTCGGTACTTCACCGGGATTCTTTCCCGCATCAAATAATGTCGAAATGGTATATTCGCCTTCATTTGCAATAGGCAAAGCAGAATTGAAATCTGCGAATTGAGCAAAACCGCATGTGTAGAAACTGCTAATGATGCTAATCAATAGGTATTTTTTCATTTTTTACGTATTTTAATAGTTATTAAATAGCTTTTGTAGAATGGCTCGCTTGCTATTCGACGGTTTCGAATAGGAAGGCATTCATTCTACAGTGATGAATATTATTCGTGGGAATGGATAAAAGAAGTACGTGTGCAAATTTAAGTATTGAGTAATTCCAATACTGGATAAGGCTGATTGACCTCCGAGTCAACTAACAATAACACACGATAATTTCAAAAATTAGGCGAGGTGGTAAAAGTTATCGCAGTGCCGGATTTGCACTTCTACCGTCACTGCGATAAAAAAAGAGCTAATCGCTTATCGATGAACGATAAAACTAGTCGAAATAAATCTATTATTCACAGTCACTAGTGTCCGGTTTAAAAAATTAAAATGCTTGTAACTTATTGAATTTGATTT
>JBMOJB010000111.1:0-12257 GCA_049316985.1 Saprospiraceae bacterium | reverse complement strand
ACAACCAAATTAAAAAATATTTTAAAACAAGACACACTTAAATGAACTATCCCAAACGAATTGACAATTAATATCATTTTTCCTGCCTCTCGACATGCTGTACAGTTGACAATATGTTAAAATGAGCTATTGCTTAAGTAATCAGCTATAGATTATGAAAAGCATTTCAGATTTGGAAAAAAAAATCACTATCTTCGTATAAAAATTCATTATGTTTATTTACAAAAATATCATTACTGTAGAGCTAGGTAAAAAAGGCGGTAGGGCAAGCATTCGGCATTTGAGAATAACTGTGGAAGATATCTTGAAATGGTTGGCCTCTGGAATGACCTTTGACGACATTTTATATGATTTTCCCGAAATTACGAAAGAAGACATTGTAGCTGCTTTAGAGTTCTCGGCATTAAGATTACACCGGACTTTAGTGGCGGCATGAAAATATTAATTGATCAAAATATTTCATTTCGAATAATACCCCTCCTGACAAATGAGCTCCTTTCATTTGAGCATATCAAATTTAATCATCTTGAAAATAGTAATGATCACGACATTTTTATGTACGCGAGGGAACATCATTTTGATGCCATCGTCACTTTAGATGAAGATTTTGATAGTCTGCAGCTACTTCATGGAATTCCACCAAAAATAATATGGCTTCGAGGGAATAATGTTAAAACAAAGCATCTGTCGCTAGTAATTAATCAGAATACAGAATGCATCTTAAATTTTCTCGAAGATGAAGATGCAGACAGTCTCGAAATCTGGAAATGACACATTTTCGTGGAATTAGATTGTTCATTGAAACAAATGCAGCGCTACGACTAATTCCGCAATATTTTAAATCATAACCAAAATGGGACTAATTATAGAACAAAAAAACGTTGACTTTTCTGCTGAATCAAAACCTTGGACAGAGGTCATGATCATCGCGATGCCCACAACTTAAAATTCATCTTAATAACTAAATATATGAACCTAAAAGTTGCTGTATTCTTTACATATAAAACACAATGAGACAAATAGTAATGATAGTGATTTGGAGCTTGGCGCTTCAGGTGGTGGCCTGCGGCCAGGAACAAACAAAGCAAAGCATAATAAAGATAAAAGACGTCCGTGATTCACAAGATAGTGGATTAGCTAAAATAAAAATTCCTCCATTTGATTCAGTTCGTTTTCGGTTTATACCTGAAAAAGAAAAATGGAGATTGAGTGTAAAATCTAAAATTAGAAATGGAAATATACTTAGGAGGTCAGGTGTATTTCCTACTGTATCTTATAATAAGAATTCAGATGATACTATAATTAGAGAGGACGTTGAAGGAATAGTTACATATAGATATCGCGGTGTAAGAAGAGAAAAAAATAATGGATTTTATAAAGCAGAATTTTATCATAATGAAGACTCCATTCCTTTTAAAATTATTTACGTCGATGATTCTATTCCTTTTAAAAAACAAGAATATAAAAATCTTAAAGATGAGATTCAGCAAATAGAGGGAGATCAACTTATGCAAAGACAACCGGATATATCAAAAGTAGATAGGTAAATTCAAAACTATTACGTGAGTAAAGGTCGGTATATTTCAGCGTCGGGGTACCTGACAATATCTTACACCTTAACAGGCACTAATATATCAGGTCAGATTGTTAGTAAAAAAGAGCAGTTGGTAACTTTTGACAAAAATGGATTGATTGTTTCAAAATTAACAATCGATAATAGTGTTACAAATGTATTTATTACAGAAAATAGAGAGAAAATGTTTTTAATATTTGGTGGTCCAGCAAGTGACGACCCCTATGATCCGTTTTTAGCTACTTTTCGACTATATGACACCAAAACAAATAAAATATTGTACCAAGAGCAAAGTAATGAAGAAAAAGGGGCCATCAGCGCAATATTTGAAATTTCACCAAATTTGATTGGTGTAATATTTAGCAATAAAAATGAATTGATTAGATTTTTTGATATATCTTCTAATATAATATATAGTCGCACTTTTACTGATGACGAAAATACTAAAATCCGATTTAGTAGGGGTAATTCTTATGAAAATCCTTATGAAAAATATCTTTATAAAACTGAAAAATACTAATGTTATGAAAAAATTGAATTAATTGTTTATATTGTTTGTCGGCTGTAACCCATTGCTGCAAGTCTTCAAATCCCCCAACTCAATTAGCACACTTCGTTATTTCACATCTTCCAAATTAAGACTTGAAATAACGAATCATATATTGAGACTAAAAGTTCTTAAAGATTTCACTTTACAACTCACACACCAAATTAAAATTAGATTATTGTTATCAAATAATCTTCCATTCGCCGACTTGAAGCGCATTTAGTTGGTATTGGCCAATTCTGATCCGCTTTAAAGATGTAACCTCATATCCCAATTTGTAACACATCCTCCGGATTTGCCGGTTCAAGCCTTGCTTGAGAATGATGCTGAAAGTATTAGTGTCAATTTTCTCGACAATACAGGGTAGTGTTGTTTTTCCCATTATTTCTACACCCGAAGACATCTGTTCCAGAAAGTGGTCATCTATCGGATTGTTGACTTGTACGAGGTATTCTTTCTCCACATCGCTATCGTAATGATTCAATTCGCGGTATAGTTTTCCATCGTTTGTCAACAAAAGTAAGCCTTCTGATTCTTTATCGAGTCGGCCGATGGGGAATAATCGAGGCAGTTCAGCTAAGTTTTCTGCAAGGTTGTTTGGGATATTTGCATTCATTGTACATTCTACACCTCGGGGTTTATAATACAGTACTTTTATACTTTTGAATGGCTCGAAAAGCAATTGGTTTTGATATTCAACGTGATCCGTTTTTTCAAAATACCGGTTTTCATATACTGGACTTTTATTTAGTATTATTTGTCCGGATTCCAGAATCTCCTTGGCTTGTTTCTTGGATATCTTTAGCGATCTGATCAGCAGGTATTGCAGGGTATTTCTTACTGCCATAATAACTGTTTGATCATTCTACATTCCATTTGTTCAAACGTTGCTGGTACTTGGACCGGTCCCAGGGCCAGTATTGTACGTTGAATTGTGACTCAATCTGTTTTTCAGTTTCCGGATCTAAGTCAGGAAAGAAATTCAGGTCTGTGGCTTTTTCAACTTCATCTATTGTACAAGCAAACTGATCCAGTGTCTCTGTACACATTTGGTTGGGTATCATCCAGGCAATGCCTTTTTTGGCATTCTTGTTTACTATTACTTTGTAATACATTTCGGGAACGCCAACTTTATTTTGTCTGCCAATGGTTCTCTTTATATTTGTTAATATCGGTCCGGTAACGACAAACAACTGTTCATTTTTTTTGAGCCACACTCGATTGTTTTCCTCCAATTCGCGCCAAATGCCATGGTTGAGGTGTCTTTCTTGTGGACTCATATTCGACATATAAAAAGTCTCGTCCATCGCCTGCTCGTTGAAATTCATGTCACCGGCGGGGCAGAGGTGTCCTCTGTCAAATCCACTGCCTTTGTAGTCGTTAGGTGTGGCTGATCCTGTACGTACATCCGGATCGGGTCGGAAGTTGTCATTTCTTTTAAAATATTGCCCTTTCTGATTATTAGTATTCAGCTCATAGGCTACCCATTCCGCCTGTTCAAATTTTTCTATATATGACAGAGAATAAAACGAATGGTGCACGATTTCACCATGTGTGTTTGGGAGCCAATTGCTATTATTGCTCTGTTTTCTTTGCTCTCTTTGATCAATTTGCTTGTTGTTGGTTTTTGTCTTCAGTTGAAACTGATAAATCATACTAATAAGCGCAATTGAGGCAAGAGCAATCAGGATTGTTTTTTTCATTGTATAAATTGCGGTTTAGACCAATGATACCTCGATCTGACTAAATTCTTCTGTAATAATTCTTCTTATGATTTGGTCTCTACCAATTATACAAAGCTCTATTTCTTTGTAATCAACGGTGTATTTTCCTGTTTTCGTTTGTTGAATTATAATGCTGGTTGGTTTTTCAGTGATAGAGACAAGCCTTTGTGAAGATTCACCATATCCTTCCCCTTCATCTTCATAAATTGCGGTTTCAAAAGAATTTGGACCAAGATAGATATTCCAGTACATCTTATCTATCTTTTCTTTGCTATGCTGCCTTATTGGAGCAAGTGGTAGAATTGATCCCGATTTGATAAATACGGGAATATGATCCAGAGAAAGTGAATAATCGCAATAATTCGAATAGGGTTTATTGGTTTCAAAATCATACCATAGGCCCGGAGGAAAGGGAATTTGCTGAACTTTTGCACCGCGTTGCTCCACAGGGCTAACCCAGATATTATTTCCGAAAAGAAACTCGCGTTCATTTCCTTTCATTTCAGGAAATAGCACTGCAGCACTTTTTATTATAGGCGTGCCTTCTTGCACATATTGATGGAAAGCGTCATAAAGATAAGGCAAAAGCCGATAACGCATTTCGATGGCTCTTTTGGCGAGGGGCGTATATTTTTTTCCAAATGTCCAAGGTTCCTGATCCAACCTATTTTCACTTTCAGCTTGAGTAACAGCTTGATGGTCTACGCTTGCAGCTCCTTCCGCATTGTTGCCCATTGAGTGAATTCGCATTAAAGGATGAAATACAGCTAGTTGAAGCCATCTAATCATCAATTCTGCACTTGGAATGCCTGCAAAACCACCGATATCGGAGCCGCAAAAACTGTATCCGGATAAGCTTAATCGCTGCATTTGAATATTTGCCAGGCGAAGGTGCTCCCAGCTTGCCAGATTGTCACCGGTCCAGATGGCTGCAAATCGTTGCCCGCCGCTGAATGATGCCCGACTTAGCAGAAAGGGTCTCCTGTGTGATTTGATTTTTTTCAATCCTTCGTAGGTAGCTCGGGACATCTGCATCCCGTAGATATTGTGTGCCCTTCGGTGGTCGGTAGGATATCCGTCGTAATCATGGCGAACATCATCAGCAAATGTCATTTTGTGCAGGTTAAATACTGCAGGTTCGTTCATGTCGTTCCAGAATCCACTGATAGCATTGTGATCATACAAATCTCTGTATAATTCGCCCCACCAGGCACGCACGCTCGCCTTTGTAAAGTCTGGAAAAACACAGGCAGAAGGCCATACCGGGGCAACTTTCAATTCTCCTGAAAATCGGCGACAAAATACATCTTTTGCCATTCCGTCCTTATACACGGCATAGTGATTATCGACCCGAATCCCGGGGTTAATCATCACCACGGTTTCAAAACCATCAGATTTTAACGCTTTTATCAATCGTTTTAGATCCGGAAAATGAGAAGAATTTACAGTGAAACATTTGTATTCGTCCATGTAATCAATGTCGAGGTAAATCGCATCGCAGGGAATTTGAAGTTCTCGAAATGTGCGGGCAATCGTCTGCACTTTTTCTTCCGGATAATAACTCCATCGACATTGGTGAAAACCCAAAGCCCATAAAGGGGGTAGCTCAGGTACGCCTGTCAACTTAACATATTGTTGGCTTACATCAATTGCGTTTTTACCATAGATGAAGTAGTAATTCATTTCGCCTCCTTCAGCACTCATCTCTACAGTTTGGCTATTTTCGACATCAAAATTAAAACGTGAAGCAGACGTATTGTCAAGAAAAATGCCATAGTTGTATTCGGGAGCAGACGCAATATAGAAGGGGATCGCCCGGTATAAGGGATCGCTATTCGCGCTGTAACCAAAAGAATCTGTACACCAATTGCGCAAAGACCGACCACGCAAGTCCAGATTACCTGATTTGTCTCCCAAGGCATAGTAGGATTCCTGTTGTTTGGCTTGTACGGATATTTTGAGTTCCTTGGTTCCCAAAAGCAAAGTACTGGTAAATTCGAATGGTTGATTTTCTCTTCTCAGCAAAATTCCGTTGAAATCATAAAAGTCTAAAATACCGTCTTTTCTGTGAATCCTGATCATCAACTTAGTTGAGCGAAAGATGATAAACGCTTCATTTTCAGAATAGTCAATTTTTACATCGTTTGATGTAAAGGCAGGGTCGATAGCATACGAAAAATCTCTTTCCTGCAATAGAGAATGGGAATAGGTAATTCGGACAATACTTTCGGTTTGCCAGCGAATTGTCAATAGGATGGCTGAGGCACACTTGATAACAAAGCCATTTGCAATTTCTGATACTTCCGTCAGCATTTGGAATGGTACAGTTTCCCATACATCATCGTAACGTTGCAGGGCTGTTACCTTACTTTTTTCAACAATCTGCTGTTTTTTTGACATTAAAAATTTTTATGATTAAGGCGAGTTGCAAATATCACTCAGATCGACTTTATTACTATCGTTTGTGAGCAAAATTTTTCAATTTTATTTTCAAGTTCTATTTTATTTGACCCTATTTAAAATAAATTTATCTTTGGATTTAGAAGTTTAATTTCAATACCTCAAGAAATGAATAAATCTATCTTTTCGCTCATATTTGGCGTTACATTTTTCTGTATTTACTACTTGATAAATATCCCAGTACCCAACTCAACGCTTGCAAAAACAGCTGACTATAAATCACTGAATTCCGTTGCAGATGACGGTTTTTTCGCAGCCAGAGCTTATCCCGATGCTTTTATCGACATCGAATCTTATGAGAAAGCACTCGCGATAGCCAAATTTCAAATGGATGAGCTGCAAGCACGAAATAGGGGAGCAGCTGATCAATGGGAAACACAGGGACCATTTAATATTGGTGCGAGAGTCAATACGATCGCTGTGCACCCACAAAATGAAAAGATAATTTACCTGGGATTTTCCAGAGGAGGTGTATTCAAAACTGTTGACGGAGGAATAAGCTGGAAACCGATTTTTGATGAACAGCCTTTTTTAAGTATTGGTGTTATTAAAATTGACCCCAAAAATCCGGAAATCGTATATGTAGGTACAGGTGATCCTAATATTGGGTATTATTCATCGGTTGGTGATGGTATTTGGAAAAGCACCAACGGTGGGCAATCCTGGACCAATATTGGCCTGAAAGATCAACGCATTATTTCAAAAATAGAGATTGATCCGCTCGACAGTAAAATTATTTACGTAGCAGCAATGGGGCTTCCATTTAAAAAAACTACAGAACGGGGCCTATACAAATCTACAGACGGTGGACTGACCTGGAACAAAAAGCTATATGTTTCTGACAGCACCGGAATCTGTGATCTTGCCATTAATCCTGCCAATCCCAATATTATTTATGCAAGTTGCTGGGACAGAATCAGGAATAATAAAACCAACTTTGCTGCAGGTTTTGCGTCCGGAATTTACAAATCCAGCAATGGTGGCGATAATTGGATTAAGTTAAATAATGGATTGCCAACAGGGAAATTGTCCAGAGTCGGAATAACGATTTGCAAAAGCCAGCCCAATATCCTTTACTCAATATTTGTATCGGGTGAAGATTTCAATCACGAAGGAATTTACCGAAGCAATGATTCAGGAAGTAGCTGGCAAAAAGTAGCAAATGATCCCGATTCTGATCTGCCGGAGGGTATTTTAGGTGGTTTCGGCTGGTATTTCTCCGGAATCGATATTAGCCCGGTAGATCCTGAAGATGTTTTCGTTTTAGGCGTGGATCTGTGGAGAAGTAAAAACGGAGGAAAAAACTGGCAAAAGGCAGCGCCGGATTGGTCCCAATACAATGTCCATGCAGATAAACACGACTTCCAGAGAACCCAATCAGGTAAATTTTTTTTGGCGACCGATGGAGGCGCATATCTAAGTACTGATAATAGTGCCACTTGGCAGGATATTGAAAGTATCGCAACTACGCAATTTTATAGAGTTGGCTACAATCCCAATAAACCAGCTGATTATTATGGAGGAGCTCAGGATAATGGTACGACTGAAGGTAATGCCAACACAGCCGAATGGGAGCGGGTTTTTGGAGGAGATGGTTTTCAAATGCGTTTTGATAAGGCACGTCCCGCCGTTCGTTTTTACGAATCTCAGTACGGTGAAGTGTATTATTTTTCTGATAAAACGCAATACGGAGAAGTGAAAAACGGTGAAATGCAAAACGATCGGGTACATTGGGATGCCCCTTATGATTTGAGTAAGCATGAAGATAGTGTTTTGTATTTTGGTACACATAGACTGTGGAAAGGCACTTACGATCCGGATGGATTTGAATTTCTGGCCAAGTGGACAGCCATAAGTCCCGATTTGACAGATAACGATCAATCACCGAGTCCTAATAATACCATCACTTGTTTTGATGAATCTACTTTGCAGAGCGGCCTGATTTATGTGGGTACAGGCGATGCGAATGTATGGAGATTAGATGCTTTAACTAAAAAGCAAAAGAACATTTCTGCAGGTTTGCCGGAACGCTATGTAAGCAGTGTGAAAACTTCTCCATTAAATGTCAATCGCGTCTATGTCAGCCTCTCCGGATACCGGGAATTTGAAAGTACGCCACATATCTGGATGTCAAACAACAGTGGCGATTTGTGGCAGCCTATTTCCGGTGATTTACCTCCATTGGCTGTAAATGATCTGATGATTTTGCCCAATAATAAGGATTCAGTTTTATTTGCGGCTACAGACGGGGGAGTTTACTTTACCAAAAACAGTGGTAAGAACTGGTTAAGGCTAGGGAGTAATATGCCTTTGATTCCCGTTTTCGATATCGACTACAATGAAAAGAACAATCAACTAATCGCAGGAACATATGCACGATCTATCATGACTTTCGCACTGAAAAATATCGGTGTTGATAGTAAATCAATCGTTGGACTAAAAGATGAAATTTCTCAACATAGAATAAATGTGAATCCCGTAGTTTTTCAATCCACGATTGAAATTAGCGACTTAGATGGACAAATTAAAGAATTGCTTATTTACGACCTGCAAGGAAAAATAGTCTACAACAATAGAAATAGTTTCAATAATATTGTGATTGATACCGGGCTTTTTTCATCCGGAATGTATATTATTGCATGTAAAACTGATGAAAATAAAAAGTATATTCGAAAAATCATCAAAAATTAGATCCTAGATTGCCGGGATGACAGAACTCAGGAAGGAAATTTCTCTATTTGGTTTGACAATGATCGCAATTGGCGCGAGCATTGGCGTGGGTATTTTTCTTACACCGGGCAATATCGCTGCACATGTTCAATCTCCCGCGGTAACACTGTGGGTTTGGGCTTTGGGTGGATTGATTACCTTAACCGGAGCGCTGACTTTTGCAGAATTGGGTGCTATGTTTCCCAATGCAGGTGGAATTTACGTCTACCTGAAAGTAGCGTACGGCGACATGATTGCTTTTTTATATGGCTGGGTTACACTTCTTGTTGTCAATACCGGTTCTTTGGCATTTCTTGCGCTTGCTTTTGCAAAATACTTCAATTTTGTAATTGATGTAGGTTATGATGGAATGCAGTATGTTGCCATTGGAATGATTCTATTCGTAACCCTTGTAAATGTGTTCGCGGTTTCCATTGGGGAAATCGTAAGTTCAATATTAACCGGATTAAAAATACTGGGTATCGGTGTATTGATTGTAAGTGGTCTCATTTTGATTTTTCATAACCCTTTTCCTAAAGCTGCTGTTACCCCGAGTCTGATTGATGAAGGAGGAAATCAATTTGCACTTGCTTTGATAGGTGTTCTGTTTTCATATGGAGGATGGCAACATGCCACTTATCTGGCTGGAGAAGTGAAAAATGGCAAAGATAACATTCCCAAAGCTTTGGTTTACGGAGCTACCGCTATTACCCTCATATATTTACTTTGTAATTTATCCTACATCTATTTGATGCCTTTTGAACAACTTCAGACCAGCAATACCTTGGCTGCGGATGCATTGCAGCGCATTTTTCCGGTTTGGGGCGGTGTATTTATTGCTGTGGTAATTATGATTTCAGCCATGGGAACTTCTGCGATTTACATGTTTGGTGTACCAAGAATTTACTACGCAATGTCAAAAGATGGAGTGTTTTTTCCACAATTGGCCCGCTTGCATCCGAGGTTTCAGACACCTGTTAATGCGATTTTGCTACAGTCGGCATGGGCGATTTTGTTGATTGTTTTCTGGGGGAGACTTGAAAATATAATCAATTATGTAGTTTTTACAGATTGGATTTTTTTTCTATTGGCAGCGCTGAGTGTTTTTATTTTGCGCTACAAATTACCGCACAAAAATCGTCCTTACAAAGTTTGGGGATATCCAATTGTTCCCTTTGTATTTGTCGCCATCGTGAGCTGGTTTATATTTAATTTGTTGTTTACCAAAGACGATGCCCGTGAACAAGTTTATGCAGGCATTTTTGTACTGATTTTGGGTGTATTTTTCTATTATTTCTTTAAAAAATATAGGAACATCGAACGATAACCTGTCAGGATTTCCCCTTCCATGTGATCTCAGTCACTCCTAAATCAGCTGCCATCCTTCGTCCAAACATGAAAAAGTAGTCAGACAATCGATTCAAATACCTGATCAGGATTTCATCTACTTCATCACCCAAGCTTAAGGCCACGACGTTCCTTTCGGCTCGACGACAAACAGTTCGAGCCAGGTGGCAATAAGATACCACCGGATGGCCTCCGGGCAGAATAAAGTGCTTTAGGGGTTCTAATGTTTCATCCATTTGATCCATTTCTTTTTCCAGCAACTGGATATCTTCTTCGCTGATCGTTGGCACATCCATTTTCTTATTGGGGTCCATCGCAAGGTTGGAACCCAGATCAAATAAGCGATCTTGTATGAGCTTTAAAATTGAACGGTAATGCTCGTCATTGATGGAATCGCGAAGCAGACCGATATGAGCATTGAGTTCATCGACGGTGCCGTATGATTCGATTCTCAAGTGCGATTTTGGAAGCCTGCTTCCACCGAAGAGGGATGTCTCGCCCTTGTCACCTGTTTTGGTATATATTTTAAAAGCCATAATTAATTAAAAGTTTTGTTCGTAAAATTCGACAATTCTTTCGTCGGTTTGCACATCTTGCGGACGAAGTTTTTGTTTTAAAACGATCCCTCCCAAGGTTCTGCATCTGCTTAATGCAACGTAGGTTTGACCATGTTCAAATGCTCCTGATCCAAGATCGATGATAACTTTATCAAAAGTTTTGCCCTGACTTTTGTGAATCGTGATAGCCCAAGCCAATTTTAGAGGATATTGCTTAAACGACCCCACAATTTCGCTGTCGAGTTTGTTTGGATCTTTTTCATTGATTTTGTATTTTTGAATTTCCCAAGTAGATTGAGTCACTTCGATTATTGAGGCCTTTCCGTTTTTATCATGGATTTCAACTTCGATGCTTTCTGCTTCTAATTTGACGATTTTACCAATCATGCCATTGTAGAACCTCTTTTCCGGATCATTTCTAATGAACATTACCTGAGCACCCAGTTTGAGTTTTAATACCTGTTCTGTTGGCACTAAACGGATATCGAAATTGCCAGTCAGTTGGGCAAAAAATGAGAAGAAAGGTGCTTGAATTTCATTTATTTTTCTCTCATTCAGTCCTTCGGCAATGTTATTTCTGGCTGTAAGTGTGACATAACCCTCTTCAGGTTCAAACTGCGGTAAATGTCTTACATTCAGGTCTTCCAGATCTTCATAGTCCATCCTGTTGGTTCTTACCGCTTCCAGCAATCGGATAAAATGCCGTTCTTCCTGGCGATAGACTTTGCGCAGCTCTATCGTCTGCATACTAAAATCAGGTTTTTCAAAAACCAAAGCATTGAAAAAATACGGACTGTTGTAGACCGTTTGAAAATAGATTTTTTCTTCCATCGAACTCACCACAGGTGGTAATTGAAACAAATCACCCATAAATACCATTTGTACCCCTCCAAATGGCAGGCGGTTGTTGCGATTCAATCTAAGAGCGTAATCGATATTATCTAAAATATCTGCTCTTACCATTGAAATTTCATCTATGATGATCATTTCAATATTTTGGTATAGCTTGCTGTTGAATCTTTTTTTGATGTCCCCTTTCTGCAGAATTCTGGGCGGGAATCCGAAAAACGAATGTATCGTTTGACCTCCCACATGAAGTGCTGCTATTCCAGTTGGGGCAAGAACAATGACTTTCTTATTGGTAGTAGTGGTAAAAAGACCGAGCAGGGTGGACTTTCCGGTACCCGCCTTTCCGGTTATGAAGAGGTGATGGTCAGTTTTTTCCAATTCATCCAGGATATAGTGGAATTCCTGACTTAATATCATTGGATCTTTTGTAAAAGCTGACATTTCTTTTTTTTCTTCTTGGGGAGGTATCAATTATTGTTAAATTTGCGCTA
>JBMOJB010000110.1:0-12464 GCA_049316985.1 Saprospiraceae bacterium | reverse complement strand
TTTAATTTATATGTTTTTATTCTCTTTGTGTCAAAATTCAACCCTTAATTCGCATATATAATAAAAGTTGACAAAAATAAGACGATTGTATCGCTTTCGACCAAAATCTATAAAACTTTTTTACAACTAAAAGTCGAAAAAATTGTTTCTTATTTAGATTTATTCTTAATTTTGCACTTTATTTTTTCAAATTAAAATTAGAAAATGTATCCAATAGATTTAGTTTCCCCCATGTCAAAAGACCTGACGACTTTTGGATTTGAAAGTCTGACTACGCCGGAGCAGGTGATTGAAACACTTGAAAATAACCACGGCACGACCTTATTGGTTGTAAATTCTGTATGTGGCTGTGCTGCAGCGATGGCTCGTCCGGGAGCCAAACTTTCCCTAATGAATGAAAAAAGGCCGGAAAAATTAGTGACGGTTTTCGCAGGTGTTGATAGTGAAGCTACCGGAAAAGCAAGAGAATTCTTACTTCCTTATCCTCCTTCATCTCCATCGATTGCTTTATTTAAAGATGGGAAATTAGTACATTTCATTGAACGCCACCAAATCGAAGGCCGTTCAGCAGAAATGATTGCGGCTAATTTGAAGTCTGCGTACGAACAGCACTGTTAATTGAAAGTTGAAAAGTGAAAGTTGAAAATGAGCTATGTTGTTTATTCATTTTCAACTTTCAACTTTCAATTTTCAATTCAATAAAGTTTACTTTTTAGTAGTCCCCATTTTGCCAATCTGTGGATCATTGACACACGTAGCACACCTAAACCGTATTTGGTGCTTCTGGCAAAATTAATTGAAGATGCCTCATCGAAGTACTTGGTTGGACAAGTAACTTCTGCAATTCCGAAATCGGCGTAAATAATCTGCGACAACATTTCATTGTCAAATACAAAATCATCGTTATTGGCATTAAATTTAATCCCCTCTAAAACTTCTTTGCTGAAGGCCCTGTAACCCGTGTGGTACTCTGACAACTTATGTCCGACCAGTACATTTTGTGCAAAGGTCAAAAAACGATTCGCGATGTATTTGTACACAGGCATTCCGCCTTTTAATGCACCATTACCCAGTATTCTTGAGCCTAACACTACAGGATAAAGATCTTCGCCAATTATATTGACCATTGATGGTATCAATTTGGGTGTATACTGATAATCCGGATGCAGCATGATGACAATGTCGCCACCTACCGCCAGCGCTTTATTGTACAAAGATTTTTGATTTCCACCGTATCCTTTGTTTTTTTCATGAACAATTACGTGCTGTATACCCAGTGATTTTGCAAGTTGCGCGGTGTTGTCACGGCTGGCATCATCACACAAAATGACCTCGTCAACCAGGTCAAAAGGAATTTCCCTGTAGGTTTTTTCCAATGTCAGTGCTGCATTGTAAGCAGGCAATACTACTACGACTTTTTTACCTTTGTACATTTTTTTTGATTTAATTATTATACCCCTGGCATAAAACTTTGATTCTCGTTATAAACAAAAATCATTCTAAATGTCTACTTTTGCTCAAATTTTGGTAATTAATGGCTCAGAATATTTATTTTAGTGGTTTGAACGGCTTGCGTTTTTTCGCTGCATTCCTCGTTGTTATCACCCATTCTGAATCAATTCGCGCAAAATTAGGATTTTTTAACATTTCTGCATGGTCTATTAGCAGAAATGGTGGTTTAGCCGTGCAATTTTTTTTTGTCCTGAGTGGTTTTCTGATTACCTACCTTCTTTTTCAAGAAAATAAAAAAACCAACAATATAAGCATCAAACATTTTTACTTCAGGAGAATACTCAGAATTTGGCCGCTATATTATTTGATGGCAATCGTTGGCTTGTTCTTGCTTCCATATGTCGTATTACCGCTTATTCATCAATCCTTTACGCCAAGCTATGAATTACTCCCTGCCAGTGCATTGATTTTGCTGTTTTTACCCAATTTAGCCAATAGCTTTTGGGAAACGCACCATTTGCATTCCCTTTGGTCAATTGGTGTCGAAGAACAGTTTTACCTGGTTTGGGCTCCATTGTTAAAGTACTTTCGTCGCTATTTTGTACCGATTTGCGTTTTCATCATCGTCTTAAAGATCGCTGTTTACTATTGGATGTTGGCACATATGCCGCATACCTGGCAGACCCATTTTATCAGTTCTTTGCAATTTGAATGTATGGCGATTGGCGGATTAGGCGCTTACTGGTTATTTGCCGGAGGGAAAGTGTCGGAGAACGTGTGGTTCAGACCTTGGTGTCAAGTCGTAGTATTTGCTTTGATTGGCTCAATGATATTTGCAAATCTGGAACTGGCTATAAGTACCGCTTGGTGGGCGAAGATCTGGCAACTGTTATTTCGCACTCCCCTTTATCCCGTTGTATCCAACTTACTTTTTGTCTATTTGATTCTAAATGTATCTCAAAATCCATCCAGACTATTCGACACGAATAATAAAATATTTAATTTCTTAGGGGAGATTTCGTACGGGATATACATGTATCACCCACTTGTCGTACATTTTGTCATATTGGTTGCTGCCCAAAAAATACTTTTTCTCCCCCCATGGATATTTTTGACAACTATGTACCTGCTGACTATGTTAGTTTTAATCGGAATAAGTTATTTGTCCTATATTTACTTTGAAAAGCCAATTCTCAAATTAAAGAATAAATTAATATGAAATTAAATATCAGTTTGTTGATTTTGCTGCTGCACATCTGTTTCTCCGCAACGGCGCAAGAGCGCTACAGTAGGGTAAAAATTGATCTAAATGATCGCAATATAGCTGAAATCGCAAAACTCGGTCTGGAAGCCGATCATGGAATCTATTTAAAGGGCCAGTATCTTATCAATGATTTTTCTCTCAGTGAAATCAAAATCCTTGAAAAAAACAAGTTCCGTTTTGAAATTCTGGTAGCTGATGTAGAAAAATACTACGAAGAGCAAAAAGAAAATTCAAGTCGAATTGGCGAGGAAAACTGCAATTTAAAAACTTTAAAAAATACACATCGCAAGCCATTGAATTTTAAATTGGGTTCAATGGGTGGTTTCTTTACCTATGCAGAAACCTGGAAAGAACTTAACAAGATGCGGAGCATGTACCCCGGATTGATTTCAGCGTACCAACCAATAGATACATTTACAACTTTTGAAGGTCGACCAATTCGATACCTGAAAATTACAAAAAATCCGAAGAATACATCCAACGCCAAACCCCGGATGTTGTATACTTCGCTTCATCACGCGCGCGAGCCACTGAGCCTTTCGCAAATGATCTACTTTATGTGGTATTTATTGGAAAATTATGGTGCTGAACCAGAAATTGCGCACCTTCTGGATAATACTGAATTGTATTTCGTCCCGATTGTAAATCCTGATGGATATCTTTACAATGAAACAATCCGCCCAAATGGAGGCGGGATGTGGCGCAAGAACCGAAGAGTCAATGCTGACAGTACAATCGGAGTTGATTTGAATCGAAATTATGGTTTCCAGTGGGCATATGACAATGCCGGCTCCTCACCTGATCCCATCTCTGAAGTGTATCGTGGAACTGAAGGCTTTTCTGAACCCGAAACCGGAGCGGTACGTTTTTTATCTCAAAAATTCAATTTCAGTTCTGCCTTGAATTACCATAGTTTTGGCAATTACCTGATCTATCCCTGGAGCTACAGCGATGCGCTTGCTAGTCCAGAATTTCTCGAAATCAGTGAAATTATAGCAAAGGAAACCAATTACGTTGTCGGAACAAGTACTGAAACCGTAAGTTATCAGACCAATGGTACTTCCGATGATTGGATGTGGGGCGAACAACGCTGTCATTCAATGACACCTGAAGTGTCAAGAGAAGGATTCTGGCCTGCCAAGAACCTGATAGAAAACCTTTGTGCAGAATCTTTGAATATGAATTTGCGCAGCGCTCAAATTATTGGAGCTTACGCTCAGTTGCACGCTATTTCATTGCCCACAAATATCGAAACTAAGGAAAAATTTATCTTCGATGTGCATAGAATAGGAAAAAAAAATACTCAATTTCGGATAAGCCTCAGCCCAATAGCAGGTCCGATTCAAAGTACTGCAAAAACTACATTGGCAAACCTTTCTGCGTTTGAACACAAAAATATTGAGTTTGACATCGAACTGAAGCAAGGTGTTCTTAAAGGAACTTTGCTGAAGTGGTTGGTCGTCATCACTGATACCAGTAATACTTTTTTTCATGTCGATACCATCAAATGCATTTTCGGTGGTACAAAAATAATCGGTGATTCAGGCGATAAAATAAGCAACTGGATCAACACCGGAACTTTTGGTACCTGGTCGACTAGCAGTTCAAGTTTTATTTCTGCACCAACTTCGCTCACTGATTCACCTGCAGGAAAGTACCTGCAAGGGTGCAACACGGTGATGCGAACCGCGAATTATATATCCTTACCCGCCAATGAAAAAATATCACTCCGCTTCTGGACTAAATGGGATATTGACAAAGGGGCAGATTATGCAAATATTAGTATCAGCGAAGATAATTTCAGTTACAGCTACTTATGTGGAAAATTTACACATCCGGGCAACTACCTGCAAATAGAAGGAGAACCCATTTACGATGGAACCTCAGATTGGGTAAGGGAAGAAATCGATCTGTCAGAATATGCCGGCAAGAAAGTGCTCTTAAGATTTAGTATGGTGGCCGATTTTTCATTTCAAAAAGATGGTATATACATCGACGACCTGGAAATCATGTCGCAGGCCGCTAATTCAGTTTCTTCAGAAACTATTTACCTGGATCATGCAGACTTTGACTTTGACATTTTTCCGAATCCAGCCTCTCAAATTATACAAATAGCATCCGATGACCTTGCTAATGGTCAAAACCTTGAACTCTATCACTGTTCAGGGATAAAAATCAGGGATATAATATTGAACAGTAAGCATAATTCGATTGATATTTCCGATTTAGCATCCGGTCTCTATTTTTTTAGAATCAGAACCAACGATCAAAAAATCAGTAAAGCCAGAAAATTTTTAAAAATCTAAAACAAACGATGATACTCAGACAACAAGCGGAACAGCAGTTTGCCGAAGAATTGGATAATTTAAAAAAAACGGACAAAAAAAATATACCACCCAACTGGGAAATGTCTCCAGCTGCAGTGTTGACTTACTTGCTGGGAGGAAAACTTAAAAATGGTTTTGAGGTCAGTGCCAAATATATTGGCAACAGACGGTTGATGGAAATAGCAATTGCCACATTAACTACGGATCGTGCACTTTTGCTCTATGGTTTACCCGGAACAGCAAAATCATGGGTATCCGAACACATTGCCGCGGCGGTTTCCGGGTCATCTACCCTACTGATACAAGGAACTGCAGGAACATCAGAAGAATCGGTAAGATATGGCTGGAATTATGCGCGCCTGCTCTCAGAAGGTCCAAGTGAGGCAGCCTTGGTTTCGACACCGGTTATGAAGGCCATGCAACTAGGTAAAATCTGCAGAATGGAAGAGTTAACCCGGATGAGTGCGGATGTGCAAGATACCTTAATTACCATTCTTTCAGAAAAAATGCTGCCAATCCCTGAATTAGCGATGGAAATTCAGGCGATCGAAGGCTTTAATATTATTGCCACGGCTAACAATAGAGACAAGGGCGTCAATGAACTATCAGGAGCACTAAAGCGAAGATTCAATACAGTTATTTTACCGGTGCCCGAAACAGCTGCGGAAGAGGTTGAAATCGTCTACACTCGTGTAAAAGAACTCAACCGGCACATCGAGATACCGAAAGATGTAGAATTACTGGTCGAAATCGAAAGAATAGTTCATATTTTTCGCGAATTGCGAAGTGGTTCTACGATCGATGGTCGAATGAAAATCAAATCACCCAGTGCGACAATGAGCCCCGCAGAAGCCATATCAGTCATGAACAATGGAATTGCACTATCCACACATTTCGGAAATGGACAGCTGAATGCGCATGATTTAGCAGCAGGACTTTTAGGTGCTGTTGTCAAAGATCCCATTCAGGATCATTTGGTCTGGAATGAATACCTGGAAACTGTAGTTAAAACGAGGGAAAATTGGAGAGATATCTACAGAGCTTGCAAGGAACTGGAATAAATGAGCTTTGAAATTTTAAAACGAGGTTCATCGACAAAATTTCAGGGATTTTTTTCTTTATTCTATTTAATAATGTAGCTTTGCCACTCAACATAATATAGATTTTATGAAGTATATTTGGTGGAAGGTACTTTCCATTTTTATATTAATATATGTTTTTGTCTTTGGACTACTTACACCACTAAAACCCGGAGTGGAGAGTGTTTCGACAGGCAAAGCCAAAGCAGGGGATTCCTTAGTACTTGCAATTACCGGGTATAACACGACCTTCGATGCTGCTTCTTCGAATCGGCTATGGCTGAAAATTGACAACGACCACGCCATTCAATCTTCCACCATAGTTACAGACAATAGCACGCAAATAAGTGCAGTATTTATAATTCCGCCTTATCTACCTGAAGCAGATAAGGTTATGGAAGCTTCCCTGGTTATCGATAATGATACCGACGGTGCTTTTGTTTATCCCGGAGCTGTTTTTATTTCTCAAGAGGCTGTAAATGCAGCTCTTGGCAAAGAATTGTGGAATGCGCCTCCGAGAGATTTACATGATACCCCTTATATGAATTTCCCCTACCGCAATATCCTAAGCGAAACCATCAGAAACACCTACTTTCACGTACCGTTATGGTTTGGAATGATCATTTTGTTTGCTTTTTCATCCTGGCACAGTGCCATGTATCTGAAAAGCAATCAAAAGATCCATGACTTCAAAGCAATTGGCTATACCAATGTCGGGATACTTTACGGGCTGTTAGGTTTGATTACAGGTGCCATTTGGGCAAAAAATACCTGGGGACAATATTGGAGTTTTGATGTCAAACAAAATATGGCTGCGATTAGTGTCCTGATTTACGCAGCGTACTTTGTTCTACGAGGTTCATTTGAGGACGAGGAGAAAAAAGCCAAAATCAGTGCTACTTACAATATATTCGCATTTTTCGCGATGATTCCTTTGTTGTTTGTTATCCCACGTTTAACTGAGAGCCTTCATCCGGGCAATGGTGGCAATCCAGCATTTGGTGGCCAGGATCTTGACAATACCATGAGAATGTTGTTCTATCCTGCGATTATTGGTTTTACGCTGTTCGGTGGCTGGATGGCCCAATTGCATTGGAGAATTGATATAGTCAGAGAAAAAATATTGGAAAAAATTAACTAAAGGTTTAAAAAATAAATCATCTTTATAATGAAATATAAAATAGTCCTACTTTTTACATTCCTGATCTCACTCATTCAGACGGTATCGGCCTCAAATGAGAATCAGGATTTCATGAGAAACATAGGAAAAATTTATGTCGTAGTGGCAGTAATTATTGCCACATTTATAGGGTTAGCAATTTTTATGATCTATATTGATCGGAAAATAACCCGACTGGAGAAGGAGTTACAATAAAATTTAATAACAAAACATTGAATAAAAAATGAGTACACCTAACAACGCTTTTTATGATAGTGTGATGCGCAACTTTGACAACGCTGCAGCTCATACCGGTCTGGACAAAGGATTACTGCATCAGATTAAAGTTTGCAATGCGGTTTATCAAATTAACTTCCCGGTAAAATTGGATAATGGTACCATAAGTGTAATTGAATCCTATCGTGTACAGCACAGTCACCATCGTTTACCAACCAAGGGAGGTATTCGCTACGACGATAATGTAGACCAGTTTGAAGTAATGGCACTTGCCTCGCTGATGACGTACAAATGTGCTTTGGTCGACGTACCATTTGGCGGAGCAAAAGGTGGTCTTAAGATCAACCCGCGCAAAATGTCAGAAGGTGAATTAGAACGAGTTACCCGCAGATACACAGCCGAATTGGTTCGCAAGAACTTCATAGGTCCCGGCATCGATGTTCCTGCACCGGACTACGGAACAGGTGCTCGAGAAATGGCCTGGATTATGGATACTTATCAGACCTTAAGACATGGCGAAATAGATGCGGTAGCTTGTGTAACCGGTAAACCGGTCAATCAAAATGGTATCAATGGTCGCGTAGATGCAACAGGACGAGGTGTGTTCTATGGTCTAAGACGTTGTTTCGAATTTGAAGAAGACATGAAAAAACTAGGTTTGACCCCTGGCATTGCGGGCAAAACAATGGTGGTTCAGGGTCTGGGAAATGTAGGTTCTTTTACCGCTTCAATATCTTCTAAGGAAGGCGGCGTGAAAGTGATTGGTATAGCAGAATACGAAGGCTCAATTCACGATCCTAACGGAATTGATATCGATAAATTGCTGGAATACAGGAAAACAAACGGTAGCATACTTGGATTTCCAGGTACAACTACACTGGAAAATCGCATGTCGGCATTAGAACTTGAATGTGATATCCTTGTGCCTGCTGCTTTAGAAAATCAGATAACAGCTGAAAATGCACCTCGCATCAAAGCTAAAGTAATTGCAGAAGCTGCTAATGGTCCTGTCACTGCAGATGCTGAGGAGATTCTAATTAAGAAAGGAATATTAGTGATTCCTGATATGTATATCAATGCAGGTGGCGTAACAGTTTCTTATTTTGAATGGTTGAAAAACCTTAGCCATCACCGTTTTGGCCGCATGGAAAAGCGTTTTGACCAAAATCAAAATGAACGCTTTGCTCAATTGCTGGAAGATATGACTGGTAAGAAAATCAACCAATTAGAAAGAAATTTCCTGACACAAGGCGCCGATGAGGTAGACTTGGTTCGATCAGGATTGGAAGACACCATGATTTCTTCATACGATCAAATCCACAAAGAATGGGTTAGCAATCCGAACGGCATCAGTATGAGAACAGCAGCTTTTGTAGTAGCGCTGAAAAAAATAGGAAGTGACTACGCGAGTTTGGGTATATTCCCTTAGTAGAAAAGTCATTTATTACGATCCCGGGAGAAACACAATCGTTTGTCTCGGGATTTTTTTTGCCTCCATGGACACATTAAATATTAGAAAGGTATACTTATAGACATAATTTTGAGCTTACCGATGTGCTAAACTCTGTGTGATCTGTTTTTGTTAAATATTTGCAAATGCAATACAAAATATGGTTCATTTTTTTTATTTTTGCTTAATCTTACTTTTTCTTTAAAATTGACTTAATATGAGATTAGTTTTTATTTTTTTAATGTTTTCTACTTTTTTAAGCGCTCAGGAAATTGAGGAAGTTCGCGAATTCTATAATAAATTATCACTATCCTACACCAATCTTACGGTGGAAGATATGATGCTGACTTATTCAGATAGGGCCTCTATGTTCAGGTCGAATAGAAATAACTTTATCGAAGTTATCAACAACAACGATGAAGTCAGCAAGTATTTCAGTGACTTTTTTCTGCCAGTGTCCAAAGAAAAAAAGAAAATTGCTTATAATGTGAAAATAAACGGCGTGCGAAAACTTGAGAATCAGTACCTGGTTAGCGGATACCAAAATATCGCAATATCCAATGATGCGGGTTATCTATTTGAAGATCTGGCAGCTTTTACGCATGTCTGGGTGTATGATACCAGTGAATGGAAAATATTATATGATACGGTAATTCCGGTTGGCAAAGAAGAATTCGAAAGAGCAATAACGAAGTAGTTTCCAGCATTTTACTGCCGGAAAGAAAAATTTTTCGATACTTTTTACAAAAAAACCAGATAATTGCTAATTATCTGGTTTTTTTTGATTCTGATCTTAAAAAATTAATGCTGACTCGCTTTGAATTTTTTATAAGCTTCTGTCAGTCTGGGTACAATCTCAAACGCATCGCCAACCACACCGTAATCTGCAGCCTTGAAAAATGGAGCCTCAGGATCTTTATTAATTACAACAATGACCTTGGAGTTGTTTACTCCTGCCAAATGTTGAATAGCACCTGAAATTCCGATTGCTATGTAGAGATTTGGACGAATCGCAACACCAGTTTGACCAACATGTTCGTGATGAGGACGCCAGTGAGCATCCGCCACCGGACGACTACAAGCTGTAGTCGCATGCATGGCAGAAGCAAGATCCTCTACCATTCCCCAATTTTCAGGTCCTTTCAATCCACGCCCGGCTGAAACTACCAATTCTGCTTCCGGCAAAGGTACTGTACCTTCTTGAATTTTCACTGATTTTACACGAATACGGCTTTGTGCAACACTAAGCTGCAAAGGACTCACTTCCACATCAGCACCGCTGATTTCAGGCTGAATAGAATTCCCCATCAAAGAAATTATTCTCAGATCGGACTTGATTGCTATTTCAGCGATAGCTTTGCCTGAAAATACGCTTTTTCTAACTACAAATCCATTCACAACCGATGGAACCGCATTAGCACCAGAAACAGAACCTGCTTCAAATCGAGCGGCAAGGCGACCTGTGATCGCTTTACCGGTAGAAGTATGACACAAGATAATTGTTTTCGCATTCAATTGATCAGCCGCGTCACCCACTGCCTTGGCAAAAACCTGACTGTCAAAGTAAGCAAAAGCAGCATCTGCTACGTTGTAGACTTTTGATGCGCCATACTTGCCCAATTGCGCAGCATTATCTACCGCGCCAAAAGTAAGCGCCACACAAGGTTGACTCAAGCTGTCCGCCAATTTTTTCCCATAGGTTACTGCTTCAAAAGCAGCTTTTTTTAATTTGCCTTTCGGACTTTCAATATATACCAGTACCATATGATTTATGCTTTAAAATATTATTAAATGCGCTTACTGAACAGGACGTCAGATAACTTTAGCCTCTTCGTGCAGCAAACGAACCAATTCATCCATATCGTCGGGTTGTACCAGTTTGACTCCGGTTTTTGCTTTAGGCAATTCATATTTTGTTACAACTGAAACATCATCAAAGGAAACCGGAGGCACCACTACTATTGGTTTGGATTTTGCCATCATAATCCCCCTCATATTTGGTATACGCTGTTCAGCCAATCCTTTAGCCGCACTGATGACAAAAGGCATTTCAACTTCCAACTCCTCTTCTCCGCCTTCAATATCTCTGAGAATAGTTGCGGTATTCCCGCTGAAATCTAGCTTTGTGACATAAGAAACATAAGGTAAATCCAGATACTCTGCCAACATTGCACCTACTTCGGAACCATTGTAATCAATCGTCTCTTTACCAAGCATCACCATATCGTAACTACCTGATTGAGCATGTGCTGCAATTTGTTTGGCTACAAATAAGGCACTCTTGGGAGCGCTATCGATCCTCACAGCATCATCACCGCCGATTGCCAGCCCTTTGCGAATAATTTGTTCATCCTCGGCAGTACCAACATTGATCAAAGTGACAGTACCGCCCACTGTTTCCTTTAATTCCAGCGCTCGGACAAGTGCATACCACTCATCGTACGGATTCATAATATACTGAATACCAGCACTTTGAAATTCTGTGCTATCTCCGTTAAAAGAAATTTTTGCGGTAGTGTCCGGTGTTTTGCTTACGCAGACTAATATTTTCATCAGAAAAATTTAAGTATAAATAGTGAGGTTTCAAAAACGCGCTGCAAAGATACAAATACTTTCTGATTCGCAAAAAATATAAGCAGCGAATTTTCGCTACATAGACAAAGAAAAAGCGCTATCCTACAGCAGAATAGCGCTTATTTTCAACAAAGATTGTTTAGAAATCTTTGCGGCATTTTTACTGCCATTCTAACTTCGGATTAGTATGAAAAACAAAAGTATAGACAGAAATTTCCAACATTCAGTTGCATCGCTCTGTCTATCATTTGTCATTTTTCTTCCAATCTACCAATTCCCTCCATAAACAGTTTGTATTAGACGTCCAATCGAAACCGATTCCATTTGCTTTCTTACAAACCATCTCATTTCAATACCAAATGGCTCAATTAGTTTTAAATCAGATAAGATCAAATTAAGAACTTCAAAAGTACTTAAAAGGTGACTTGAAAAATTTACGAGGCGATTAAAGCTATAGGAACTGAATCGGGATTTACAGATAAATTGCACCAATAAAACCGGTTATCAATCTACTTGAAATAGCTAAAAAAAATGCAAAATGGAGCTGCAGAAAGCAAAAATAACAGTAGTAATTTTGTTTGTTAGTCGAAATTATTTCACAATTTACCTGAATGTAGTTGAAACTTAACGTGATCTTTTCATATTTACAGTAGTTTCAAAACAATATTTCAAAATCAAAACACATTTAAAAATGAACACGAACAAATTTTTAATTGGGAGCTTACTCGGATTTATAGCTTTTTTTATGATGGGCTATCTGACCTATGTCGTAATTTTTAAAAGCGCCCTGGAATCGGCTTGTCCGGGTATGCAAAGTATCATGAGTACGGAGCCAAACATGATGACTATCGTTCTCGGAAATTTAGCGATAGGTGTACTTCTTGCTTACATTTATGAAAACCTGGCTGGAATTCGAACCATG
>JBMOJB010000109.1:0-12475 GCA_049316985.1 Saprospiraceae bacterium | reverse complement strand
TAAAAGCTTTTCTTACGATCTAAGAGATCTGTTTTGACTGATTTTGTAAGTTTTGAAATGAGGTCAAGTTTATTACTCGGACTTAAATTGTCCAGCATTTGAAGGTAACCTTCAATGAGTGTACTGTTGTTATCGATTACTTTCATTTTTTCAAATTTTAAGATGCAAATCAAAAAATATATACATTTCCACCCTGATTTACAGTTTTTTTGTGACTTTTTCAATATACTGATCAAAAAAACTGTATTCTACTTCATAAATTCTTTTAGGTTTTACACCTAACTCAACTTGTTCAAATAATTCAACAAGTTTTTTCCCATCGATAAGTTCTATTGGTGGTGCGCCGTCTCTCGAAGCCTCTCGCTTTGCATCTTCAGAAAATATTCCTGTAGTTAGAATGATTCCTTTTTCTGCTCGGCCGATCATTGCATTTCTGAAATCTCCAACTTGAGCTCTAGAAACAGTTCCTTTGTATCTTTTACATTGAAATAGAACTTTAATACTAACAAAGGGATTCAATTCTAATGTTCCGTAACCATCAATACCATTGTCATGTGATGCTTGTGTAACTATTACATTCTCAAAACCATGTTCTCTCAATAGTCTTTTGCATATGTGTTCAAATCCAATTGGGGTGACACTTTGTAATACTTCAAGTAAAGTTGGGGCAATCTCATGTTCGAGTTGTTCGGGCTCTTCTTCTTCTTGGCGTTCGATAATCATATCTTTATCCTTTGCCTTTTTGGTCGCTTGATGAATCTCAACCCATTTTAGGAAAATATTTCTCGCTTCTTCAGTAGTTATTTTTGTATCCTGTCCTCTTGGAGTTAATGTCCAAACGCCGTGTTTAGAATCGTCTAGTAGGCCTTCCCATACTAGGTATTGTCGAGCCCAGGCAACTTGATTGTGAAATCGTGGAGTTCCTGACTTCATCGTCTCCTCCAGTTTTTCATCAGGAATATTCAAGTCTGCAGCAATTTGATTAACTACTTCTTTAGGCTTACCTGAACCACCAAGTTCTCTTAAGGCATTTAACAAAGGACCAAACCAATTTGTAAATTCCGCGGTGCCTGATTTTTTCTTTCTCTGGCTCATCATTTTCTATTTTTAAGCAAATATACGGCTTATACTGATAATTACTTCATTGAAAAACAACCAAATTGAATCCCTTTCTTTTCATTTAGGAAGGTGTAATTAGACTTAATTGATTTTCATTAAGCAAATGTTAAATGAGATTTATTTATTATTTTAATTTTTGAGTCAATTAGTGAAAATTTATCGCAAATTAAATGTGATCAGTTCAAATTTATTTATTTTTTCTTGACATCATTGCTTGATTTTTTATTTGGTTTTGAATTTCTTTTTTCTCCCTACCTTTGCCCTATGAAATTGATTGATACCCATACCCATTTGTACCTGCCGCAATTTGACGAAGATCGTGCTGAAATGATGGCGAGAGCTAATGAGGCCGGAATAACGCAGATGTTCCTGCCAGGAATCGACAGTGAACATGTGGCCGCTATGTTGCAACTGGAGAAAGATTATCCGGGAATTTGCCTTGCCATGCCGGGCTTGCACCCTTGTTCGGTGGGAGAAAACGTGGAAGCAGAATTGGCTATCGTGAAATCGATGCTCGAAGAAAACAGGAAGTGGTGCGCCATTGGCGAAATTGGTCTGGATCTTTATTGGGACAAGACTTTTGTCGAGCAGCAGAAATTTGCTTTCAGACAACAGATTCAATGGGCAAAGGAATACCATTTGCCGATTGTCATTCACAGTCGCGATGCTACTCAGGAATGTATTGATCTGGTAAAATCCGAAAAAGATGAGCGATTAAAAGGTGTTTTTCATTGCTTCGGTGGATCGCTGGAGGAAGCGAGACAAATCATGGAACTGGATTTTATGCTCGGCATCGGGGGAGTGCTGACTTTCAAGAAAGCCGGACTGGATCTGGTGATGCCGGATGTTCCGATGGAGTACATTGTACTGGAAACGGATTCGCCCTACCTGGCGCCTGTGCCATTTCGCGGAAAGCGCAATGAGAGCAGCTATTTACTGTATGTTGCACAAAAGCTAGCTGAAATAAAAGGTGTATCCGTTGCGGAAGTAGCAGAAATAACCACTGCCAATGCACTGAAGCTCTTCAATCAGACACCTGGGTAAAACCTGATTAGTTCGTGTTCGGCATTGGAAGCTTTTTCTTCCTGTACTGCTTCAGCGGGAGCGATACCTAAAATGGCAAAATCAAGGATCGCCTTGGTGATGGCAGCTGTACCCAGATGATGGCCACCTGTTTTTGGTGAAAACAGAAAACTGCCTTTCCAAAAATTATGATACCTGATAGCGTTATTAAAGGGTGTCACTTCATCACCGGGTGAATGCACGATCAAACCCTGAATATGCGAAAGATTGGCACTCATTAAAGCCTGGTCAAACTGACGAATCGGAAAACCCGTGTAAGCTTCGAATGCTGCAATCATTCGGTTGAAAGTCAATTTCCACAAACCAAGCCTGTCGGCAAATGATCTGAGAACGGTCGGCGTATGACTAAAAGATGCCATTAGCACCATGCGTTTGGGTTGAAGATAGCGCGCCGTATTCTGCAATGCAAATACGCCTGATGCTCCGCCGAAAGAATGTCCGATCATCACCTCTGCCGGACCATATGCTTCCAGTATTCCCTGAATGATTTTAGCGTTAATGACCAGATTTACCGGACTTTTCGGTAAAAGTCCATGGCCCGGCGGATCGAATGCGATTACCCTGAAATTATTTTCGAGCATTTCAGCTACGAAATGTCTCCATCTGCCGGCATTGTAGCCCCAGCCGTAAGAAAGCAATACAAGCGGGTTTTCAGCCTTGCCCCAGTGGTATTCCATCACTTCATGATCGCCATATTTTGCTTTTCTTTGATCGGCAGTATCGAGGAATTCAAGTTCCTTGGCGCGGATATTTGGTTTGGGCGGCACTGAAAAGAGATTAATCAATTTTGTTGTTGACCAGCTTGGGCTAATCATTGAAATGAGGTTGATTCCTGCGCCTACCGTACGGTATAAAATCGTTTTAATGATATTAATCATGATGTTATTGGGTCAAAAGTTTGAATTCTCTGATGGTTTTTTCGACATATCTTTCAAGGTGTTGCTCATCGCCTGTGAATTTGTAAAACATGACTGATCCTTCGTATTCGAGTAGCATCTGGTGGGCCTTTTCTTTGGCAAGTTCGCTGTTCATGCTAAAACTGAGCAATCCGGCGACGGCATTTTCCCAGGATTGAAAAGCATCGGATACTATTCCCCTGAATTTTTCATCACGTCCTGTTTCCAGCGCTGTATTAGCAAAGAAGCAACCACGTCTGTCCATTTTTGCGAGACGGTTTTGTCGGCGCAATAATTTCTCCAGACGCTGTTCCGGAGGTAATGCTTCAGATGAAACACTTAATACATATTCTTCCAGCGCCGATTTTGAAAACTCCAGCACAGCAGCCATCAATTCAACTTTGCTGGGATAATGGTGTAGCAATCCCGATTTGCCCAACCCGGTTGCTTCAGCCAGCATACTGATCGAGGTAGCATGGTAACCATTTTTATTGAACACTTGCCAGCAAATCCGCAGTAGTTCATTCTTGTCGATTTTAGTTACAGGCATCTCATTTATTTACATACCGACCAATCGGTCAGCAAATATACAATGTTTCGTAGCTTATTTCCAAATTTTAGCATGTAAGTTTTGACATTCGTAAAAAATCACTCAAATTCGTGCGATTTTATATCGGTTAAATAGAAAAGCCATTCAAAACTGCGGGATGAATACTATATTTCAGAAAGACTTTAGTACTTACTTTTTCAATAAAAAATCTGGTTTTACGTGGCCGGGTTTTATGCTGTTTGCCTTAACGGCCTCCTTTTACTTCTTGATAAAACTGGGTTTTCATGAATTGTGGAAGGACGAGTGGCAGGCCTGGCATGTGGCCAGAGATATGTCGTGGACAGAGATGTTTCAGTTTTTGTACTATGAAGGCCATCCATCACTTTGGTATATTTACCTCAAGCTGGTTACATTGATTTGTCCGCGGGGAATGGATTTGTATGCCTTGCAGTTGAGCCACTCCATTTTGGTATTGACTACATTTGCTGTCTTATTTTTTAGATTTGACTTTCAACTGTTGCTGAAACTAGCGATCGCATTATCGTTTTTTTGCTTTTTCGAATATGGAATGGTCAATCGCGGT
This sequence comes from Saprospiraceae bacterium, assembly GCA_049316985.1. Classification (GTDB taxonomy): domain Bacteria; phylum Bacteroidota; class Bacteroidia; order Chitinophagales; family Saprospiraceae; genus CANHEE01. The sequence continues at coordinate 8,244 of JBMOJB010000109.1, read as the reverse complement.
TATGCATTGGTGATGTTGCTTTCATTTGTAGCAGCAGCCTTGTTGAAGGACTTGGAAAAAAACAGCTGGAAACTGGCAGGCGTACTGATTTTACTTTGCCAGACCGAAGCGCAAGGTGTACTCATTGCAGGAACATTACTGGTGTTTGCCTTATCTGAAAAGCTTGTGAAAGAAGGTATAGTAAATACGGTAAAAAATGCAGACAACCAACTGCTTGTTCTGGCTTATACACTTGGTTTATTGCTTTTTGTAATTTCGGTTTATCCACGTGGAGAGGCGGAAGATCTGGCGAGAGCCTACAATATGATGAAACAGCCGCTTTCGGAGAGTATTCCACTGGCTTATCAGGGTTTGCTGGCAAATACTTTCTGGATTGGGTCGATAGCAGATACCGGAGCGAATGGCGTACAGTTAAGCGGAATATTGATCAGTACTTTGCTGTTGGCTTTGATATTGTACTTTTTTTGGAATGATAAACGCGTATTGATTTCGCTTATCGCAGGATTACTTGCAATTTTTGCATTTGCGGCTTTCGTTTACGGTGGAGGGGTGCGACAATGGGGTATGCTTTTCATTCTTTTTCTGGTACTGCTGCAATTGTACGCGCATTTAATGCCGACGTTTAATCTGTTTAAAGGCCTGTTTCTGCTTTCTATATTTGGTTTTCAGTTGTATTATTGTTCGCTTGCAGTTGTGAAAGAAATTCAATATCCATTTTCCAATGCTGAAAATACAGCTGCATTTCTTGCGGCAAATGTACCGCAGAAAGTGCCGATTGTAGCCATCAATCCCTTTGAAAACGGTGCAGTCGCCGGTTATCTGGGGAATGAGCGCAAGGTTTACACCCTGCCATCCGGTGAGCCTTACACCTGGTTCAAATGGCTGGCGAAAGTATATCTGCCTGCTGAAAGTGAATTGAAGTTATTTGCTCAATACAAAGGTGTTGGCGGAATCGTGGTGTTGACTGCGGTGCCATTGCCCCCGCAAAGATATCCCGGCGCGACACTTTGGAAGCACTTTGATTCTTACAGTATCAAGAACGAGAATTTTTACGTGTACACTTTAGCGAAGTAGTCAAGCTCATGCTGCTTCTGCTTTTTGTCTTTTAAAACTACAAAACAAAAAATTCTGAACCGTATTGAATGGGGTGACATGGTCTTCAGTCAGGCATTTTAATTTCTTAAATCCATTTTTAAGTTGCGCTTGTAACTCTTCTTCAGTGTATTGGTGTACATCCAGCATACTGCATTTTTTGGGACCATGATCAGAAAAAGTACCGATGACCATGTAAGCATTCACCGTTTGCCGGGCTGTACTAAGGTATTTTTCTAAATCTTTTGATTCAGTAAGAAAATGGAAGGTAGCGCGGTCATGCCAGCAATCGTAAGTCGTCATCGGTTGAAATTCGGTAACATCACTCACTATCCAGTTCACCTGATTGGCTTTATCTCCCAGCCGTTGTCTGGCTTTTTCAATAGCGGTTTCAGATATGTCCAGCACAGAAATATTTTCATATCCTTCAGCCAGTAAGTAATCCACGAGTTTGCTGTCGCCACCTCCGATATCAATGATGCTCGCATTTTTTGGAAGATTGAAACTATGTAAAAAATCAAGAGAGGTTTTGGGCAATTCCTGGGTCCAGCTGACCTCGTGTGCTTGTTTGGAAGCGTATACATGCTCCCAGTGTTCTTTTCTGTTATTTGTCATTTTGTCTCATTTAATAGATTTTTCGTTTCATAGCCTATGACGTAGAAACATAAAGTTAAGCATTTTTTTTCAGTTATCTAAATGAAATTTGATTAAAAATCTATGTTTTGTCATTTAGATTACGGTAATTTTCCGCTATCAAGGTTGAACTGAACTTTGCTAGAAATGATCTCCAACACCTCAAACCTGGCGAACAATTCTTCAGAATACCAGCCAAGTTCTCTCGTTTTCTTTACCACTTCGGCGTGAAGCGGACTTTTGTAGGCGTAGTCCATCATGTCTTGACCGGTTTTCCAGATACTGAATGTAGCTTGCTGGACGAGTGGCAATTCACCGACACCAACATGAAAAAGTGTTTTGGATGAAAATGTTTCAATCGATTGACTGACCTTCGGAACGTAGCGCCAGAAATTAATCAAGTGGCTTTTTTTGATCGTCGCTCTTGTCAGTACTGCTACCGGTTTTTGTGGATCAAATGGACTTTGCGAAGTGAAAGGTTCCTGTCCATCCCATTTGCCATGAGCCATCAGTGGTGTGGCAAATACAATAATTTGCGATGAAGATCTGCTTTTAAATTTTTGATATAGGTCACTATCTTGGAAAAAAGTTCGTGCATGTTCCGCTGAATCCCACACGCCCAGCCAGCCGTACTGTCCAAAATTGGGATAAATACTAAAACCATTGCCGCCTCCAGTGCCGAGCATTTTGGCAAATTGCAAACCCGGTGACACACCCTGATGAAAGGAGCGAAGTCCCATCTGTGTAAATGACCACCAGCGATTGGCAAATCCTTCAAAAGTAAAAAATGTAAATGTGACCATGAATTATTACATCAAAAGTGAACAAAATCGGCGTTGAATTGTCATTAGAAGATAAAAACCTGCGTATGCAGGTGGATGATGCTAACCAATCGCTTTATAAAATTTTGATGTCACCGTTTTCGCTTCTATCAAAACTCCGCGACTTAAACAACGAAGAGAAAGCACTTGTTGTGATCTTCATCCTTTACTTTGTGGGTGTCTTGGGATTTGTCTTTTTGAAGGAATGGAATTTCATGTTGCTGACTCCGTTCAATTTGTTGATTTCGCTCTTTGTTGCACTGCGTTTTCATTCGAGACCATCCATGTCATTTTATATTATTTGCTTTTCAGTCGCGCTTATTGGTTTTTTTATCGAAGTCGCTGGCGTCAATACCGGATTGATTTTTGGAGCATACCAATATGGTCCTGTTCTGGGTTTTTCATTGTTTTCTACTCCGCTGAGTATTGGTGTCAATTGGTTGCTGCTGATCTACAGCTCGAGTGTGCTTGTGAATTATGTTATACTTGAAAAAACTTCAAGGACACTGAAGGTTTTTATAGCCTCATCGCTCATGGTGTCATTAGATCTGCTTATTGAACCGGTGGCCATTACAACTAATATGTGGCGCTGGGAGCATGTAGATGTCCCGCTGCAAAATTATCTGGGATGGTTTGTTTCCGCTTTTGTTTTGCAATGGATCATGTCTTATCACACCCAAAAAGAGCTTAACAGAGTAGCAGCGTTCATCTTTTTGATACAATGTGCCTTTTTTGCGGTATTAAATTTTCTGCGATAAAACTACTCCATTAGCTCATCAACAATTTTTGCCGACAACAAAGCCAAAGGTATTCCGCCCCCTGGATGCACAGATCCACCTACAAAATAGAGGTTTTTAATTGTTGAGGAGAAATTGGGGTGACGCGCAAAAGCGGACATCAGGGAATTGCTGGATGTGCCATACAAGGATCCCGCAAAGGATGCCGTTTTGCGTTCGATGCTAATCGGATCCAGTAAATCTTCAACTTCTATCAGCGCTTTGACATCGGTTTTAAGCACTTTTGAAAGCTTTTTCAGCACATTCGCCCTCGTTTTTTGGGTGATTTCTGCCCAGTCTTGCCCTTTATTGAATGGCGCGTTAATCAGTACGAACCAGTTTTCTCCTCCTACAGGAGCGTCGGTTGGAGTAAGTTTCGAACTGATATTCACGTACACGGTCGGGTCAGAACAGATGTCGCCACTGTTGAGTGTGTCAAATTCATTTTTATAATCGTCGGAGAAAAATATATTGTGCAAGTGCAATTCAGGGAAGGATTTTTTGATTCCCCAATAGAAAATCAACCCGGAAGTAGAACGTTCTTGTGCCAGCGTCTTTTCCGGCTTTTTTTCGCGAGGCAATAGTCGATTATAAGTAAAGTAAACGTCCATATTGGACACGATTCGGTCAAAATAGCGTGTGCCTTCGGCTGTTTTCACGCCTTTTACACTTCCATTTTCAACTGCTATTTCTTCTACTTTCTGATTAAAATGAAATTCCACCCCTTTTCTCAATGCTAGTTCATAAACGGATTTTGTGATTTCATACATACCGCCTTGTGGATAAAAACAACCGATACCATGCTCAAAATGGGGAATGACACTTAACATTCCGCTGGCTTTGTAGGGGTTAGAACCATTGTAGGTAGCGAAGCGATCCAGCAACTGTGTGAGTTTTGCATGGTTACCTGTGAGCGACTGGTGCGTGGCGTGCATCGATTTGAAAATATCAAAACGAGGCATCAACAAAAGTGATTTAAGCACCTTGAAGCTCAGCCAGGTCTTTAATTTGTGCAGACTATTTTCGAGGAAAATCGAACCTGCGGTATTGTACTTGATCCTGGCAGATTCAAGAATATTTTTGACCTTGTCTTTTGAAACACCCAGTTGCTCTTCGATTTCATTGGCGAGTTTTTGCTGATCTGCCCAGGCAGTTAAGCGGGTATCGTCATCCCAGAAGTACTGGCATACGATTTCCTGTTTGTCGTATATAAAAGCACCTTTTTCTCCGGCGATCTCGAACAATTCATCGATGTAGTGCGGCATCGTAAACAGAGAAGGCCCGGCATCGAAGCGATAGGTATTTCCATTTGCATCAAGACTGAATTCCGACAATTTGCCGCCTGGATAGCTGTTGGCTTCGAAGACTGTTACTTCATGTCCGCGACTGGCAAGTCTGACTGCTATTGCCAATCCTCCGATACCTGCTCCGATAATTCCAATTTTCATCAGTATCTTTTATTTTTAAACCATTCAAAAAGGCAGATTACGGCCAGTTCGAGGCCGAAATTATAGCTGAAATCATCTAGTGGGATGGTGATGAATCGCAGTCCGAGGTATTCATCCCGGTTGTAAACAACAATCGGTTGATCGGTAAATGCACCGGTGAAAACACTGTTGACGACGATAAATGCAAAAGTGGCGATGGGCAACAAACGATAGAATTGTACCCTCACCGTTTTTGTACCGTACATCGTTTGCCACAAAAGCAGAAATGCCGCGATCCAGAATGTAGTTAATGTATAGGCTTTTCCCCAGTTGAACAGACCGACGACAAAGAAGACAAGAATAAAAATGATGGTGATGGTTTTTTCCGTTTTATCCAGCCATTTTAAAAAAACGGTTTCCGGAAGCCAGGCATTCAGACAGCAGTAGATAAAAACGCTGGCAAAAGGGAAGCTGATGAAAAACAGCCATTCTTCGATCGGTAGATTAACGAGGAGAAAGGTATAGTAATGCGGATTGAATCCCCATACTTCAGCAGCAGTTTTGGCAATGTCCCAAATCCAGTAGGGAATGGCTACGATAAAAAGTGCAGGCAGGAGGTATTTCCATTCCTTGTAGAAGGCAACTTTCTTGTCGAAGCTGAGTGCCAGCACCGGAATTAATGCAAACAAATGGGCATAACTGTAAAGGTATCTCGTCTCAAAAAAATCAAGTTCGGTTATCTTATTGACCTGAAAAAGGAGCTGACCGGTGTGAATATCGGTATAAGACCAGTGGATAACAATCAAAAGAACTGCTGCCAGAGGCAACATCCATTTCAGCAGTTTATTGTGATACCAACTTGTCTTTATCGGGCTTTCCGCCATGTAGCTATATTTGTGCAATTAACAATGTAGATGGGTTTTTGTTGTCAATTTGGAAGAGAAGCACAGGAATTAGAGTTTGATGGAGACCTCCAATTTTCCACCCAGACCGATTTCTACAATTTTTTGCAAGGTTGAGATCCTTACTTCCTTTACATTGTTTTCGATTTTTGAAATATAACCTTTGTTGGTACCGCATTTTTGAGCCAGTTCCTCCTGGGTAAGTCCTTTCTTAAGTCTTGCCTGTTGAATAAGGAAGCCCATTTGAAAAGTTTCAAAACCTTTTTCAAATTTATCTCTGCCACTACTACCCAATTCGCCATATTGCTCATCAATGAATTGGTCGAGAGTTTTGGTATTATTGTTCTGCTTCATATTCTTTTTTAATTTTTAATGCTAAGTTTGAAACTCATCCTTATCGGAATTTAAGAATGGAGTTCAAAATACAAAGATATACAAGTGTTATCCGAAAGTGCAACATTTTTAGTGTTTTATTACAGCGTTTCGTTTTTATGTGAGTTGTTCCAAGTACGATAAACACAATGATCAGGAATAGCGAATTGATTTAAAAATTCTTTAACGCCTACATCGGTATTTTTTTTAATTCACCAATTTTGTTAAAAACAAAATGAACAAAATTTTTGGTAGCTTTCCTGAAAATCTTTAACTTTGTACTTAGTAGCCATTTAGCACGGCTTTACTGAAAAGCTATGAACGAACAAAAACAAATTGACATCTGGATCGATTTACTGACTAGTAGTATTGTAAACACAAGGTCAGGTGATGTTTTACCAACTGAAATTATTGAAGTTTCAAATCAAGATTTAGAGCTTGTAACAAAAAGTAGAAGTTGGAGATTTAATTGGAAAATCGAACAAATACGTTCTAATACCAAAATATACAAACTTGTAGTTGTGAACAACTCTGATATTATTCAGGGTCTTATAAGTTTGGAATTTAAAAGTGATTACATATTTGTAAATCTTGTGGAAAATGCACCCTTTAATATTGGCCAAGAGAAACTTTATGAAGGAGTCCCTGGAAATCTATTCGCTTTCGCATGTAAGTTAAGTTGGGAGAAAGGCAACCAAGGATTTGTTTCGTTTATTTCAAAAACAAAATTGATAGAACACTACAATAAAACACTTGGAGCAGTGAACGTTTTTGGCCAAAGAATGGTTATTGGACCTGTAGAAGCATTAAGATTAATCAATCAATATTTTCCCGAAATAAAATAAGTAAATATGAAATTAGCGATTGAACCGAAGGGTGTGGATCTGGAAGTAGAACCGAATGAAAACACCATAAAAGATGACGAACTAATGGCTGAAATCATCAGACAATACAATGAAACCGGCAAATTGTTGATAATTGGTAAGCCCGAATCTAAACCTAAAAAGCATAAAGTAAAAAGTACCAAATAAATATATACAGCTTTGAAATACTAACTCTTCACCCTCCGCTGCTCCGTATCTGAGGCACCTGTCTGACGCAATTTCAGATTATCTCCTTTGGAAAAACGATATGAAAATGCCAGACCTACGACACGGCTGTCGAAATAACTGAACCAGGATGCCTGAGCATTGGCGATGTTTCTGATCTGACCTTCCACCTGATAGGTGTAAAAAATGTCTTGCACATTCAATTTAAGCGCTCCTTTGTTTTTGAGTATTTTGGTCGAAATGGCAGCCCGGACCGATCCGATTGGAGAGATTAGAAACTGACCTGACAGGGATTTGCTGTTGTAAGAACCGCCGAGTTCCGCATTCCATTTTTTACTGATTTTAAATTGGTTAGTTGAGGAAACTACCCAGTTCCATCGGTAGGAATTGAGGTATTCTGTGTAAATCTGCGTTTTGAATGCATCACGACTCAGCGCCGCATCCAAGATTAATGTCCACCATTTCTGTAAGGTAAAAGTTCCATTTAGCGAAAGACCATAAGAAGTTTTTTGTGCAAAGTTTCCTGGACGGCTGTAGTAAATGTTTCCCCTTTGTTCATTCGTTTCGCTAATCAAATTGTCGATATGGCTGTAAAAAAGGGAAGTGCTTAAGAAACTTTTGTACGTATGTGTCAGTTCTGCATTGTAAGAAAAAGTAGGTTGCAAAAATGGATTTCCACCGTAGAAAGTAAATTTGTCCATCGGATAGGTAAATGGATTCAGATCCTTGTAATTGGGGCGATCGATTCGTCTGCCCAATGAGAGGGAGAAAACATGTTTTTGCAGGGTATCGTCGGTATATTGCAGGTAAAAAGTGGGGAAAAGGCTGCTGTACTTGAATTGAAAAGAAGAATCGGACACCTGCACATTACCGGCCTGATAGCCATTGATATTGGTGTTTTCCATTCGAAGTCCTGCCTGAACGGTGATCTTTTTAAAATCACGATTATAATTCATGTAAAGCGAATTGATGTTTTCGCGGTAGCTGAAGTCATTGGAAAACTGGTAATTTGGCGTTTTTATGCCATCGACCACATCTTTGAAGTCTGCCACATTGGATGTGCGTACTAAACTCGATTTAATTCCAAATTCCGCATTGCCACCCAATAATTTCAGCCCAGAATAATCGATTTTGCCTGAATTGATTTTGATGTCTGAGGGCAGTGATGATTC
>JBMOJB010000108.1:0-12637 GCA_049316985.1 Saprospiraceae bacterium | reverse complement strand
CTTTATTGGCAATATTGCCCAAAATGATGTAAACTTTTTTCAGTACGGGTCATTAGGGGGCAAATTCAGAATATTTACCCTTGCAGGTAAAGGAACTGCACTGTATTTTGAGTTGCCACTCCCTAATATTAGCGATTTGCAAACCGGACATTTGTCGTAATTTTGCAGTACTAGTTTAATGTTACACTACCTATTAGATGGGCACAAAAATTTTTATTTACGAAGACAATACAGATCGCCGGGAGGGACTGAAATCCCTGATACAGATGTACCCTGATTTGGTCTGCGTAGGTGCTGCTTCTAATTGTGCCAATGTAGAAGCCGATTTGAGAAAAGCAGACGCCAATTTTGTTTTAATGGATATTGATATGCCACTCGTTAATGGCATTGAAGGCTTGAAAATCATTAAGAAAAACTACCCGGGAGTAAAAGTATTGATTCAGACTGTTTTTGATGAAAATGAAAAAATATTCGAATGCTTTAAATACGGTGCCGATGGATATATCCTCAAAAAAGATTCTCCTGCAAAATTAATAGAAGCCATAAAAGAAGTGATGGCAGGCGGCACGATGATGACGCCTTCCATTGCTTACAAAGTTACGTCACATTTCAGACTACAACAAGCTGATGACGAGAGCAAAAACCTGCTGACTGTAAAAGAAAAAGAAGTACTAAAATACCTTTCTGAAGGCTATAGCTATAAAATGGCTGCTGCTGAAATGAATATTTCCTACAGTACTGTAAACTCACACGTAAAGAAAATATATGAGAAATTACAAGTGCATAGTATGGGAGAAGCAATTTCGTATGCGTTGAAAGGAAAGTGGTTTGAATGAAATAACAATTCCTAAGGTCAATCAATAGTAGACACCCGTAAACAAAAAGTAGACAATAAATTGCGTAATACCGAACTTGATGCTTCAGAATTATGAGGCACTAGTATGGCCGTTGCAAAAAAAAATACAATTCTTCGATACTTATTTTCAATGGAAGCTATAAAAAGTATTGAACACAGAATTAAAAAAAGCTATAAACACAATGTCAACATCATCAAAAATCATCATTATGAAAAATCAACTCACTTCCACAATCTTTTTACTTTTTGTAAGTATTTTTGTTAGTGCTCAAACGCCGATCGCCAGTTACCCTCTAAATGGAAATGCCAATGATTCCAGTGGAAATGCATTGCATGGCATCGTCAATGGCGCCAGTTTGACTACTGATCGTTTTGGCAATCCCAATAGTGCATATGCTTTTGATGGAATAAACGATGTGATTGAACTGAATCATGCATTCAATGGGTTTACCGAAATGACGGTTTCGGCTTGGTATAAAGTAACAGCTACATCCCCCGATTTACAGGCTATTATTTCGAGTGATAACACCGCCAAATTTTTACACATGCAGATATTGACATCTGGTGCATGTGATAATGCTGTATATTTTAATCCAGGTCCCGGCAATTTACTGTTAACTCACCCAATGCCCACTTTAAACCAATGGGTACAAATTACTATAACTGCAAAGAGTGGCGAAAGTAAACTGTATGCAAATGGGATTTTGATAGATACCGATAATACAATATTTTCAAGCATTACATCCGCCAATTTATTACGGATCGGTTCTGGTTATCTGAATGGTCGCTTTTTTAATGGCTCTATAGATGAGGTTAAAATTTACAATACTGCATTAACGCCATCACAAGTGCTGGCAGATTTCACACCCAGTACATTAGTTGCTCATTACCCTTTTAGTGGCAATGCCAACGATGCCATAGGCACAAAAAACGGAATTGTAAACGGTTCAGCACTCACCAGCGACCGTTTTGGCAATGCTAATAATGCGTATAGTTTTGATGGGGTTGATGATCATATTGATTTAGGAAATATAAATTTTGCGACGAACGATTATTCAATATCGTATTGGGTAAAGCTGAATTCTACGTCAACTACCCAAACGATTGTTTCCGGCTCAGACCCAAATGTTCTCACAACCACGCATATTTTAAGTGAAATAGATAACGGCCATGGTCGATTCTTGCATCGCAACCCCGCAGGAAATACTGGAGGAGTAGATTTGTCAGGTGTTCGAACCTTACCATTAAGTCAATGGACCTATGTAACATGTGTAAAGCAAGATACAACATTAAACTATTATGTCAATGGTGCTCTTGACAATACAATTACAAATGCTGGTTTAACAAATATTAACAATGCCATATATCTTGAATTGGGAAGATTACGCGATGGCACAAATGCCTTTATTCGGCATTTAAACGGCTCTCTTGATGAGGTAAAAATCTACAATACCGCCCTGACAGGAGCGCAAGTATTGGCAGAATATAATTCAAACATCCCAACTGCCAACTACACCAGCCAGTTTGGGAATAGTGTATTACTTGATGGTATAAATGACCAAATTAATTGCGGCAACCTCAATGCGATGCCTAACGAGGGAACCATTAATTTTTGGGTAAATTTTGGTCAGAAGACAGGGATAATCGGCCCATTCACTTCATCTTTAAGTGGTGCAAATAATGCTATTCGCTTCGAAATGTGCGAATCATTATGTGGAGGTGAGTTTGCAGTGGTAATAGGTGATGCCTCAAATAATTTACAAGGTTCCATTTATCTGAGCAATGCAGAAATTACTATTGGGCGTTGGTATAATATCGCGCTTACATGGAATATAAATGCGAATAATGTTAAAGGATATGTAGATGGCGTAGAGAAATTTAATAAAGCGCAAACCGTTTGGCCCTCAAGCAATTTTAATGATATTGTTATAGGTGCAAATTTTAATAGCACAAGAAGATTTCCAGGCAAAATCGATGAAGTTAGAATATGGAATTTAGCCCAATCACAAAATCAAATATTAGCCAACATGAACACCCAGCTTACCGGCACCGAAACCGGTCTGGTTGGGTATTGGGATATGAACCGTTCAGGCCAAGGTGCCGGATTGACAGTTGACAACAAAGCAAGTGCCACGGGAGCTGCTTTGAATGGCATTTCCGCTGGAACGACTAGTACACCCATTTTTATTTTTGGAACTCCTCCAACACCTAGCTACTCTAGCCAGTTAGGGAATAGTGTTTTGTTAAATGGCTCCAACGACCTAATAAATATTCCATTCGATGGAAGTAGTTTATCTCAACTCTCAATTGAATTTTGGTTCAAAAAGGGAAATGGTGCTGACGCCGGGATATTCCAATGGGCACACAACATAATAGGTACTCCATTTCCATGGATTTTATTAAGAGATTTTGGAACATCTGTAACACTGTTGTCAGCCGATGCTTATCGAATGAGTGCTACCGGGCTTATTGCCGGAACCTGGTATCATATGGCAATAACTTATGATGGCGTAAGCTGGAAAATGCTGCTCAATGGAAATATTGTCGGAACTTCTTCTGCGCTTATCGGATCACAAAGTAAAACCAATATTTTGCTGGGAAATGGTTACCCAACATTTTGGAATGGAAATTTAGACGAAGTACGCATCTGGAATACTTCGCGCACCCAAAATGAAATTCAAGCCAACATGAACACCCAACTTAGCGGCAACGAAATAGGTTTGGTTGGGTATTGGGATATGAACCGTTCAGGCCAAGGTGCCGGATTGACAGTTGACAACAAAGCAAGTTCCACAGGTGCCACGTTGAATGGCACTACCACTGGTACAGCAAGTACACCCATTTTTACACCAGGAACTGCCCAGCAAAAACCCGGCAGTGGGAATGCAATTAGCTTTGATGGTGTAGACGATAAAATCGTACTATCAAGCCCAAATGCTGCTCAAAAACCATCAACAGCAATAACTACTGAAGCCTGGATTTTTTCAACAAGTAATGGAACAGATTATCAGGGAATTGTCTGTAATACGCAGGATAATGGGTCAGATGAAGCGGGTTATTATTTAACCAAACGATCTTCTGGCAATATCGAATTTCAAATCGCAACTTCGAATAGTGGATTCACTGGTCCAAGCGCCTCAATTCCACTAAATATTTGGGTTCACGTTGTAGCGACTTATGACGGGTCATTTGCAAAAATTTACCTTAATGGAATTCTATCTGCAAGTCAAGCACTCAGTGGACTTATTGATTGGACTACTGGCTCAACTAACACAATTTCTAGAGTTGGAGCATATGAAGATGACAATGAATACCATGGATTTTCAGGTCACATTGACGAAGTAAAAGTCTGGAATATCGCTTTGACTGAGGCCCAAATTCGTGACCGCATGTGTCGCAAAGTCACATCGGCTGATCCTCTGTATTCCAATCTCGTCGCTTATTACAACTTTGACGAAAGCACCGGCACAACGGTTTTCGATGGAAGTGCCAGTAACAATAATGGAACATTAGTCAATGGCCCTACCAGGATTACAAGTGGTGCCGCAATAGGCAATTACTCCGCACACAATTACGTCAGTACCGGATTTCCGACTACAAATTTAAGCATTAATGGACAAGATAATCTGTCAGTGAATTACACCGCAGGCACATATAGCGGAGAAGCAGGAACACATATCTATGCAGTCATTGAAAAGCCAAATTCAGAAACGGGAATCAATGGTGTGGGTACAAATGATCGTTACTTTGGAGTATTCAATGCTAACATGAGCGCTCCAAGCTACACGGCGACCTACAATTACGACACCAATCCATTTGTGACCACAAGCAACGAAAGCAATCTGGCCATGTACAAACGTGCAGACAATTCCGTTTCATCTTGGTCAAATACAGTAGCAACTTTAAATACCACCTCAAATACACTGGTTGCAACCGGGCAGAGTACGGAATACATGCTCGGCATTAATGCAAGCAATCAGGTTTTGAAACCCGGCAGTGGAAATGCAATTGGTTTTAATGCCAACAGCAGCGTTTCTATACCAACATCTCCAAATTTGAATTTCGATGTCAATCAAAATTTTTCAATTGACTTTTGGCTAAAACTTCCAGAAAATCAATCCAATACTAATGCCGTAGCTAATTCAATTCTGGAAAAATGGCCTGGCAATGGACCGACTCCATATGTTTTTCAAATATATAACTCAGCTAGTGGTGGTGCCAATGGTACAGTGCAGGTCCTTCGCTCAAATGATGGCTCTAACTTTAAATCTTTGTCTTATCCGAATGCGAACGACAATAAATGGCATCATGTTGCTCTCAATAAAGATGGAAATGATCTTCGCCTATTTAAGGATGGAGTCTTACAAAACTCAGCAACGGATTTTACCTCTATATCGGTGATCAACTCTAATGATGTTACTTTTGGAAAAAGAGGCAACGGGAGCTTACCGCTTTCAGGTGAAATAGATGAAGTCCGAATATGGAACACTGCTTTGACACAAACTCAAATCCGTGACCGCATGTGTCGCAAAATAACTGCAACTGACTCGTTATTTTCAAACCTTGTCGCTTATTACAACTTTGACGAAAGCTCCGGAAACACGGTTTTTGATGGCAGCCCGAACTACAATAATGGAACATTGGTCAATGGCCCTGCAAGAGTAACCAGTGGTGCTGCCATCGGAAATACCAGTACACACAACTACGTTACAACAGGTTTGCCAAGCGCCAACCTCAGTGTGAACGGACAAGATAATCTGGCAGTCAATTATACATCAGGCACATATACCGGAGAAGCAGGAACACATATTTATGCAGTCAATGAAAAGCCAAATTCTGAAACAGGTATCAATGTTGTAGGTGCCAATGACCGCTACTTTGGGGTATTCAATGCGAATATGACATCGCGAAGCTATACTGCAACCTACAATTACAACACAAACCCAAATGTTACGACGAGCAACGAAAGCGATCTGACATTGTACAAACGCGCTGACAACGCAGTTGACTCTTGGTCAAATTCACTTGCTACGTTAAATACAACTGCCAATACACTTGTAGCTAGCGGTCAAAATACCGAGTATATGATGGGACTGACTCCCTTGGTGCAAACTTCTTTCACTTTGCGCAGCGGCAATGGCACAATTGGTCAGGATGATGCGCAAGTCAAAATGCTGGTAGGACCGGCTGATAGCGAATTCCCTTCTCCATTTACGAGTACTGATTTTGCCAACAGCAGGTCAGGACCTTTTGCTAAAATCATGCCCAATCACCCAGCCTGGATTCCTTCACTTCAGGCCGATCCTTTGGCAAAATGGATCAACAATACAGGAAGCAATGGAGATGGCAGTACGTGCTTATTTGCAATGGATTTTACCATCACCACACCACTCGATTCAGCCACCTTAGATTTCAATTACGCTATCGACAACCTTCTGGGTGGTGGACCAAATCAGGGAATATACATCAACGGACAAGCCATTTCCGGCAATTCTAGCGGTGGAACATTCAACCCACAATTCAACATCAGTAGAAGCAACATCGCTCCTCTACTCCAACAAGGCCTAAATACATTATATGTAAATGCAACCGATCAGGGCGGTCCGGGAGGAATCATTTTCAGTGCCATAATAAACACCTATATTGATTCAATAAAGGCGCTGGCGGGTGCGATTTCAAGCAATCAAAACAGTTGCTTTGCAAAGATTCCAACTCCATTAACCGGAACAGCAGCATTCAATGGCGATCCAGTGACTACCTACCAATGGCAGGATAGTATCCCGGCCGGCAGCTGGCAGAATATCAGCGGAGCCACCAGTATTGACTACGCCCCTGCTTTAGTGAATACGCCAACTTTCTACCGCAGGCTAGCCGCCCGCAATAACTATCACTTGGCGAGCAATGCAGTATTTCTCGATTTCCACAATGCGGTCGATCCGACAGTTTTTCCAATCAATTCCTGGAATGTCTATGCATACAATGGCAATGACCTGAATTTAGGTTCAGGTACCAGCTACCGTGGATCTTATCCCATAAATTCACTGAATGTCAATACAGAGAATCAATGGGCAAGTACCAGCTCTCCGGCAAGTGTGACGGGCTACACAGGTTGTTCGATGAACACCGACTTTTTTACTTTTGTGTTGAAGCGCAAAGGATTCCCGACTGATTCTTATATCATGAATATTGCGGCTGTTGATGATATTTGCCGTATATATGTTGATGGTGTGCAAATATTCAATGGAAGCATCGGCTCTCATAGCAATATCACCATGGGAACATTGACGGATACTTCCACGGTTGAAATCCGTGTGGAAGAGGCGACTGGGCAGACGTATATTAATTTTAGTCTGCTGACTTCTGTTTTACAAGCAGGTAGTATCGGTTCAAATCAAAGTAATTGTGGCACCTTCACTCCTGCTTTGTTGACCAATACCAGCAGCGCTTTTGGAGGGTCTTCCGTTAATATTAATTACCAATGGCAGGAAAGCAATGACAATACTAATTTTACTGATATTCCTGGAGCCAATTCGAGCAGCTATCAACCTTTGCCGCTCAATTCCGATACCTATTTCAAAAGAAAAGCAAGTAATAGTACAGGAGAGACAGCATTCAGCAATACCGTTTTTATTGATAATTTTACGATAACGTGGTTTATAGATTCGGATGGCGATGGATTTGGCGACCCCATGATTACAACTACTGCCTGTACGCAACCGATTGGTTTTGTTGCCAATAATACCGACTGCAACGATTTACTAAATACAATTTATCCAGGAGCACCTGAAATTTGTGATGGATTAGACAACAATTGTAACGGAAGTACAGATGAAAACTCATTTGTTTTACAGTCGAATCATCCCAAGTTGACCTGTGCAATTCAGACACTCGAGCTATCAGCTAATACTTTAACGATATTGGGCTCACCAACCTATTTGTGGAGCAACGGGCAGACCAGCAATTCGATTCAAATAAGCAGTATTGGCACATATCATGTCACTTTGACTTCCGTTTCTGGTTGTAATGGCACTGCCATTATCATTGTCACAAATGATATCATTCCGCCTACACCAAATATAGTTGGCAATAAAATCATCTGTCAAGGTTCAGGCACTACTTTAAGAGCCACCGGAGCGGTTGCCTATGTTTGGTCTACCGGCAGCACGACTGATTCTATAACTGTCAATCCACTTGTCGAAACTACATATCGGGTGAGCGCAACTGCGTCAAACGGCTGCACAGCAATTGCTGACTGTACTGTTTCTGTCGATCAACCTGTAGGAAGTATTGGCAACTTAATACCAGCCAACAACACAATCAATATTCCTTTCAACGGTTCATCTGCCAACTGGCAACCGGTAAGCAACGCAAGACAATATCAAATTAATTACTGGAAAAATGGAAGTAGCACTGTATCGATAAAACAAGAATCCAGTAATATCAGTACTGGATTTGATGGACTAGAGCCAAATGCGCACTACAATTGGGTTTTCAAGGCTTCTAATGCATGCAATTCAAAAGGGAGCGACACTTTGAGTTTTCATACCATTGGCATGCCTGATTTGGTGATAGATAGTAGCTTCGTGCCAACTGCAGTAACAGCTGGCTCAGCAATAACTGTCAAATTCTGGGTGAAGAATATCGGTACCCAGACAACAGGTATTGGCTCGTGGAAAGACCGCATCTGGTTGTCTAATAATGAAGACCTGAGGAGAAATGATGATTACCTATTGACGGAGTTATCCAATATTTCTTACTTGAATCCGGGTGAAAGGTACATGCAATCTGCTACAATTACGGTTCCAAAAGAACAAAGTGGCACTCAATATTTATTCGTGATTACTGACAACAGAGATGCACCTTGTGGCGATCCGGCTTGTACAACCCGTGGTTTTAATTCAAGCACATTAGCGGAGTCTGTTGAATCCAACAATTTTGTTTATTCTGTGCTGTCAATTGCCCCAGCGCTTTTCCCTAATTTCAAAGTTCAAGATATCGTAATCAACCCAAGTTCGGTAATTAGTGGCAACAATATCACTATTTCGTATAAAATTAAAAACGCAGGCGATGCGGATTACCGCGAAACGAGTTTTCTTGGAGAAACAACCTTAAAAACATTAGTTGAATCTCCCTCTTTTAAAATTTATGCTATCAATGGATCTTATGTTAAACCCTGGGTCGACAGTTTCTACATTTCAACAGACGCCATATTTAACCCGATAAATGCGGTCAGACTGTATGCGTATTCAGAACTATTTGCTCCTTTTAGCTATACTTTCGGTGCAGGAAATCCTATACCCTATTTTTTACAAAATGGATTCCCGGCAGATTACAGTCCTTTGTCACCACCAGACATTAGCAATAAATTCACATATTTTATCAAGAAAGACAGCGCGATAGCGTTTACTGCCAAAGCTCCGATTCCTTTGAATTTCAGTGGCAAATATTTTGTTCACATTCGTTCTGATATGTACAATTCTGTTTTCGAAGGAACCTATGAGAATGACAATATTTCAACTTCTGACAGTATTCAGGTTAGTTTATTGCCACCGGCAGATTTATTTGTTCAAAGTATTACTGTGCCCGCAACGGCGATGTCAGAATCGACCATACAAACCACTTTTACAGTAAAAAACCAGGGAGCGACACATACGAATTCAAAACGATGGTTCGATGGAATATACCTTTCTCAACTACCCACATTTAATATCGACAGCTGTATTTTTATTAAGAAAGTACTACGTACCGATTCATTGCTGGCAAATGCAAGTTATACACAGAATAATATTCCATTTTCAGTGCCAAGGGGAATTCAAGGAAACTACTATGTTTACATTTTCACTGACATGGATAATGACGTTCACGAGTATATTTTTAAAAATAACAACGTGAGGAGAAGTAACAGCCCAATTGCCATCACATTGGCACCTTATCCTGATCTGGTCATTTCTCGAGTTCAGCCTGCTTTTAGCAATATACAACAGGATAGTATTTTCACCTTGAACATTACTTTTAAAAACCAGGGAACAAAAATCTATAGCGGGGGCTCCACTTTTTTACTACAAATATACAATCCGGGACTTGATACCTTTTTGCATAAAGTCGGAGTATTTGTAATGAGTGGTGATATCAATCAGGGTGATTCCCTTATTCGAAGTGTCAACATCAAAATTCCGGTTGGAGTACGGGTCGGCCCAGCCCGATTCTTTGCTCATGCGGACTTTCACAACCACCATTATGAGTATATATATGAAAATAACAATACCAAAGCCAGCGGTCTCTTTAATATTACTCCAAAACCAGTGGCGCCAATATTATACCACGACCTAAGTTTGACAAACTTACAAGTTCCCGCTAATGCGTTCAGTAGTTCAGAAATGTTGGTCAACTGGACAGTTAAAAACAATGGCCCAAATGCAAGTACACCAGGTTACAACTATATTTTCATTTCGGATGCCAATGTGCTAAATGGTAGCTCAATTGAATTGCGCGGGAAAAACAGAAATATACAATTGGCAAAAGACAGCAGTTCGACGGATTCGCAAATAGTAACTTTGCCAAACGGTATCTCGGGTAATAAATTTATTATTGCTATCGCAGGCACTGACCCGACGGATACAATTCAAAGTAACAATTATCGGGCAGTTCCAATTACAATCAACCTGGCACCTTCTCCAGATCTGACTGTGAGTAATATAACGACACCAATGCTGCCAATTTACGCAGGCCAGGCGATTCGTATTAAATATACGATTCAAAACGTTGGCAATGCTGCGATTTCAGGATTCAGCAGACAAAGTGTTCATATTTCCAATTCACCCACATTAGCCTATGGTTCCAATACGTTCAACCTTGGTTTTGCAGATATTTTCTTAAACATTCCGATAGTTGGAAGCCATCAAGATAGTATTGACCTGGTAATTCCGACCTCGATTGCTGGCGCTTTCTACCTGGTTGTCAGAACCGATGCAGACAATAGAACATACGAACACAATGGAGAAAACAATAATACGCTTGCTGCTCTTATCAATATTTTGCCGGTTTCACAGATTAATGCAAATTTAAAAATCACTAGTATTTCTCAGACCACCAATGTTATGTTAGGTGATAGCGCCACCTATAACCTTACCATTCAAAATGTTGGTTCGCAAACTACCACTGGAAAGCTGAAAAGTATTGGAGTTCTTTCACGTGATTCCATCTTCAACATTGATACAGACATGAATCTGGCAATTCTTGACCAATTTGCCAGTTTTGCACCCAATAGCAGCAAACAAATTAGCTTATCTGGTGTAACCAAAGACATCGAGGGCAGTCTGTTCGCTTTGGCAAAAACAAATATTTCTGCACAGGTACCGGAAAACAACTTGAATGACAATACTATCAAATCCAGTCAACTTACTTCAATTGCAACAAGATCTATACCTCTAAATGTGTTTACACCGTTTACCTTAAATGTCGGGGACTATAGATATTATAAAGCAGTTGTGGACAGTGCAAAAGATCTTCGAATTACACTTGAACAAACGCACAATCCAAAAAGAAAAGGTGTGAATGAGGTATATGTGGCGTTCAATAGAATTCCATCGGCACTTGATTATGACTTCAAGAGTTCTGCCATTGCAGTAGATCAAACCGTGCTAATACCGCAAACCAAATTGGGAGAGTACTACATGCTCATGCAAACCAATACCCACTACATTGGACAACAACAAGTCAAATTGAAAGTCGAGCAGTTGTCTTTTGCGATAATCAGCGCATCACCGTCTTTAGTTGGACAGGGTATCGTTACAACTTCATTAACAGGCGCCGGATTCCGTTTTAACAATTTTAACGATGCACTATCCACAAAAGTTGAATTGCGTAAAAATGGTATTTTGATTTCAACAGCAAAGATCAGCACTTTCGAAAGTTCTGTTGCGATGAAAACCACATGGGATTTAAGTACTGTACCGATCGGCACATATGATTTAGTCTTAAGCAATCCTAATAGTGCTGTAGTTACTCTTACAAATGGACTGATGGTAGAAAAGAAAGATACGCCAAAACTTGGAGTATTGCCCTTGGTTCCGAACTTCATGCGCGTGGGGAAAGGCGGATATTGGACTTTTTTATTTGAAAATACTTCAAATACTGACATCCCAGTGGCAATGGGTCAGATTCTTTATCCCGACTACCTCGAAATCTCAGATTATAAAATTGAAGGAAAAGGTATTGACTTACAAGAGATCAGCACCGACTCTTCTGTCATTATAAAAAATAGTTCGATCGTAACCAGATATATCTTCGCAAGGGATTTAGCACCTCGTGAAAAATTTACCGTAAGTTTTAAAGTGCAAAAAAATCCCGTAGGAGCAGTACCTTATGGCTGGAATGGATACGCGTTATCCAAAGACAATTTCATAAATATGTTTGAAAATCTATTGGAGGATGTTAGGGCAATGGCTCTTCAAAAAGCGGCGGAGGCAACTGCAGACGAATTAAGATTTATCAATAGTCGAAGAGCATTCAGAAACTACCACTTTTTGATTCTGCTTAATAAAGGTATTATTTCTTTAGCAGATTTATCAGATTATGACAAACGAAAATATGGCAACAGCAGTGACTTTAATCCTGCGCTAAATGTAGTTGGCACGGAGTCTACAAAAAATGATATCACATTTAATTCCAACAAGAACTTAGATTGGCAAATAAGCGTCCCATTTGGAGTTGCCGGAGACGACCAGGGCTGGGATTTAATCAAGACAAGCGAAAAATTAATAATAGCATCTACTGCTAATA